>JAISMC010000182.1 GCA_031276965.1 Treponema sp.
ATAATTGATTCAAAAACATTATCAGTAAAATGGCGCAGAGTCAACTTATACGTGGGGTCAATAGAGAGATTGTTTCCGGAATCTCATAATAATCCTCCATTATTTGAAATGTAAAGGGAACACTTCGTCCATTAGCTTATAACTGAACATTTCGTGCAGATAGTCCATTTTTTTTTTCAAATCATATCGATCATCTTTTAGCAGCAAATCCATGGTCGATTTTGATGATTTGAAATAGATATTCATAATAAAATCATAGTTTTCCTGTGAAATTTTCTCTCCTATTTCCTGTAGGAAATCAAATCGCACTTCCGCAAGTCTACGATCAGCAATAATCCTCATTGGAGAAAACCTCCGCCGTGTTTCTGATTCGTCTCGGATATTATAATTATACAGGATGTCCGAAATTAACCCGAAACGCTCAAGCCTTGACAAAAATAAATACACAAAACAGGTATCCGCACCATAAAAGAAAGTACCGTCGCGGAATAAATAAGCAAATTTATCTTCGTAATATCTTATATCTCGATTTGACGCTATTTTACTGTACCTAAACAGTTTGTTCCATACAGGTCCCATAAATTTATCATATTCAGAGAGTTCGTCAGAAAATTTATTTCGTTCTATTACATAGCTTTCACTGATATTACGGTGATCTACGCGCGTCGATCTTACAAAATCCCATCCGCAGGCCACCATATCAAGGTTGTTTTCAGTAGCGTATAAAAGTAATTTTTCTACGAAATAGGGGCTCAGAGTGTCATCACTGTCCACAAAACAGCACCAATCATCAGTTTTTCCAAAAGACTGACTATCCGTTATTATATGATAACTATTCCAAAATGAATAAAGAGATTTCATAAAACTACCATTAAAATTTTTATACGTTTGAACATAAGATATTCTGCTGTCTTTTTTTGCGTATTTCTTAATAATATCCATCGTTCCATCCGTACTTCCGTTATCTCCTATGACATAATGAAAATTTGTATAAGTCTGCGCCAAAACACTTTCAATAGTTGCAGGCAGTGTATCTTCCGCGTTGAAAGCACCTGTTTGAATTAAAACTTTATCCATATTAAACCACCTTATTTTTATTTTTTATTACAATTGTTCAGCTGCCGGGAATCGTTCAACGTTTTCCGAAAAGCTCACACAACTTCTGCAAGAAACACGCGGGCTGTCGTTAAAATGCCGTATAATTTCACGTTTTTCTTCTTTGGATTTTATATTGTCATAGAGATCCACAAAATCTCGCTCGGCTGGTATTATTTTCCCAAGCACGCTCGCTAACAACGACCTCGCACACCCTTGAAATTTTCCACGATAAAGATGAAAGTTTTGCATCACAACCTGTCCGCAATTTTTATGTTGTTCGAAAATGGCGGCTTCGCTTTTACCTCTGTCTTCAAAATGGGTGTTATCGACCCAACCGCCATAGTGTTGCATTTCGCCATAGTATTTTTTCACAACATACGGAATGTCGTTCTTCATAAACAAATCGGTCATTTCTTTTGTTTTATATGAATATTTTCCGTAATCACTGATTTGTACCTGCACGCCATTCCCATAACGTTTAATTATATCAACATCCTTGTTGCATGGCAATAATGTTGCATTTGTAATAAGTATCAGCTTTTCGAATTTCTTTCTGTATGTAAGGCAATATTCATAAATTTGCCATAGATCTTTACGCATAAAGATTTCGCCACCAACAAATTGCAACCATTCCGTATAATCGACCAAATCAAAGATTTGGTCAATATCGTTAATTAATTCTTCGATTGAAACGTGTTCAACATTGCCAAATATAGGAATATAGTTACTGCATAATTTGCAGCACAAAGTACATTTTATCGTCGGTATAATGCACAAACGACGCAAAATTAACGGTTCAGACATAGTAACCCACCTTATGCGAAAGCAAGAGATTGTATATTTGAAATGTTATCATGGAGGTTTGAAGTAAAGCCATAGATACTTTTGTTTTCAAGGCAAAATAATTGCGTCCTGTCGTAAGTTTAAGCATTTCCAATTTCACATACTCAAATACCACTATAAATACATGATTGCTCTGAGTCCTTTCTTGGTGTGCAGGTGAGTTTCTTATTGAAGCATTCTGCTTTAAACTTTTATGATACTCTTCCACTTTCCACCATTTCTTGTAGAGTATTTTTATCTTATCTCCTGTTAAACTGAAATCATTTGTTACTAAAAAACGTTCTCCCACTGTCCCATCTTTATTTCTAAAGATTTGTCTAAATACCATCACCGAAAACCCCAAATCCTTTGTCCAAATTTTCACGGGCTTCTCTTCTGCTATTCTCATCCATTGTACGGACTTCTTAATTGCCATATCATCGAATATCAGGCAAGCTTCTTCTCGTTCAAAGGCTTTGACCACCTTCTTCCAAAATGTTTTTTCGTCAAATAATTCCGATGAAAAAAACGGGTAATTTTATAATGACCCACTTCCCCCTCCAACAGATTCGATAATCTTGTCGCCGTTGTCTGATCTTCGCTATACAATAAATAATCACTGGTATGTATCTAATAGATCCCTTCCCATATTCTCATTTTAGCTTAGTTCCTCAGTTTGTGTAAAGTAGATTAGTTAAACATGTTGTCTAATCATTGTACGCATATAGCACCGTGTCCCAAACATAGGGAGAGTAATGTTTAAGACAGAATTTGTAATTCGGGTTCGATTCGTATATCAGCTGTGTCAAATCAAACACGTCTTTAGGTTTATGATACACACAGACGGCTAATTTGGGCGAAACAGCTCTTATTATATTACTGGCTCCTATCAATGCTTCCCTTTCGGAGCCTTCCACATCCAATTTAACAAAAGTCGGGAGATTTTGCAACGGACAACCGAAAAACAATTCGTCCAAAGAAGTAAGTTCAACAACATCAGAAGCCCCTTCTTTTATATTGCTACCCGCCGTTATACCAAGTTCAGCGTTCTGTTTTTCGGAACAACTCCATAAACCCTTGGGAATAATTTCTATATTGCTGTATTTCTGTAAATTCGTTCTTGCGAGGCAAAGATTCTTTTCATCAATGTCAAATCCAATAATTTTTTTGTATTTGCCATTAACCCTTTTGATGAAGTCTTCCGTGGTATCACCCGTGTATATACCTCCGTCAACGAAAATCTCGCTATCGTTAAGTATGAGTTCTTTTGGAAAGTATGAATCCTGTGGAGGGTCATAACTAAATGTAGTATTAAAGAGATAACCGTTAATAATATCAAGTATTACCTTTCGTGAATTTTCGTCTTTGAAAAAGTCATACGCCCATTCAAATCCGTCGGAGAGTTTTTGAATTTCTTCAAAAGGCAAACTTACCAGCTCAACCCGAGACTTTTTTATAAACTGGTATGCCACCTTAAATGGAAATATCTGCTCATCAGAAAAATTAAGTGATTTTACAGTGTTATAAACTGATTTTTCATTGTTTGGATTAGCGACTGAAATTACAATATTCGCATCCGAGTACTTTTCGCAAAGTTCTGCTGGCGTAATAATTTGGAGCCCTGTTTCTGCATCGACACCGGTTTTACGGCTGTCGCAAAAACACTCAATCGTTATATCCTGTTGTTTGAAATTCTTGACTATAACGCCACCAAAAAAACCTAGCCCGTATAACACGATAGGACGTGAAAGTAACTTTTGTTTCAGTAATAATTTTTCGTGCTTGTTCTCACCTGTTTCGTATTTCGCTTTGATTCCAGAAAATTCTTTTAAAAATGAACTCATTGGATTTGACTCCTCCCTTTTATCTTTAAAGTAAATTATTATCTATGCACAATTACCACAAAATATTATTTTGAACCCAGAACGAAATACCCATTTCATATAAACTGACCATGATCTTCAATCACAACGGGCGATGGAAATAGAAGCAAATTTATTTCCGTAGAAACATTTATCACATATTTTTTAGTTTCTGGCAAAGTATCTCGCGCCATATAAAATCAAATACTTCATTTTAGAAATTCCTACCTCCATTACCTTCCAATTGTTTTGGTAGATATTGCACCACCCAATCCTTTTCAAAATTAAGGATGTACGGACTGTTTAAAAATTCGTCACGGTTTGCCGCAAGTTCCTGCTTTAATATATCTGCTTGTTCCCCACAATCCTTTAGTCCAAGCCTTGTGATTTTCTCCACCATGCTTATCATAAACGACCACTCGAAGTACCGCCATGCTGGTATGCTGTCCGGAAACCGCGCCGACAGCCACTCCGTCCGCTCGCGGTATACGGACAGGTATTCGGCGAGCGTAGAATTGTCAAGCAGGCTGTGATCTGTTGTCCACGCGGAGTTATTGTCCCCATGGCGGTAAAACGTGTACTTCGGCAGTCCGTGGTACGCGACGCGGTTCGCGCTTGCCAGAATTTTCGGCATAAGCTCAATGTCGTCGTACTTCGCGTTCTCAGAGAAGCGGATGCCATTAAACAATTTACGCCGCAGGAGCTTAGTGGGGAACTGGACATTGTATCGCTTGCGCCAGAGCAGCTCAATCACGGCTTCCTCCGCGCTCATCACGCACTTTTCGCAGGATACCTTATCGGCTGCGCCGCAGATTGAAATATCCGCGTCGTTACTATCCGCTAGCGCGTACAGAAACTCCAAAAAATCCGGCTCGCACCAATCGTCGTCGTCGATGAACACGATCCATTCGCAACGAGCCGCGCCAAGCCCGGCATTACGCCCGCTGCCGATGTTACCACGCTTACGGTGAATCACCCGAATCCGGCTGTCACGAACCGCGTATTCATCGACAATAGCCCCGCTGCGGTCAGTACTGCCGTTGTCCACGATGATAAACTCAAAATCACGGAATGTCTGCGCGAGGACACTCTCAATCGCGCGGGAAACAAACACCTCACGATTATAGGTAAGCATGATAACAGAAATCAATGCCTATTTCTCCTATGTAAAAATTAGTATATGTATTATTTTCAATTGCCTGTTTCTTCAGAAACCCCAATACCGTACACGACATTTTCTAAAATCTCCGGAATAATTTTGAAACGGTTCTAGGTATTATTAGGTATAAACACGGCATATATGAATTGTACAAATTTATAAAGCAGGGAAGTTGGTACGGCTGCCCTGAAACGAGAATTCATAATCATGTCGTAATCTTTTTTAAAGAAATCCATCAAGAACCGGCAAATTGGATTATATTTTTTTAATGAGAAAAAACAAATTTTCCTTTCCTCTCCGTGGGCTTTAATCACTCCTTCTAATAATGAAACATTAACCCCCCATCGATATATAGCAGTTGCCGGGGCCTTCAATTTATACAAATTATATTGTTCTGCATAAAATATCATAAAAAACCAGTCACATGATGCGTATTGGGTCTTAAAGCCGCCGCTTTCAACAAATTTTCCTCTCTTGAATACCATGCCGCAGCTTGGAACGCCATAAACATTACCTAAAAATAAATTCGCTGAAACGGGAACTTTAATAATATCTCCCCTAAAAAACAAACATATTCTGCGTATATTTCTGCATGTTTTCTTAAGAAATGAATATAACTTTTTTTGTTCGAATGGATAATTTTGCTGCTTATATGTATTACATAATCCATCAATCTTTTCCCCGTGTTTTAATAAAATTTTTAAAATTGTTATGACATAATTATTTAGCAATAAATCATCATCGTGTAACAAGGCTGCCCATTTTGTTTTAGCCAAGACAACACAACGGTTCATATTACCAGCCCCTCCAAGATCCTGCCTGTTTTTATAATAGCTTAATTTGACTTGATTAAAAGATGTTATTATATCATATACTTCCGTATTATCAAAATCCGGATCGTTGTCTACTACGATTATTCTATAAGGAATATCCGTAACCTGATTTATGGCACTCTCTATAGCTTCTCTTAACAGGCTTGGCCTTTTATAAGTCGGAATACAAATCGTTATTTCCGAATCCGGAACAGCATCAGGATTACCCCATAATAAAACTGATTCAATATGAGCCTGCTTAGCTATATTGTCTTCGTTTCTCGAAAAATCTATTAGGTCCACCAATACCCCCCGCTGTGATATCGCATTCATTACCTTTTCCATAAAGCCCAGGGGGCATTTCCGAGGGTCCACATACTGGTCAATTCGTTTTTATCCTTCAGGGTATCCATAGCCTTCCAGAAACCGGTATGTTTATAGGCGGTAAGCTGTCCTTGGGCGGCAAGCTTTTTCATGGGTTCCCGCTCCAAAATAACAGCGTCTCCTTGTTTTAAATAATCAAAGACCGCCTGCTCCATCACAAAGAAACCGCCGCTTATCCATGCGTCGCCCTGGGGCTTTTCTAAAAAAGAATTGACCATGCCGCCGGCATTTATTTCCAAGACGCCGTATTTCCCCGTAGGCTGCACCGCCGTTAAAGTTACGGCCTTACCGGCCTTCTCGTGATGGGCAAGCAGTTCAGGAATGTTGATATCGCTTATTCCGTCGCCGTAGGTAAGCATAAATCTCTCACTGCCAAGCAATTCTTTAGCTTTTAAAAGCCTGCCGCCGGTCATTACATTCTGGCCGGTATAGAGCATGGTAACCTTCCATGGTTCGTTTCGATGCTTGTGGACTTCAACCGTATTGGATGCCATATCGACGGTAATATCCGAATATCTGGTATAATAGTTGATAAAATAATCCTTGATCATATGGGACTTGTAACCGGTGAGCACCACAAATTCGTTAAACCCGTAATGGGAATAAATCTTCATGATATGCCAGAGGATTGGCCTGCCTCCGATCTCTACCATGGGCTTGGGCCGCAGATCCGTTTCTTCCGAGAGGCGCGTTCCCAGACCGCCAGCCAGGATTACAACCTTCATACCGCTTTCTTCTCCACCTTCGCCATTGCCCGGAAATGGGCGTTTTCCATCAGAAGCTCATCGTAGGTTCCCCGGGCAATGATGCGGCCCTTTTCCATAAGGCAGATCATGTCACATTCCCGCACGGTGGAAATACGATGGGCAATGATAATAATGGTCTTTGAATGCATCAGATTATGTATGGCATCCATCACCGATTCTTCGGTAACTGAATCCAGAGCGCTGGTAGCTTCGTCCATAACCAGAATATGGGGATCATGATAAAGGGATCGGGCTATCCCCACCCGCTGGCGCTGGCCGCCGGACAGCCGTATGCCCCGCTCTCCCACCACCGTATTATAACCGTTGGGCAGTTCGGCGCTGATAAAATTGTGAAGATTCGCCACCCGGGCGGCCCGTTCAACGGCGGCTCTGTCCTGTAGTTCCACGGGAATACCAAAGGCGATATTTGACGCCATGGTATCATCGCTTAAAAATACCTGCTGGGGCACATAGCCGAAATTACGCTGCCACCGGCTGATATCTTCTGCATTTACCGGCATATCATCCGCCAGTATTGAACCCGAAGAAGGTTCAAGCAGCCCCATAATTACATCTACCAGGGTAGTTTTGCCGCAGCCGGTAGCGCCGACCAGGGCCACGGTGGCATTTTTGGGAATCCGTAAATTAATTCCCCTTAATACCGGTTTTGACGAAATGGGATAAGAAAATTCAATTTTTTCCAAGGTAATGCTTTTGTCAAAAGAAACGGGCTCCGGCTCTCTATCCAGAATTGGCTTGGCAGGTATATCCGGCGGTAAAACCAAGGTGGTTATATCTTTATGGAGATTATCAACAATATGGGTATGATACCGAATTTGCGCCGCATTTTGAAATGTATTTTGAAAGCCGGGGACCATACGCATAATAGCAAAAGCAAAAGCCGCCAGCGTCGACGCAATCTGAGAAAAGGAACCCCGTAAAAGCAGCAGGACAATCATCATAGCTATGGTAAAACCGATAGCCAGAGATTGCATAACCGAAGAAGGCAGATTGGATAGTATTTGATTTGCCGCCTCGGCGGATGCATACCTTCTGGCCCCCAGGCCGTAGGAATAGACAAAGAAAGGTTCTTTGCCTAAAATTTTTATATCCTTGATGCCGCCGAAGGCCTCTGCGGCGGTTTTATAGCGCAGGGTATTTGCATCCCACCTGTCCTTGCCATAACGGCTAAGCCGGGATCGTACAAAGAAGTAAAGGGCGTTGTAAACAGTACCAAACACACCAAGGGCGGCAAGGGTTAAAAATGGATTTATGATGACGATAAAAACAAACAGCGCCGCTGTTATAAGTCCATAGACCAGGGTATTCATGGCAGGAAGCAGTACGCCATTGATAGACGCATCTACCTCGTTCAAAATACTCTTGGACAACTCGCTGGTATTATGATCCAGAAAATAGCGGTAGGGCTGGTACAAGTACTGTTTAAAAAGGCGAAGCCCCAGGGTATAGCGCCGTTTTGCCGCAAAACGGTTTACATGATAGAGGGCGCCTATCTTAAGGGCAGCAGCTAGAAGTACCAGCATGAAAACCGCCGTCCCCAGAAAAATAAGAAAAATATGGTCATTTTGGAAACCGCCAATCCGGTATAGATAAGCCAGAATCCGCTGCCGCCGGACTATACCCGGATCAACCACCACTGCCATAAGGGGGCCCAAAGAACTAACGCTTATCAGTTCCAGGAAAGAGGCGCAAAGTATGGTAATGGTCAGCGGGATAAGACCCCGCCGTTCTCTTGGGGTAAAAAGTGAAAGCAGTTTAAAAACTGAATTCATAGATTTTGAAGTCCGCTTTGATCCTGTCCGTTCTTATGTATTATAAACCGCCACACCGCCAGCGCCGCACCCGCACCGGCCGCCGCGCCCAAAGTATCGGCAGTCCAATCCCAGAAGCTGCAGTTCCGGCCCGGAACAAAGTACTGGTGTATCTCGTCAATAATCCCGTAAACCGAGGCGATACAGGCGGTCAGTACAAGGGCCTGTAAACATCCCCGCTTTTTTCGGGGGAACCAAAGGTTCAGAGCGGCGGCCAGAAATGCATAGGCGGCAAAATGCATGGCCTTGTCGAAACCCGGTATGCCCCGGGGCCGGGGAAGAACGCTCTGGGAAGAAAATACCCAAATAAGCGCCGCCGTAACCAGGGCGGGCAGTTTCCGTATTAGTTTTTTCAAATTTTCACCGGCGAACCCCTGCCGCAAAGACTTTCTCGTACAAATTCGAATGGGCCGCAGAGCAGAACACGAATCAGGTTAAATTTAGGCAAATTTATGCCTCCAGCGGGGAATTGACTCCCCATTTGGATCATGGCGCCATAACTTTAACCAAACTCAGCCGCCGCCGGAACAAGCTTGCCGAATTCGCCCCAAAACACGGGGTTCTGATAAAAGCATATATTAAAAAAGGAGCGATGACAATGCTCCATCTTCCGGGTTGTTCAAAATATGAACAATTTTAAGCCGTGTGAGCTTTTCCCAAAACCCGGTTAATTTTGGGAAAAGCTTAAATCTAAGGCTGCTTTCCCAAAAACTGAAGTTTTGGGAAGGCCTTGTATATTTTCCATTTTTACTTTGAAGACCAGCCGCCGGAGAACCTTGCATAATGGGGATAATGCCGCTATGGTTGTACAGCGGAGGGGTCATGGGGATACTTGAGGCGGTGCTATTGGGGATAATCCAGGGATTTACCGAATTTCTGCCCGTGAGCAGCTCCGGTCATCTGGTGCTTTTTCAGCGGATTTTTGGCATCTCCGAACCGGCCCTGTTCTTTGATACCATGGTTCACGCAGGTACTCTGGCGGCGGTTTTTGTGGTGCTTTGGAAGGACATCCTGGACATTCTGCGCCATCCTACTCAAGCGCTGACGGGTTTTCTCATCCTGGCAACCCTGCCGGCGGTAATTGCGGCCCTGCTCTTCAAAGACGCTATCGAAAAGGCCTTTCAGTCCGGCAGTTTCCTGGGCTTCGCGTTCCTCCTTACCTCCCTGGCCCTGTTGATTTCGGGGATCCTTGCCAAACGGTCCGGCAATGTCCGGGGGGCGCCGGGAACGAAGCCCGCCATGGACTGGCTGGATGCGCTTATCATCGGCATTCTCCAAGCGGCGGCTATTGTCCCCGGGGTGTCCCGCTCGGGATTTACCCTTTCGGGGGCCCTTTCCCGCGGGCTGGACCGGGATTTTGCCGCCCGTTTTTCCTTTCTCCTCTCCATACCGGCCATTCTGGGCGCCCTGGTTCTCCAGTTAAAAGATTTGGCGGGCGGATCGGTCATTCAGGCCGGGGATATTGCCGCCGGTACGGCCTCTGGCGGTATAGGCGCGGGGGCCATCCTGGCGGGTTCCCTCAGCGCCGCGGTGGTGGGTTTTTTCTCGGTAAAGCTGATGCTCAAAATAATCCGGGAGCGGTCCCTCACCGGCTTTGCGGTATACACGGCGGTTCTGGGGGCGCTGGTTCTTATCGACCAGTATGGGACTCATTTCTTCTTTTAACCACACCGGGGCGGAACCTTCCCGGCCTGCGGAAACCGCAGCCGCCTAGGAGTTTGTTGCGCTTCACGCATAAAACCCCAAAAAATCGCCGATCAGGCGATTTTTTACCCTGCAAACTCCGTTCGGACCAAAGGTCCGCGCAGCCCAATAATCGGGGATTTTTTGCGGCATCAAGCGCAAAAAATCCACAACTGCAACAGGCTGCTAGCGGGAAGCCAGGGCTGCGAGAAACTCCGCCGCCGGTTCCCAGGCCCGCTCTCCGTAGCCGCCGGCCATGATCCACGCCGAGGGGATGCCCTGCTCCTGCAAAAATTTGTAGATAAGCCGGTCCCGTTCAAGGCACTGCTCCAGGGTCAGCTTGAGGAGGCCGCTGGAGGGGAGGCCGTCGTATTCATAGGGGTCGGCGCCGTCCACCACGACGGCCAAACCGGGCCTGGGAAAACGGCCGCCGCCAGCGCCATCCATAACGACGCCGCAGCCGCCGGTATTTGCCGCCCAGGCTGCGGACAGGGATTCAAGCCCGTTAAAACCCTGACGGAGCGCCGGGATATACCGGTCCTCCCCCCCTGCTTCGATGGGGATTTCCACATCCGCGGGAATACGGGGGGCCCGGTCAGGCCGGGATTGTTCCAGGGTTTCCGGGTCCAGGGGCCAGCCCTGAGCCATGTGTACCGACAAATTAAGAATTTCCGCCGTACCGGCGGCCCTCAGTTCGCCCCGTTTCCGGGCAAAACGGATGAGTTCGGCAGTACCGTCCCCCTTGTGGGCATCCACATCAATAATCCAAATGAGCCGGGCCCGGCCCTCCGCCTGGAGTTTACGGGCGGCGATCACGATGTCGTTGATCAGGCAGAACCCGGCCCCGCTGTCGTACCGGGCGTGGTGCATGCCTCCTCCCAGGTAATAGCAGAAACCCGGACCCCCCGCCGCAAACGAATCCGTTAAGGCCAGGCGGCAGGCCAGATAGGTTCCTCCAGCCTGGGCAAGAATGGTTTTGAAAAGGGCGGAGAGGGGCTTTACCGCCCGCTCCGGCTCATAACGGCGGGGCCGCCCACCGGCATCAATCAGCTCATATGCGTTAAGCAGGGCTTTAACGGGACTACCTTCTTCCGGGCCGTCTCCGTAAAGACCGGCGATAAATTCCTTCTGATGTACCCGCTCCAGATCGATCCGGTTTACCGCAGGACCCGGCGGCAGTTCCAGCGCCGCCTGCGCGCCGGCTATATCCAGAACCGGACCGGGAAAGGCCGAAAGGGCATCCTCTCCGGCGCCGGCGGACACGGTCCGGGTCAAATGCTCCAGAATCCGGGAAGGCCGGTCCGGGGCAATAGGTAACATAATGCCGTAATCCCGGAAGACCGCATTCAGGGAAAAATCATAAAGGATCATGCTTTTACCTTATAATACGGCAAAAAGCGCCGCAAGCGCCTGTCCCAGCTTATCTTTTCCCGGATCCTTTGATAAAATCGGCCCATGGATTTCTCCGGCCTTATCTCCTATCAATTTACTCCCTGGCAATGGGCGGTGATTATCTTTAGCTGCATCTGTTTCGGCATGTCCAAAACGGGGATAAACGGCATATCCGCCGTGGCGGTTCCCCTTTTCGCCCTGATTTTCGGGGCCAAGGAATCTACCGGGATAGTGCTGCCCCTGCTTTGCTTTGCGGATCTTTTCGCCGTTGTTTATTACCGGCGCCACGCCGAATGGAAATACGTTATCAGGCTGGTTCCCTGGGCGCTGGCAGGCTTTGTTTTAGCCCTCTGGGTGGACAGCTTCATCAGTTCTAACCGGGGTTTCAAGATCCTGATTGGAATCTGCGTCCTGGCCGGACTGGGGGTGATGATTTGGAGCGACATCGTCAAGTCCCGCAAAAAGGGGAATCTTGAAGCCCCGGCGGCCTGGTGGTTTGCCGCCCTTTTCGGCATTATGGGAGGCTTTTCCACCATGATCGGCAATGCCGCGGGGCCCATCATGTCCATCTTCCTCTTGTCTATGCGGCTCCCCAAAACCGGCTTTATCGGCACCGCCGCATGGTTCTTCCTCATCATAAACTACCTCAAAATACCGCTTCAGCTTTTTTTCTGGCATAACATTACAGTTAAGACCCTGGCCTTCGATCTGGCGGTAACCCCCTTTATCCTCGTGGGAATCTGGCTGGGGATACTTTTTGTTAAAAAAGTTTCCGAATCTCAGTACAGGATTGCGGTTTATGCCCTGACTATTGCCTCTGCCCTGCTGCTCTTCCTGTAACGCCGGCCGGATAAGGGCAGAAATTCCCCGTCTTTCCCGGTTAATGTAGATTTTTCTTGACCTTTACCGCCCGGATTAAGTACTTTTTATACAGATTCTTTCGGATAAATTAATACAAAATACGAAGGAAGTCCCTGGAAATGTCTTAGGCTTCCTAGAACGGTTTTTTAAGGAAGATTTCATGTCAAAGCATGCATCCCATGGCGGCGAATCAAAGGCGGAAGAGCCGTCTCCTGAAAACGTATCCCCGGAAAATCCTGCCGGCGGCGATAAAGCTGCCGGAAGTCCGGGGTCCGAAGAAATAGTTCGGGCAGGGGCGGAGACGGAAGCGGCTGAAGATCCCGGTGAAAAGCTGGCCTGTTTGGAAGCCCAGCTGGCGGAGGCGAAGGATCAGTATCTCAGGAAGGCGGCGGAATTTGAAAATTTCCGCAAGCGCATGAACCGGGAAAAACAGGACGCCATCGAATTTGCCAATCAGAACCTGCTCCTGGACCTTATCCCCATCATGGATGACTTTGAGCGGGCTATTAAGGCGGCGGAAACATCCCAAAAGGCCGCCGCCGATTTTGACGCCTTTCTTGAGGGAATCAGCATGATCGAAAAACGGCTTGGGGCCCAGCTGGAAAACAAGTGGGGGCTTAAACGTTTTGATTCCGCCGGGGAGGCCTTCGATCCTAACCGGCACGAGGCAATTATGATGGATAAATCCCCGGAAATAACCGAGCCGGTGGTACAGGAAGATTTCCTCAAGGGTTATACCTTGAAGGACAGGGTAGTAAGAAGCGCTAAGGTAAAGGTATTGATGCCCGAAACTCCGGCAGGGACCGGGGATCCGGATAAACAGGCCCCGGCGAAACCGGAAGAAAACGCCGGCGGGGATGATCCGGCGGCGGAGTAGTTGTTTTTCTATAACTTTAAGTATATTTAAGGCAGTGTTGGAAGGAGTCAGCTATGGGTAAGATAATCGGAATTGACCTGGGAACTACCAATTCGTGCGTAGCCGTCCTTGAAGGCGGCGAACCGGTGGTTATTCAAAATGCCGAAGGGGGCCGTACTACCCCTTCTATTGTCGGTTTCACCAGTAAGGGCGAGCGGGTTGTGGGTCAGCCCGCGAAAAACCAGATGATCACCAACCCGGAAAACACTATTTATTCTATAAAGAGGTTCATGGGCCGCCGTTACTCGGAGGTTACCAACGAGATGAAGCTGGTTCCTTACAAGGTGGTGGAACAGGGCGACGATGTACGGGTGGACATCGAGGGGAAATTCTATTCTCCCCAGGAAATATCCGCCTTTGTGCTTCAAAAGATGAAAAAGACCGCCGAAGACTATCTGGGCGAGGCCGTAACCGAAGCAGTCATCACCGTGCCGGCCTATTTTAACGACGCCCAGCGCCAAGCCACCAAGGATGCGGGGAAAATCGCCGGCCTTGAAGTAAAGCGGATCATCAACGAACCCACCGCGGCGTCCCTGGCTTTTGGCTTCAACAAGGATCAAAAAAAGGAAAAAACCATTGCCGTCTATGACCTGGGGGGTGGAACTTTTGACGTTTCCATCCTGGAACTGGGAGAAGGGGTCTTTGAGGTAAAGTCCACCAACGGAGATACTCATTTGGGGGGCGACGATTTTGACCGCCGGATCATGGAATGGCTTATCTCGGAATTCAAAAAGGATACGGGCATTGATCTCGGTCAGGACCGGATGGCCCTTCAGCGGCTCCGGGAGGCGGCGGAAAAGGCAAAGATAGAGCTTTCCGCTATGCAGACCACCGAGGTGAATCTTCCCTTTATTACCGCCGATCAGAGCGGGCCCAAACATCTGCAGAAAAGCCTGACCCGGGCCAAGTTTGAACAAATGGTCCAGGATCTGCTGGAGCGGTCCAAGGAGCCCTGCAAAAAGGCCCTTTCCGATGCGGGACTTTCTGCGGATCAGATCGACGAAGTTATCCTGGTGGGCGGTTCTACCCGGATTCCCGCGGTACAGCAGATTGTAAAAGACCTTTTCAAGAAAGAGCCCAACAAAGGGGTTAATCCCGATGAAGCGGTAGCCATCGGCGCCGCCATTCAGGGCGGCATACTCGGCGGAGACGTAAAGGATGTACTCCTCCTGGATGTTACCCCCCTCTCTCTGGGCATTGAAACCCTGGGGGGCGTTATGACCAAACTTATTCCCAGAAATACCACTATCCCCACCAGAAAAAGCCAGATCTTCTCTACCGCCGCCGACGGTCAGACCGCGGTTTCCATCCAGGTCCTGCAGGGTGAGCGGGAAATGGCAAATCAGAACCGCGTCCTGGGCCGTTTTGATTTGGTCGGCATTCCTCCGGCGCCGAGGGGGGTCCCTCAAATTGAGGTTACCTTTGACATAGACGCCAACGGCATTGTCCATGTGTCCGCCAAGGATCTGGGCACCGGCAAGGAGCAGAAGATCCGCATTGAAAGTTCCTCGGGGCTCAACGATGCGGACATTGAACGGATGGTCAAGGAAGCGGAACTCCACGCCGAAGAGGACAAGAAGGAGCGGGAAAAGGCGGAGGTCCGGAACGAAGCGGATACCATGATCTACAGTACCGAGAAAAACATTAAGGATCTGGGGAGCAAGATCGACTCCGCGAACAAGTCCAAGGCGGAGGAGGCCATTGCGGATCTGCGCAAGGCCCTTGAGGGCGGGGACATCGAAGCCATCAAGGCCAAGACCGAAGCCCTTAAGCAGGTTTCCTATAAAATCGCCGAAGAGGTCTACAAGCAGACCGGCGCTCAGGGCGGGGCAGGCCCCGGCCCGGAGGCTGCCGGCGGCGGCGGAGAAAGCGGCGGCAATACTAAGAGCGCCGAAGACGCCGATTACGAAGTAGTGGATGACGGAGACAAATGAGGTAACATTTTACTTCTTGGATTCGGATTTGCCGGAAAAAGAATGGAGTTGTTCGGAAACTTCAGTTTCTATCGAACCAAAGGTTCGTCAACAACCGCTTAAAAACAACGAAAAACGTGGGTTTCGTCAAGAAATCCGCGTTTTCCGAGAGGTCTTGTGCCGGACCGTGGTCCGCAGGAACCAACCGGGTTTCCGGACAAGTCCAATGGGCTATTCTTTTTCTGACAAATAATCAGCAATTCCCGGTATCTTTGGAGATGCCGGGAATATTTGTCTTTGGAGAATTTGCTTAGGATAAATTCTCCGCAGCCTGATTCAAAAAGGGTAATGAGGTGGCAAAGCGGGATTACTACGAAGTACTTGGCGTACCAAAGAACGCTTCCAAGGATGACATAAAAAAGGCGTACCGGAAGCTTGCTATCCAATATCACCCTGATAAAAATCCGGGAAACAAGGAAGCGGAGGAACGGTTCAAGGAAGCCACCGAGGCCTACGAAATCATTTCCGACGACCAAAAGCGGGCCGCCTATGATCAGTTTGGCTTTGCCGGAGTTGAAGGCATGGGCGCAGGAAATGCCCAGGACTTTTCCCAGGCTTTCCGGGGTTTCGAGGATATTTTCGGAGACTTTTCAGGGATCTTCGATACTTTCTTTGGCGGGGGCAGCCGCAGATCCGGCGGCGGCGGCGGTCTTCGTCAGGGGGCGAATCTCCGTTACGACATCGAAATTCCCTTCAAAGACGCCGTCTTCGGTACCAAAGTTGAAATTCAATACAGCAGGAACGATTCCTGTCCCGCCTGCAGGGGTTCCGGAGCGGCCAACGGGGGAGGCAAAAAAGTCTGTCCCACCTGTCAAGGTTCCGGGCAGGTACGCCATAGTCAGGGCTTCTTCTCGGTTGCCTCCACCTGCCCGTCCTGCGGCGGCGAAGGTTATATCATCGAGCAGCCCTGTAAGGAATGCGGAGGCTCGGGAACTCAAAAGAAACGTCAGAAGATCATGGTTACCATCCCCGCGGGCGTGGAAAACGGTAAGCGGGTGGTTATACCCCGGCAGGGAGACGCCGGTCCCGGCGGAGCGGGAGACCTCTATGTATTTATCCGGGTCAAGCCTCACGAATATTTTGAACGTCAGGATCTGGACCTGTACTGTGCGGTTCCCGTCTCGGTAACCCAAGCCGTTCTGGGCGCCGATATCCATGTCAGTACGCTGGAGGGCAAAACCATCAAGGTAAAGATTCCCCCGGGAATTCAGAACGGCAAGATGCTTCGTATCCGGGATGAGGGAGTGCCTTCCGGCAGCAGGCGGGGCAATCTCTATATCAAGCTGATAATCCAGATTCCGGTAAAGCTTTCCAGGCGGGGCCGGGAATTGATGGAAGAACTTGCCCAGGTAGAGGGACAAAACGACGCCCCCAAGCCTATTCCCTTGGCGGAACTATCCAGCGAGTAGGAGCAGTTTTTCCCCGAAAATTAAAACCTTGACGGCCTTTTCACTTATCCATAGGATAATAATAATATGCGCCTTATTTACAGACAGCCAAACCCGGAATCCGTTCTGCGGCAGTTGATTTACAGGCGGGCCTATATCCAAAAATCCCGCTTTTCGGCGGGGGAATTTCAGGATGGGGAAAGCCATTCGTTGAGGCAGCAGAAGGAGAAGCCGCATGGCTGCTAGTACATTTAAGCGGGGGCTGCGGCTTCCTGCCCGGAAGCATGCCACTGAGGGAAAGCCGGTGGAGCTGGTTCCGGCTCCCAGGCGGGTGGTTATCCCCATACATCAGCACTTTGGGGCGCCGAATAAGAGCCTGATCGGCATAGGCGACCGGGTGGTACGGGGTCAAAAAATCGCCGGCGCCGAATCTCCGGGGCTTATGACCGTGCCGGTCCACGCTTCGATCAGCGGAGTGGTAAAGAAGATAGAACCCCGGACCCAATCGAACAATACGGTGGGACTCTGTATTATTATCGAAGCGGAGGACGGAGCGGAACAGACCGCGGACATACTGATGCCTCCCCTGGATTTTTTAAGCTGTACCAGGGAAGAAGCCCTGTCCCGAATTCGGGAAGCGGGCATACTTGGCATGGGAGGCGCGGGCTTCCCTGCCCATGTCAAGCTCTCCCCGCCGCCGGAAAAACCCATTGACATCATCATCGCCGATGGGGCCGAATGCGAACCTTACCTTACCACCGACGAGGCGGCGATGACCGAAAAGCCCCACCTTTTGGTACAGGGCCTTGCCATAGTGATGAAGATAACCGGGGTAAACCGGGCCATCATCGGCATGGAAGACAACAAGCGAAAACTCATCCCCATGATCGAGCAGGAACTGCGGCTGGGAAATATTCCTGGGGATATTTCCATCGGCCTCTGCCGTACCCGCTATCCTCAGGGGGGAGAAAAGATGCTGATCTCCGCCCTGACCGGCCGGGAGGTTCCCTCAGGGGGTCTGCCCATGGATGCGGGCTGTATTGTTCAAAACGTGGGAACCCTTATCGCCATAGCCGAAGCCTTTACCCTGGGCAAACCCCTGATTGACCGGGACCTGACCGTATCGGGAGGGGCCTGTAAAACTCCCAAAAATATCCGGGCTCCCATCGGCACCCTTCTTGCGGATCTGCCCAAGGCGTTTATGGACATCGATTATGACAGGCTTGCCAAGATCCTCTACGGCGGCCCCATGATGGGCGCTGCCGTCCCTTCCCTGGAAGTGCCGGTTCAGAAAAACACCTCCGGAATCATCCTGATGACCAGAGAGGAAACCATCGCCGATTTGGAGGGTCCCTGTATCCGCTGCTGCCGCTGCGTCCGCAACTGTCCCTGCAGGCTTTCCCCGGTGATCATGAACAACAGCCTCGAAGCGGGCGATCTGGCCTATGCGGTCAAAGCGGGGCTGATGGATTGTATTGAATGCGGCAGTTGCACCTACATGTGCCCCGCCCGGATCAAGCTGGTTCAGCGTTTTAGGATCGGGAAACAGCGCCTGCGGATGAAGCAGCAGGCGGATGCCGCCAGGGCCGCCGTCGCAGCCAGGGCCGCAGCCCCGGTAAAAAACTAAGGAGATCCCATGGGAGAACCCACAACAAATCAGGCGCCATCCGTCCCGCCCATATTACTGGCCTCAAGTCCCCACATTGCTTCGCCGGTCAATTCCAGGGCGCTCATGGCGAATATGCTCATCGCCCTGACCCCGGTTTCGGTTTTCGGCGCCGTTATTTTTGGAATTCAGGCGCTGCTTAACATTGCCGTATCGGTAGTTTCGGCCATAATTGCCGAAGCCCTGTTCAGGCTGATTACCAGGCAGGAGATCCGTACCGGAGACCTCTCCGCGGGGGTAACGGGACTTCTGCTGGCTCTGATCATCCCCCCCTCTACGCCCCTTTGGATGACTGCCCTGGGGGCGGTATTCGCAATAGTCGCCGCCAAGGAATTTTTCGGCGGCCTGGGGGCTAATGTATTTAACCCCGCCCTGATCGGCCGGGCCTTCCTCCTGATGAGTTTTCCCGCAGCCATGACCAAGTGGCATTTTCCATCAAATCCCTTTCCCCTCCGTCTTACCGACGCAATGAGCAGCGCCACCCTGGTAGACGGAATCAGCGGAGTTACCCCGCTGGGCATCATCAAGGCCGGGTCCGATGTATCCGGGCTGGGGAAAGTGCTGGCACAGGCCCATCTTTCCGTCTCGGATTCCTACTGGTCCACGATGAAGACCCTCTTCATTGGCCGGCATCCGGGTTCCATAGGAGAGTCTCCGGTCTGGCTGATCCTCGCCGCCTTTATCTTTCTCCTTCTTAGCAAAACCATAGACTGGCGGGCGCCGGTAGGGATGATCGCCGCCGCCTTCGTTTCTGCTTTCATCCTGGGACTCGATCCCCTCTTTAGTATCCTTTCGGGGGGCCTTATGTTCGGAGCGGTCTTTATGGCCACCGATTATGTAAGCTCCCCCCTTACCGCCAAGGGAAAAATCATTTTCGGCATCGGCGCGGGGATAATCTCCATACTGATCCGCAGGTGGGGAACCTATCCCGAAGGGGTCAGCTACGGTATCTTGATCATGAATGCCGCCGTTCCCTTTCTTAATAAGCTGCTGCCCCGGAAATACGGATTTGCGCCGAAGAAGAAACCCGGAACTGCCCACGCCGGACAGGGAGAGGCAAAATGAAAAACATGCTCAAGCTGGGAATTACCCTGGCTCTTTTCGCCGCCGCCGCCTGCGTAATGCTCGCCTTTGTGTATACCGGTACCGCCCGGATTATCGCCCAGCGCCAGCAGGCGGATCTGGAAGCGGCCTTAAAGGAACTTTTCCCCGGTGCGGATGCCTTTAACGAGATCTCAGGAATTCAGAGCCCGGATCCTTCGGTTACCATAGAAAGCCAGTACGAAGCCCGCCGGGGCGCAGAACTGGCCGGGGCGGCGCTTCGCCTTTCCCGGGCCGGTTACGGCGGTCCCATCAAGATGCTGGTGGGAGTTGGGGTGGAGGGCAAAATCTCCGGGGTAAAGATTCTGGAACATCAGGATACGCCGGGACTGGGAGCCAACGCCGCATCCCCCTCTTACTTTGTGGACCGGGCCAAGGGGATCACCTTCTACGGTCAGTTTGCAGGCAAGTCCGTCTTCGATCCCTTTAAGGTAAAAGAAGACGTGGCGGCGATAACCGCCTCCACCGTTACAAGCCAGGCGGTTGTCTCGGCTGTCAGGGCTGCGGGCCTGGGCGTTACCGCCTGGATCAAGGGGGAACCAATAGACACCGTTCCGGGAGAAGGAGAAACAGAATGAAACGGCTGTTCCGTATTTTCACCAATGGCCTTATCCGGGAGAATCCTCTTCTGATACTGATGATAGGCCTCTGTTCAAGCCTGGCGGTTACTACCGCGGTGGTCAATGGAATCGGCATGGGCCTCTCCATGACCTTCGTACTCCTCATGTCGGAACTGGTAATCAGCATTTTCAGAAAGCTCATCCCCGATTCCATTCGTATCCCCATATTCATCATCATCATCGCCGCCTTTACCACGGTGATCGACTATGTGCTTAAAGCATGGTTTCCGGATCTTTCCAAGGCCATGGGGGTCTTTATTCCCCTCATTGTAGTTAACTGTATCATCATGGGCCGGGTTGAGGGCTTCGCCTCAAAGCAGCCGGCGGGGGACGTGATCCCCGACGCCCTGGGCATGGGCCTGGGTTACACATGGGTGCTTACGGGTATCGCTCTGGTGCGGGAACTTCTGGGAAGCGGCGCCATTCTGGGCGTTCAAATCCTCCCTTCAAGCTACCAGCCGATCATCTTTTTCGTACTGCCGCCGGGGGGGTTTTTCGTCTTTGCCTTGTTCATTGCCCTCAATCTGTATATCAAATCCCGGCTTAAGGCTCCCAAGGCGGATATTTCCGCCGCCGGTACCCATTGCGGAGCTGCGGGAGGCGAGGCGTGAATCTCTTCAAGATCTTTTTGTCAGCCTTTCTTATCGACAATGTGGTACTGATGCGTTTCCTTGCCCTGTGCCCCTTTATCGGGATGAGTACCGACGAAGACAAATCCATAGGCATGGGACTGGCGGTTACCTTTGTTACGGTGCTGGCCACCTGCGTTACCTGGCCCATATACAGGTTTATTCTTGAGCCCCTGGGTCTTGTCTTTCTCCAGATACTGGTCTTTATCCTGGTAATCGCCGCCCTGGTTCAGCTGGTGGAATTTTATCTAAAGAAGGCCGCCCCGGCCCTTTACGGGGCCATGGGGATCTACCTTGCGCTGATAACGACCAACTGCGCCATCCTGGCGGTTACTTTCGACGTTATCTCCAACGGTTATACCTTTGTCGAATCGGTGGTGTATGCCCTTGGGGTTGCCCTGGGTTTCCTCCTCTCCCTGCTGCTTCTGGCGGGCATTCGGGGGCGTTTAAGAACCAGCCCGGTCCCCGCGTTCCTAAAGGGTACGCCGGTACTCTTTGTTACGGCGGCGCTGCTTTCCATCGCCTTTATGGGATTCAAAGGACTTGTGAGATGATCATCCTATCAACCGCCGTGTTTGCCTTGGTCCTTGCCTTTGCGCTGGGAACCTCCTTGGGCTTTTTCCGGGAAGTCTTCGCCGTACCCCAGGATCCCCTGGCGGGCCAGATCCGGGAAGTTCTGCCCGGAGCGAACTGCGGAGCCTGCGGTTTTCCGGGCTGCGATAATTACGCCGCCGCTGTAGCGTCGGGAAGCGCCGGGGTAAACAACTGTCCCGTGGGAGGAACGGCCGCAGCGGAAAAAATCGCCGCCCTTATGGGAGTTTCCGGGGGCAGCGTGGCGCAGCTTGTATCGGTACTGGCCTGCCAGGGTTCCAGGCAGCACGCCCCCCTCAAAGGAACTTACACCGGGCTCCAGAGCTGCCGGGGCGCCAAGCTTGCCGCCGGAGGAACCAAGCTCTGCGCCTGGGGCTGCCTTGGATTCGGTGACTGCGTTAAGGTCTGCCGGTTCGGCGCCCTCAGCATGGGCGATGACGGACTGCCAAGGGTGGACCACGCTAAATGTACCGGGTGCAGGCTCTGTCTTGACGAATGTCCCCAGGCGCTCCTCAAGGGGGTTCCGCAAAATCAGAGGGGCGCCATGGCCCTTTGTTCCAACCGGAATGTCATTAAACAGATGGTGATAAAGACCTGTAAACGGGGCTGCATTAAATGTGAACTCTGCGTCAAAAACTGTCCCGAAAAATGCATCACCATGGACCGGGGTATCCCCCTGGTAAATTACACTCAATGTACCTCCTGCGGTACCTGCGCCGCCAAATGTCCTACCAAGGTTTTCAACATCATTGAGAAGGATATATGGCGGGCGGCTCAGTGATCCGCGGTACAATTAAAACCGCCCTGGCGGATATAGCAGGACTCAGCGTATTCGCAGATCTGCGGGCGCATCCCTTGATCAATGCCTTTGAAGATCTCCTGGGTATTGTTATGGATAACATCATCATTTATGATACCGTCATTCATGACGCCGCCATAAATGATACTCCCATGGACGGCGCCGGAACCTCAACGGAAAACCGGGGGGTCCTTGAGCTTTGCCGCCGCTGGGCCGTCTTTACCGGCAACTTCGTCCGCTCCGCAGAGAACAGATCCTTTTATGATGCCGTCTCCTCCCTTACCTTGGAGGCGGATAATGCCTTTACCAGGGCGGCGGAAAAATACGGCGCCGCAGATGACGCCTTGTCCCCGGCCTTAAAGGCCGCCGCCGCCGCCGACCTCAACCGGTTGAGCCGTATCGCCGCCTTTGACGCCGCCGGTCTGGGTTTTTATATTGCGGATTTCCTTAAAAACAAGGGCCTTGAGGAGGCCGCAGAGGGCGCCAAAACTGAAGCCCGGGCTTTTGCGGCCCAAACCGTATCCGCGGCGGCGGAACTCTTCCCCGGAAACACCCCCTGGGCCGAAGCTCTGCCGGCTTTCAGCGGTTACCTAAGCCAGAACGGAGCGGGCGCGCTGGGCCTCCACTACAGTTTCCGGTGGGCGGATCCAACGAAAACGGCGGGCGGTTTCCAGCCGGCGCTGAATCCCGACCCGGTACGGCTGGATCAGCTTTCAGGCTACAAAGATCAGCGTACACTGGTTGTAAGCAACACCCTCCGTTTTCTTGAAGGGAAACCTGCCAATAACCTTCTCCTCTACGGAGACCGGGGAACGGGCAAGTCCGCTACGGTCAAAGCGGCGGCTAATGAATTTACCGCACGGGGGCTCCGGCTTCTTGAGGTACGAAAGGCGGATCTGCTGCAGCTTCCCCTCATCCTGGAAACCCTCGGGGACCGGGCCCTCCGTTTCATCATTTTCATCGACGACCTTTCCTTTGAAGAAACCGGCGATTCCTTTACCACCTTCAAGGCGCTGCTGGAAGGCGGCATTGAGACGAAGCCCCCCAATACGGTGATATACGCTACCAGCAACCGGCGTCATCTGGTAAAAGAGCGGTTTGCGGACCGGCCGTCTCTCGCCGGCGCGGCCTCCGGGGATGTCCGGGCCTTTGATACCATGCAGGAACAGTTTTCCCTGGCGGACCGCTTCGGTCTGACGGTGGTGTTTACCGCCCCGGACCAGGAAGAATACCTGCGGATAGCGGAATTCATCGCCGGACAGCGGGGCTTGCTGCCTAAAGACGGAACGGATGAGGCGCGGCGGTTTTTCAGGGAAAATGCCCTCCGCTGGGAGCGGTGGTTTAATGGCCGGTCTCCCAGGACGGCAGTGCAGTATGTGGACTGGATAGCCGGGCTTCCCCTGCCCTGGGACGGTTCCGGCTTTCCCTGGGACTAGGTTCAACTCATCCGCGGAAAACAGGCTTCCGGGCATTAAACCCGTTTGCGAATAACATTTTTCCGGTCAAGCTTAACATATTCCAGATCTTCATCACTAAAGAATTCCAAAAGCTTCTCCGCGCTATTCTGTATCTTATAATCCGCTTCTTCTTCATAGAGCGGTATCATCTGATAAAAATTAACCGTACTTCCATCGGGCATGATACACTCACAGCTGTTTTCTTCGAAGGCGCCGGGATTAAGAAGCATCATAGTGGTAAATTGGGTATTGTCCGCAAAGGGGCCTCCGTTGGGAACCGTATGACCCCATCCAAGCCAGGTATTTTGTTCTATGGGAAGGCGGGCCATAATTTTAAGCCACCGGAGCGGCCAATAGCAGTTTTCATCGTTTAAATTTTGCAGATCCCACTCCGGGGGCAGACAGACCATAAGCTCCGCCCGTTCAAGTCCTTTTAATTCTCCGGGAACATGCATCCTGTGAGCGCCCATCCCCGAGGTTACCAGCACATAGTAGCTGCGTTCCGGCACAGGCTCGATGATGATAATATCCACATGAATATCCGGGGAGACCACTTCATGAAAAACATTTTTGAATTTCCCAAAGTATTTTTCTATATGAGATTCAATGCAATTGACATCTTCTTCCCGGTAAAGTTCGGGATTATATTCGCCGGATCTGCCCTGCCGTTTCCGCTCCACCGCCTCCAGACTAAGCTTCAGGAGATAGCGGGTATCTTCATCGTCATCGCCGTAATCGACGGCTTTTTGGAAATACTCCGCCGCATCCTCTTTCCGGTCCATGTAGTACAGGGCATAACCAACACGGAAATACCAGACCCCGTCTTCCCGTCCCGCTTCTTCAATATCCAGAAGGATCTTCAAGGCTTCCTCATAACGTTCCATATTGTTAAGCGCCCGTGCATACAGGCTGGAAAGTTCATAGTCCCAGGTATTCCGGGGAATCCCCTCTATGGCGTCGATAATTTTCTGATGTTCATCCTCATCGTGCCATTTTTTTAACCGGGGAATAATCGAATCGTGGGCCATAAGCGCTCCTCATCATATATTCTGCAAAGTATGGATTTTATGCGGGTTTAATACCCACACAAACCAATATTTTAGCCGGATTAAAACCGCCGCAGAGCGGCGGGGTATTAAACCCGCTTGCGAATAAAAGGCCGCCGCGTTTCCACGGCAGCCCAATATGTAAAACGTCCCCCTCTGGGACGCATCAATGCACGGACGGGATTATGGCCCGTGCAGTGTTTCCACTATAGCTCTAAACAAAGCGCCAAGTCCAGTAAAACGCTCCGCCGCTGTTTTTTTATCCGGAGGTCCGGTCCAATACCGCGTCCGCCCGCGGCGGAGAAACCGGATCAGGGCTTTGCCGCAAACTGCCCCACCGCCAGTTTTACCGTCTGTTTTAGATCCTTCACATCGCTGCGTTTAAGCACCACCAGGCGGAAAATAGCCGCCTCCATAAGGCTGTATAAAAGATCGTCCGCCGTTTTGACGTTGACCTTGGCAAACTCCCCCGCACGTATTCCTTCGATTACCATGGTGGCCAGAATGTGCCGCATCCGTATGGTCCGCTTGCGGACCCTGGTATCAGGATCGGAATCGCTCTTGGCGATATACAAAAGGTAGTTTAAAACCACCGTCAGGAAACGGCGGTTTTCTTCCAGCCGGTCAAGGATCAGGGAGACAACCTTTATCAGCTTTTCCATCCAGCTTAGGGATGTGTCCTTATGGACCCGGATCAGATCGCTTTCGACCCCCGCCAGGAGCTGCTTTATACTGTAGTTAAAAATTTCCTTTTTGTTTCTGAAATAGATGTACAGCGTGGTTCTGGTAATGCCGCAGCGATCGGCGATCTTTTGAAAGGTAACGTCCTCGAATCCTTCTTCGATAAAAACATCCAGGGCTTTCCCCAGGATTTCCCTCCGGCGCTTTTCGTGCTCCACCACCATAGACATCTAAACCCCCTACAGCCTTTCGTACTCGTAAAAATAAGAAGGGATCGCCCCGTTGGTTATCTCCCTTACCGAATCCGCCTTTCTGCCGAAGCAGGACTCAAAACCGGGGTGATCCGAAATTACCCCCAGCTTCCAGCCGGGGAATCCCCGGACCAGCCCCGCCATTTCCTGATAGGTCCGTTCTGCGGAACCGGGATCCCCCAGACGTTTGCCATAGGGCGGATTCGTGATGATGAAACCCGGCGTCTGCGCCACCATGGACGGCGCCGCCACGGACGGCGAAACTTCCGGCTTGTCTTCAACGTATTCCTCCGGGCAGGGGCTCGACGCATCCTTCGCCGCCAGAGTCCTAAAGCCGGGCAGAGCCGGAAGCCGTATCCCGGTCCGTTCCTCCGCTCCGCCCCCGCCGCCCCGGGCAAGATCGCAGGCCCGCCGGACATTGGCCTTCGCCATGGATACCATTCCGGAATCCGCATCGCTTCCGTTGATGCGTATGGTTCTTGAAAAATCCACCCTCTGCAGGAGTTCTTTCCTGACGCTCTGTTCGATGGCGCCGTCCCCCAGGGCCAGGCCGGCAATGGCAAAACGGCGGCCCAGTCCGGGCGCCATATCCCAGGCGTACATGGCCGCCTCGATGGCAATCGTACCCGCCCCGCAGAAAGGATCGTAGAGGGGAAATTTCCGCCGCCAGTTTGCCAGAAGCAGCAGGGCGGCGGCGGTGGTTTCCCGCAGGGGAGCGGCGCCCCCCTCTTTGCGGTAGCCCCGCTTAAACAGCGGATCGCCGGAAAGATCCAGCAGAACAGACGCCTCGTCCCTTTCCATATAGACCCGGAGCTCCGCGGTTTTGCCCCCCTCGGGAAGCCGCCTCAGCTTGAAGGCTCCGCAGAGCCGGTCCGCCGCGGCCTTGTGCGCCATGGCCTGAATGCTGGTAACAGCCTGAAGCCGGGAGCCCCTGGAACGGACCTTGGCTACCGTCAGGCCCATGCCTTTGGGGATATACCCCTCCCAGGGGACAGCCTTGACCCCTTCAAAGAGGGCATCAAAATCCGCGGCGCGGAAACGGGCGGCCTCCAGCAGGACCCGGTCGGCGGCCCGCAGCCCCATCAGAGCCAGATAGAGGGCCGGTATATCCGCCTGAAAACGGACCCTGCCGAATCCCGAGTCTAAAACCTTCAGCTTGAGTTTTTTAAGTTCGTTTGAAACAACCCGCTCCGCGCCTACGGCGCAGAGGGCGGCGGCAGTATACAGATTCACTCTTTACAGTATATGACATTTTGTAAAGCTATTGAAGGGAGCGCGCAGCCATGCCCCGCACAAAGAACCGCCCCCGCCGCGGACGGCGGAGGCGTAGATGGCGGCATCGCTTTGCGGAAACGCCGCGTTCCCGCTCCGTCTATCGCAGTACGGGCAGGCCCTTTGCGCTGTCCCACTCCCAGACCGCGGCCCAGTTTGCGCCGCTAAACCCGGTGCCGGTCCACCAGTCTTGGTTGGGCGCGGTGTACGGTGAACCAGGCGTAACCGGAACATTCTTCCCGTCCTGCCCGGTGGCGGTCTTGTCCGGTGAATGTGAACCGCCTGTGGGCGACAAATCAGCTTTGCCATGGTTGGCGCTGAACCTTGCAGCCCTGGGGCCGCTGGGAGAGCTCGCTATCCGGTTGGCGCATCTGTTGTAAGAAGAACTATCCTCTACCTCGACCCCGCTGTTCAGGGCAACCGTGTGATGCACTGATGCGCTGTTGGCAGCGCCCGCAATACCGCCCGCGCCTATAGTGATTTTGCCTTCACCGGTCCCTTCCCCTGTTCCTGTCCCTTTCGCCAAAATGCCGCCGGTGGCGTAAGCGTAGCTTACCGCGCCGAGGGTGACGCCTGCAATACCGCCTGCATACGCCTCTGTGGCGCCGCTTGTCGTTGCCGATATGTTTCCGGTGGTATACACGTTGCTTATCGTACCTTGGCCTGCGCCCACGATGCCGCCTGCAAGCACATCGCCGTTGCCGCCGGCGCTTACGGTCACGGAACTGGCTACCCTGCTGATCACGGTACCCGGAACCGCCGCGCCCGCAGCGCCGCCCGCTGCCACATTGCCGCTCACGCCCGATATGTTGATCGTACCCTCTACCGTCAGATCATGTACCGAACCGCGTCCGCCGATGGCGGCAAACAGACCGGCGCATGTACCGGTGTATCCACCGCTGGAGATGGTCTTGCCGCCCGTGATGTTCAGCGTAATTTTGTGCCCGTTGCCGTCAAAGTTGCCGGTAAACGGAGTCCCGGATATACCGATGGACTCATCTAAGCCCGCAATGTCCGCCATAAGCTTATAATTCTTCCTCAAGCCTTCCGCGCTGCCGCCGATGGCCTTCAACCCCGCCAGGTCATCTATCTCCACAGGGAGGGCGGGATCATCATCTCCGGCGCTGCACCCCGTCAGCAGACCCGCCGCTATCATCAGCACGGCAAGGCCGGCGGCAAGGCCGCTGGCAAGGACTGTTTGTTTTGTTTTCATAGAAACTCCTTCAATCATGGAATGACCGCTAAAAAGCCTGCGGCAAACTCCGTGCAGCAAACGGCATGGAGTTTTACGCCTCCAAACTCCGAAGCTATCCGCCGCAGGCGGACAGCCAAACTCCAACCTCTCGTGTCAGCCGTCATGGAATAATGGCGCCATGGAAGCCGCGGCAGGAGTTTTACGCCTCTTCGGACCGCCCGCCATTTGGTAAGCAGACGCGATGGCGTAAAACTCCAACTCGTGTCAGCCATCATGGAATGATGGCTGACACGAGAGGCCCCCACGGCCCCTTCTTCCCGTCGTTCTCCACCTGGATGGCGATGTACACCGTCTTTCCGCTGTCCTCATAAGCGAACTGCATCACGTCCTTCTTCCGCCGAGTATAAAACGACTTATCAAGCTGATCGGGGCTGGTAACCGGCTCCCCGCCGGGGGGCACAACCTTGTACCAGATCCGGTAGCCCTTGTTCGCCTTGTCCTCCGGGTTCCCCGACACATAGACAACCTGAATCCCCAGCTCGTGCCGTCCCGCCAGGTAGGTTTCCGCCATCACCTCCGCCGCCGGCGGCCCCGACGGGGTCGGGTGCGTATCGTGGGGGGTAAGTCCCAGATTCACAATGTCCGCATTTATCAGCGGCGGCAAAAGGAAGTAGTGCCCCTTGAAGAAACGCATCTTGGCAATCAGGGCCGCAAAAGCCTCCCGGCACTGCTCGTTGATAACCGGCGTGCGGTCGCTGCTCTGGGCCTTCTGCAAAAGCTCCTGGGCCGTGTCGAAGAGGTTCAAAAGCTCATTGTACTGAGTCTGGGGGATGCCCCAGGCTGTCCGCGTCTCCGCCGTCAAAACGACGGTCCAGTTCCGGCACATGGTCAGTTGGTCCGCCCTCCTGCCGGGCAGCCAGTCGGAATTAAACGCCATAAGATGTTCCTCCTTGCTCTCTGTTTTCTTGAACCCCGCGGAATAACCCGCAAAGCGGACGGCCCCTTCCGGGGACCGGGCAAACCATTCTGAGGACCGGATGGCTCATTCTGGAGACCGGATAGCCCATTCTGGAGACCGGATAGTTCATTCTGGAGACCGGATGGCTCATTCTGAAGACCGGATGGCTCATTCTGAAGACCGGATGGCTCATTCTGGAGACCGGATGGCCCATTCTGAGGACCGGATAGCCCATTCTGGAGACCGGATAGCCCATTCCGAGGACCGGACGGGCCGTTCCGGGGACTGAGGCGCGATGCAGGACGCCGTACCCGCGGCGCCGGATACCGGGCGAACCAAGGACGGAGCATACCGGAACTAAAAAGGAAAAATTACTTAACGCACGGGGGGGG
>JAISMC010000131.1 GCA_031276965.1 Treponema sp.
GAGGCTCGTTCGATAGGAAGTTTATAATACCGTCTGGTTTAATACCAATTTTTTGTATGCGTTACGCTATTTGAGCCGGAGCAGAGCTCCGGGGTATTAAACCAGACTTTCGAATAAAAAACGCGGATTTTGTCAAATATTCACGTCTTCTTGGGAGACTTGTAATCCGCCGGTTTCCGCAGGGCGGGAACTGCCAGGGCCTAGAAACTATAGGACAGGCCGATTTTAACAAAGCCGTTGTCCCGGTATTGTCCCAGTTCGCCTTTCCTTGAACCGCCAAGGATCCCCCCCGACACCTTGAGGGTCAGGTCCCCCTTGGTCCAGATAAGGGCGGGCAAGATGAAAAAATCCCTGTCCTCAATGCCCCAAAGGCCGGTAATGTTCAGTTCCAGTTCATCCCGGAAAAATTTCTTCGAGAGGATCAGGGTTATCCTGGTGGAGGTAATATCCTTACCGGCCTCAATGTCTCTGCGCCAGTCATCTCCCACCCTGCTGTCCATAAGGCGTATACTTTCGTTGCATTGAAGGTTCGCATTTATCCCCCACACAAGATCCCGGTCAAAACCGAGGGACCAGAGTAGGGCCGGGTTATAGACCAGTCCGTCCCTGCCGGAAAGATCCTTGGTGATGTTTGCCGCCAGCTCGGCCCGCAGATTAAAGCCGCCCAGCACCTGGGCATAGTCAACGCCGATTTGGTGATACCGGTTATAGTCAATCTCAACCTGTATGGTGTTAACGAGATTCTCTATAGCCGTCTGGTCCGGATAGGTATTAGGATCGCCGGGATCTATCCCGCTAACAATTGCCGAAAAGGCATTCTGGAATTCGCCGGTGGTTCCCATGACTACTCCGGGGCGGAAAAGATTTCCGGTGAAGTACTGGAATCCTATATCCGAAGAGGCGACGGTTGTGGTAAGCCGCAGCCCGCCCTGGGCATAGTTTAAGGTTCTTGTATCGGGATAGAAATTGTTCATGTCCACCCCATTGATTATCTGTCCCATGGCCGTTTCAAAAAGAGACTGGATGTTTTGAGGGAGCGATGAAGATGCAAGGGAGGTCGATACTGCACCGGAAAGCTGCCGTTCCAGATCGTCCTTATACCTGGTCATCTGTACCGGAACCCAGCGTCCGTCGCCGGCAAAACGGTAGCCCTCAAACCAGGGTATAAAGACCCCTTCCAGTTTGGTGAAAGTTCCAAGACTGTAGGAGGCGCGGATCATGGGCCGGCCGATTTTAATATCCATCAGATCCGTCAAGGAAGTAAAGTCGGAAAAGTCCAGGGGATTTACCACATCCAGGGGGCCCATGCTGTCCGCCTTGCCCCAGGTCAGTTTGCGGATACCCCCCTCCAGAGTCAGGGCGCCGAAATAGGCCCGGAGGTAGGCTTCGTCAAAACAGAGAGGAGAGGAGCTGTTAAAAGAAACCGGCGGATCATTGTCAAACCGGGTATTCAGCCTAAGATTGATAACCGCCTCGGCGTTGGAGCCTGAAAAATTGAAGTTAAGTTTCCCCGAAAAAATATCCCCCCAGCGGGCATCCCGTAATTTGGGGGCCGAAGTAAAATCATCCCCAAAAGCGGTCAGCTCCGCCTTAACGGAACCGCTCAGTTTGAAATGGGACAAAAACCCGCCGCCGGAAGCGCCGCCGCTTCCGCCCGAATCTTCTCCGCCGAAACCGAAACCGCCGTCATCTCCAAAACCGAAGCCGCTGTCATCTCCGAAACCAAAGCCGTCCTCTGAAGCGCCGAAACCGTCTTCGTCTCCGGCAGGGACTTCGCCGCCGTCAAAGCCGAAACCGGAATCGCCGGCGGAAAGGGCATCCTCCTCCGGACCGGAACCTTCAAATTGCCGATCCTCCGCAAAAGTTCCGCGGGAAGAATCTCCACCGGCGGGACTTTCAGGACCCGGGTCCGCCTCACCTTCGGGCGGAGCCGGCAACCCGGTTTGGGCCGGAGTTCCCGCCCCGCCGGCGCTCCCTCCGGCGCCGAAGTCCTCGGCGGACAGGGGCATCAGGAGAAACAGCAGTATCCCTGTTGCGGCAAGTCCCGGTCCAAGGCGGCAGAGAACAGGCCTCCCCAACGGAAGGCCTTTTTTCTTCACCGGGCTCTCCCGGTCTCCAGGAAGGCGGGAGTAAAGACTCCCTCGGGTATAGGATCATCATACTTTAGGATCTCTACCCGGATGGTGGTCGATGTCCCTTCGGTAAGGGTACTCATCCTGGTAACTATGGGACTAAGCCGTTCCTGAACATTCCGCAGTTCCAGTATTTCCAGCCGCTTATGCATCGTCCCCCGGCGGTCATAGAGTTCGACCTTGTGGGTTACCTTGGTGGCCTTGTCTATCCACTGGATCATCTTGGAGTACTGATAGGAAGAATCCTTGGGTATGGATTCGATCACATGGCAGGCATTACCATTCAGGGTCTCTTCCCGGAGTATCCTGTGGTTATCCAGATCCGCTTTCCGGTCCGCCGAAGAAATATCGTCGTAGGACATGTCGGTACCCATAAAGCTGCCGGAACCTTCGGAGGAAGCGATACGGCGCACCTTTCCCAGAGAGGGGAGGAAGATCCATTGATCGTTGGAACCCCTGGCGTTTTCCATTGTAAGAAACCGGGTATTGGCCACGCCGGCGGGTTCACGGAACACGATAACCGCCCTGCCTCCGTTGGGACCGTCCTTGGAATACTGATCCAGGACCCGCTCGGAGCTGCTTCCGTCCTTGGCGGCGATCACCATTTTGGAACGGCTGGAAATAGTATCAGCCTTGATACGATCCCGCGAAGCCTGCACCAGGGCGGCGGCATCCTGGGCAAAGGCCGCAGCGGCGCACGCCAGAAAAGCGGCGGCAAAACACATCAGTTTTTTCATCTTGTTTCTCCTTCTAAATTTTTCCGCACAAATTGAGGATTGATCATCAGCAATAAAACCGGAATAACCGTAAGGCTTATCAGGGCGCTGGTTCCCATGGTCATGGCAATAAGCAGTCCCAGATCCGCCAGCATATTAAACTGGGAGAAGAGAAGCACCGCAAATCCTGCGCCCACCGAAACGGCATTGATGACGATGGCCTTTCCCGAGGTGGTAAAGGTTCTCCGCAGAAAGTTCTTCCCCCCGGCCCTGTACTCCCGCTTGAAGGTCTCAAGGTAGTGGATGGTGTAATCAATGCCTATCCCCACGGAAACGCTGGCTACCATGGAGGTACCTATGTTCAGCTTGATTCCCAGGAATCCCATCACCGCAAAGTTGATCAAAATAGAAATTGAAAGGGGGGCTATGCCTATGCAGCCCGCAACGATGGAACGGTTTGAAACGGCGATGATGAGGAAAACCATAAAGAGGGAGACGATCACCGATATAAGCTGGGACTGCACCACCAGCCTGTTAAGGGAATCTTCGACAATGGCGCTGCCCCCTACCACCACCCGCAGGTTTTTGGGGAAATTAGCGTTGACGTAGTTGTGGATCTCATCCAGGGCGCGGTTGGTATCGTACTGGCCCACCGTGCGGAGCTGGACCGTGGTTTTGATGGCCGTCGGTTCCAGGGAATCGTTGGCATATTCGTCGATGTTTCCCGAAAGAAGCACTAAATAATTTGACACCAGCTGCTGGAGTTCTCCGGGAGTCTCTTTTCCGTACCGTTCTGGTATCAGGGGAATTTCATAATAGGAGGCCCCTTCATAGTTGATCCGTTTTTTTAATTCCCGGACCAGGCTCCCCGCGTCCATAGTCCGGGACTCGCTTGAGACATTGTCTAAAAGGGCCGTTAACTCCCTCAGGGTATAGACCTCATCTCCGGGCCGGGGTTCCGCCGTCCCGGTGTCTTCATAGAAATCAAAGCCGTTTCCCCCGTCTCCCTCAGGACCGGCAAAACCAAAATCATCACCCGTATCAAAACCGAAGCCGAAATCGCCGCCGGAAAAACCAAAGTCCCCCGATCCGGCGCCCGCCGGAAGCGTCCGGGAAACAATGCCTTCGGGACTTTCATCGGCATTGAAAACCTGGTTGATCCGTTTAACCAGGTCGGTAAAGCCCATGGCCTTGCCGACCTCCCCTACATGTTCTTCCAGAAAACGGTTCAGCCCCTCCATGGCCTTTAAGGATTCGGGACTTAAAAGTTCCTCCGGCGTATCCGCCTGGGCCACCACGCTGACCACCTTGGACCCGCCGAATTTTTCCCGGATAAAGCGGTCCGATTTATAAATATCCGTAGTGGTCTTAAAGTATTCCACCATCACGTTGTCGATGATCACCTTGGTCAGTCCGTAAACCGATACCAGGGCGACCGCGGCGGTAAGGATGAGGACAAAGCGTTTCTTCCCGGCAATGTTCAGGAACGTGTCGGCAATGGCGCCGCTCATGGGATCGGTCCTGGCTTCGCCGGGCTGATACCCCGCCCCCTGCTCCACTCCGGCCTGTTTCGTCCCGGCCCGCTTCCATTCCTTCATCTCCTTCGGCCCCCGGATAATAAGCAGGGCCGGAATCAGAGTCAGGGCGACGCCGAAGGACACCAGCACGCCGAAACTAGAAAAGAAGCCGTACTCCCGGATAGGAAGCACCCTGGTAAAGCAGAAGGAGACAAAGCCGGCAAAGGTGGTCAGCGCCGCCAGAAAGACGGGCTTCCTGATGGTTCTAATCAGATCATAGATGATACGCCGGTGTTCCTCATCGCTTACGACGCCCCGGCCCGTCATCCCGGCATTGTAGTGGGTAACAACGTGAATGCCGTAGGCGCTTCCCACGGCGACCAGAATTACCGGAAGCACCGTAGAGATGATGGACATCTTGATATGAAAGAGGGGCATGGCCCCGATGGACCAGATAACGGCGATCAGCACCGTCAGCAGGGGCAGAACCACAGAGGTAAAGCGGCGGAAGGAGAAGAAAAGTACCATCAGCACCACCACCACCACCAGGGGCACCAGCAGGATCAGGTCCGCATGAACCGCCTCGTTGACGGTGGCGCTGATCACCGGAATGCCCGTAACGTAGACTTCCGCCATACCGTCGAACATTTCCCGGGCAATGTCCCGTATCTGTATAAAGGCCTCCTGGGTCTCGGGATCTCCGGCGCTTTCGGAATCCACATTCATGGGAACCATGATCTGGGTGGCGGTAAAATCGTCGGAGATAAGGGCCCGGTCATACATATCCCAGGAGAGGATACGCCTCTTTAATCCGGTTATTTCTTCGGGGGTTCCGGTAAAATCATCGGGTACCAGCTTTTCCACCACAATGGCGTCTTCGTCGCTGGTAATGTAGTCCGAGGTTACCATAGAATAAACGGGGTCCACAATGCCGATTTTCTCAACCCTGGTTATATATTCCCGAATCCGCAGAAGGAAGTCCCCTTCAAAAACCGTACCGTATTTCCGTTCCAGACCCACCAGCACAAAGAGGGAACTGCCGAAGGTGTCGTCAATGTATTTGGAAATCAGCCGGGCCTCATCTTCCCTGGGTATAAACCTGAGATTGTTGTTGTCCAGCTGAACCCGCGGCAACTGAAACGCAAAGAAAAGGGTGATAACACCGATTACTGCAATAATGATCCAGGGATGATTAAAAAATTTTTCCATAAACAGCCTCAATTTTACTCCTCATGGTTCGGGCGTATTGACCCCGGTAATGTCAGCCGGGAACGATCGAATCCTTCCCGGACAATACCCCGGAGCATTATTTCAAATATATTTTTCATCTCGTCGGTGGTAACATGGGATTTTCTGGCCTCTTTGGGAATCCTTGCCGCGCTCTCTATGATATAGGAAAAGAGGGCTATAATTGTGCGGGATACCATCCCAGGATTAATCGAAGGCTCAAAAACGCCTTCGGCCACACCCTGTTCAAGTATATCCTTCAAAAGAACATAGAGAATATAAGGAGGGATATTTTCCTTTTCCTTTCCAAAGAAAAATGCAGATTCCAGATAGCTCCTGATATTGTTGAACATGAGGATCATCATATCCTCCGATTCCCCGAACATTTCAAGATAACTCACCCAAAGCAGCTTCATCATTTCAAGGGCGGAAAGCCCCGGCGTCATCTTCTCCTGTATATAATCAATAAAGTCATTCCCCGATTTTAGACAGATCTCTTCAAAAAGCAGTTCCTTGCTGGGGAAGTACAGATAGATGGTTGCCTTGCTCAGTTCCGCCTTCCGGGCAATGTCCATCATGCTGACCTTCTCTACTCCCAGTTCCAGGATAAGCTCCCCGGCGCAGCGCATGATAAGGGCCTTACGTTCACCTTTTTCCCGTTCTTTCCTTTCAGTGATCCCCATAAAACCGCCCAATGGTTACTAATAGCCCCGAAGAACATAACTACGAGGCCTGTAATGACCGACGGTCATTTTATTTCCATTAGCATATTAATAACCAATGGTATAATAATAACCGATGGTTAGAGAACTTGTCAATAGGAATTTGAAAAAATTATTCAAAATTGAAACTTTTAAAGGAGTGAAAATGTCCCGGAACAGACCCGGTACAAAGTTGCCGGCGCTTGCCGGTATAGACCCCCGTCTCCCAACCCGGCTGTTTTAGAAGAGACCTGTGATTTTCCCGCTATGGTCCACATCAATTCCTTCTGCGGAAGGAAGTTTGGGCAGTCCCGGCATGGTCATAATGTCTCCGGTGAAGGCAACGGTAAACCCCGCCCCGGCGGAAATCCGGAGTTTCCCCACAGTCAGGGTAAAGCCTTCCAGAGCGCCCAGCAGCCTTTGATTCGCCGGCGGGTCCACACCCAAGAACCCGCTTACGCGGGGAAGCTTTAGGGCGAGGAGAGCCATTGTCGGAGAAACTATACCGGGTTTTGGCGATACAGACAGGCAGGCCGTAAAGGGATTTGAGGTTTTCGGCATGGCGCAGCAGGTTGGGAAGCCCCCGTTCCGGCGCGGAAAGATCCGGCTTTTTCAGCCCTCCCCGGGAAAGGCCCCCGTGGTGTTTTAAGGAACGCTGGCTACCAGTACCGCCGCTGAAGGGATAAGTCCCCCGGTCCGGCATTCGATATCGAAAAATTTTTCCGCCCCCAGATCCGCTCCGAACCCCGCTTCGGTAACCGTGTACTCCCCCAGTTCCAGGGCAAGCCTGGCGGCGATAAGGGAACTGCATCCGTGGGCAATATTAGCGAAGGCCCGCCGTGGACCAGTACCGGGGTATGTTCCAGGGCATCCTTGAGGAGGGCCGTCATGGCTCCCTGAGCGTTTAGCTGAGCCGCCCGGACCGGTTCTCCATCATAGGTATACCCCACGATGATAGAGGCCAGCCGTTCTTTCAGATTCTCAAGATTCCTGGCCAGACAGAGTACCGTCATAACTTCGCTGGCGGCGGTGATATCCCAGGAATCTTCCCGGGGACTTCCCTGGGCCCTTCCTCCCAGACATCCACGGTAAAACGAAGCTGCCGGTCATTCATATCCAGGCAGCGGCGGTCTTCCCTTCCCCCGCGGGAGTTGGAATCATGGCGGCAACCAGAATCAGCTTTCCCGTTTCCGCACCGGCAAAAGCGGTATAATCGACCTTGCCTTATACCTGCCGTAGCAGTCCATCTGCGCTTCACCAATACCCGCTTCCCGGGCGATTTTTATATCTGTTTTTGATATAAGGATATGCCTTATAAAAAATAACGTCCCGTTCCTTTTTTTAATAGCATTACCCGGAAACTGAAGTTTCCGGGTAACAAACGCTTAAAAACAACAAGAAACATGGATTTCGTCAAGAAATATGCGTTTTTTGGGAGACCTGTGAAAGAACCAACCGGGTTCTCGAACAAATCCAATTATTGCGGCCAAGAAGACTTGAACTTCCATGCCTCTCGGCACCAGCACCTCAAGCTGGCGTGTCTACCAGTTCCACCATGGCCGCAAAGACGGTTTCATTCTAGACGGTTTCTATTTTCTATGTCAATATCATCCTTCAAACTGTCGATGATTAGGAGTATGAGGTATCAACATTCTATTGCTTTAGTTTTCCTTCTCTGCGGGATCAGCCTTTGTTCGCTGATCTTCGGCGGATGCAAAAACACACCTGCCCCGGCGCCTCAGGTCCCAAAAGCCGAAGACGACGTATGGTCCCTTCTTGAGCGGGGTGAAACCGAACGGGCCCGGTCCTTTTTCCTGGGTCAGGTGGATGTCAATGCCAGGGACGAGCGGAACCGGACTCCCCTCCACGTAGCGGCGGAACAGGGGGATCATGTCCTGGCCGCTTTCTTTATCGCCCTGGGAGCGGAAGTGAATGCCGCGGATAGTCAGGGAAGAACCCCCCTGAGTATCAGCGCCGAAAAACTTGACGGTCCCACTGCGGCGGTCCTGGCGGAGGCCGGAGCGGATATTCATTACCTCATGCCCGGGGGACAGAGTCCGGCCTTAATTGCCATCAGGGGAGACGGCGGCTTTTTATCTGTCCTGCTCACCCCGGATTCGGTAAAAACCGCCGATGCCGAAGGGAGAACCCTGCTCCATCTGGCGGCCCTGGAGGGGAAACGTTCCGCCGCCGGAGCCATCCTCGGCGCCCAGGCCCAGGTCAACGCTAAGGACAAGGCCGGCAAGACCCCCTTGGATCTAGCCCTGTCCCGGCCCGATTCAAAGAGCCATGTGGAAACCGCCGAAGAGCTTATCCTGGCGGGGGCTTATTCGGATAGTCCCATCTTTGCCGGTTTTGCCCCCGCCGCCCGGAGTTCCAACTACAATATACGCACCGCCGGCGGCTCCAGTCTCTACCACTTTGCCGCCCAGGGCGGCTATACGGGTTTCATCGATTTTTTGATCGACAAGAGAGCGGACGTTAACATTAAAAACGCCGCCGGAGCCGCGCCCCTCCACGAAGCGGCCCGGACCGGGAACATCCCCATCATGGAGATGCTTATCGGCGCCGGAGCCGATGTCAACGTCCAGGATGCCAAGGGCAACACGGCCATGCACATAGCCGTTCCCTCTCAGGTCCACCAGGAAGCCCTTACCCTCCTTCTCTCCCGCCGGGCCAATCCTAATCTGCGGGACGAACACGGGGAATCTCCCCTGCATATCCTTATCACCTTGAACCGGAGTCCCGGCATCATCGGCATGCTTCTGGAACAGGGGGCTGATGTTTCAATCCGCAATATTGAAGGAAAGACCCCCCTCTATACAGCGGTACAGCATACCCGGATGGAGGCTATCCCCCTGCTGCTCCGGTCCAATGCGGATATTTTCGCCGCGGATAACGCGGGAATAACCCCCTTTGAACGGGCGCTGCGGGACAGAAGTTCAGCGGTAAATGCGCTGATCACCGCGGAGACCGTAATCCAGAAGGACAGCGCCGGCAATACCCTCCTCCATCTGGGGGTAAAAAACGGCGGGGATCCTAAAACCATAGGCCTGATCTTGGACGCCCGGGCCCAGGTCAATGCCCGTAACAAGGAGGGGGATACCAGCCTCCACATTGCGGTACGGCAAAACGAAGCCGAGGCGGGAAAACTGCTCCTCTCCCGGGGGGCCGATATTTTCGCCCCCAATGCCCGGGGGGAAAGTCCCATCTATCTGACTTTCTATTCCAACGGGGGACTTCGGGAATGGATGATCAACCCTTCGACCCTGAGCGCCCGGGACGGCCTGGGAAATACCCTGCTTCACTATGCCGCGGGGTGGCGGCTTGATGCCTTTATTCCGTTTATCGTCCAGCGGGGCGCTTCGCCGGATGCGGCTAATGCCACCGGAGAAACGCCCCTCTTTGAAGCGGTCAAAGTTGATTCCCCCTCTACGATTAAAACGCTCATCGCCGTCGGCGCTTCCGCCGCAGCCAGGGATACCTTGGGAAACAGCAGCCTCCATGCGGCGGTACGATGGAACGCCCAAAATGCCGCCGGGGCCCTCATCGCCCTGGGGTGCGACATCAACACCCATAACTCCAGCGGAAAAACGCCCCTCCACGACGCGGTCAGGCTGGGGATGGTGGGAATCGAGACCATCCTGATAACGGGAGGAGCGAACCTCGAAGTCCGGGATAGCGAAGGCCATACCCCCTTTGCCGAAGCAGTTATGGCGGGCTCCGCAGTTACCGCCGAACGGCTCGCCGATCTGGGGGCCGATCCCATGAGCCGGAACAACCGGGGGGACACGCCCCTCCATACCGCCGTGGCCATGGGACGCCGGGATCTGATAACCTTGCTCCTCAACCTTGGCGCATCGATCCACGCAAAAAATATTATGGGAAGGAGTCCCTTCCAAAACGCTCTGACGGTTTCCCCGCAAATCGTTTCCACCCTGCTGACTAAAGAACGGATCCTCGCCTCCGACGACGAAGGCAGGAGCCCCCTCCACATCGCCATCCTGGAAAACGCACCGCCGGCCATGCTGCAGATCATTATCAGCCAGGGGGCCAGACTTAATGCGGTGGACTCCAAAGGCTTTACTCCCCTGCGCCTGGGAATGGAGAAGAACGACTGGAATATCGTTAAGCTGCTGGCCGATGCGGGTTCCGATGTATTTTCCATCGCGGACGACGGCAGGACTCCCGCAGGCATAGCCCTGACCAAGGGCTATGACGCGGTCCGGGCGGTTTTTTCCGGCAGAGCCATATCCCAGCGGGACTCCGGCGGCAACACCATACTCCACTACGCCGCCCAAAACGCGGGCCCCAATATTGTGATCCTTCTTTTGGAACTGGGGGCAAACAAAAATATCAAGAACATTGCCGCGGAAAGCCCCGCCGACATAGCCAGGCGCTGGAACCGGGGAGATGCGGCGGCGCTGCTGAACTAACGATTCGCCGCTGGAAAAAACGGGGGGATTAAAGCGAATACGCTTTTAATCCCCCCGGTCCCCGGTTTTTACCCGCCCTTTCCCGCCTCATACTGCAGCCGGTACAGTCCGGCGTAGAGGCCATTCCGGTCCATCAATTCCTGGTGCCTTCCCTCCTCGGCCACCCGTCCCCCGGAAAGAACCAAAATCCGGCCGGCGTGGCGTATGGTGGAAAGCCGGTGGGCGATAACGATGGAGGTACGCCCCGCCAGGACCCGCCGTATCCCCAGTTGAATAAGTCTTTCCGTCTCGGTGTCGATGGAACTGGTGGCCTCGTCCAGTATGACCACCGCGGGATTGTGGGCGATGACCCTGGCAAAACTGATAAGCTGCCGCTGGCCGGAAGAAATATTGGAGGCCCCCTCGGAAAGGGGGGTCCGGTAGCCCTGGGGCAGCCGGGAGATAAACTCGTGAGCGTAGACCGCCCGGGCCGCGGCCTCCACCTCGTCTTCGGAAAGATCAAGCCCCAGGCTGATGTTATCCGCCACGGTCCCCGAAAATAAAAACACATCCTGGAGCACCGGAAGCAGGGAACGGCGCAGCTCCGGCAGAGGTATACGTTGAATGGGGATACCGTCCAGCCGGATGACGCCGGAATCAATATCCCAAAGCCGGGTTAATACATTGATGATGGTGGTCTTCCCTGCTCCGGTATAGCCCACAATGGCGGCCATCTCTCCGCTTTCCACCGTAAAGGAAAGGCCCCTGAGCACCTCCCCCGCCGTTCCGGGCCGGAGAATGGCCCGGGCGGTTTCTTGGCTGTCCGCTGCGCTGTGGCTGCCCGCCGTATAAGAAAAATGAACGTCTTCAAATTCAATGCGTCCCCGGACCCGGCCTTCCACGGATTCTTTCCCCCCGTCAAGGATAAACGCATCCGTATCCAAAAGTTTGAAGACCCGCTCGCCGCCGGCCATGGCGGACTGGAGCAGGGTATACTTTTCGGCCATGTCCGTCATCGGAGCATAGAACATGCTCACCAGATTGATAAAGGCGATAAGCACCCCCAGGGAGAGGGATAGGCCGAGTACCATGGCGCTGCCCGCCACAATCAGCGTAGCGGTAGTCACGGTGGCAAGAAATTCCACCATGGGCCTGAAGGTAGCGAAGACGTACATTTCGCCCAAGTTCGCCTGCATCAGTTCCCGGTTCCGTTCACCGAATTCTTCGGCGCTCTTCCGTTCCCGCAAGAACAACTGGACCACCTGAACCCCGGACAGACGTTCCGACAGATACGAGTTAACCCTGGAAGAGGCGGTCCGCTGTCGTCTGAACGCGTCCCTGGCCTTGATCCTGCTTACGGCGGTAAGCACCGCCACCGGGGGCATGGTTACAAGTACTACCGCCGCCAGCCTGGGGGACAGGATAAAAAGGGTTATCAGAACCCCCGCCATCACCGAAAGATCTTTAAGGAAGGCTACCAGGACGGAGGTAAAAAATTCGTTGATGGTTTCCACATCTCCGGTAAGCCTGGTTACAATCCGGCCCACGGGATGCCGGGAGAGAAAGGCCGTGGACTGGGAGAGGGTTTTCTTAAAGAGTCCAAGCCGCATATCCTTCATCACCCGCTGCCCGATAAGGGTGGCGGACCAGGTCTGTACAAAGGTAAAGGCAAAAACCAAAACCAGGGTTATAAAGAGAAAAACCGCGGCATGGACAATGTAGGAAATATCCCCCCGCCGGATCTCCCGTATTTCCCCCAGGGGCAGGGAATAGAGGGCGTCCCTCTCTATGGCCGCCGGCACGGATGCCGCCGGCACGGATGCCGCCGTTTCCGTTCCCCTAAGGAAAAGATCCCCCCGGGCCGCTATAATCTCCGCCGCGGCGGAATCCGGCTTATAACGAAAGGCGTACCAGCTATCACCGTCCAGAATACCCCGTTCCCGAAGTTCCCGCTCGGCCCGGCCCGGTATCACCGAATGCTGGTTCCGGGGTATAAAGAGGTAGTCTCCAACGGCAATGGTCCCGGGCCGGCGCATCAGTCCTTCCAAATCCTGCCGGAGGGATGTTTCCAGCGCCGTCCCTTCCCGTTTATAGACGGCGGTCCTTACGGCAAAGAACCGGGACATCACTGCGCCGTCAATAACCCGCTGCTGGATTACCGGCACCAGCAGTTCCCCCAGGGTGGAACAAGCCAGGGCCAGGGCCATCAGGCAGACCAGAGGGCGGTACGGTTTAAGGTAGGCCAGAATACGCCTTACAATAAGGCCGTCGTATTCTTTGACCACCTCTTCAGTCTCAAAATATTCAGACACCGTTCCCTCCGCCGGCGCCTTCAAGCCGCTGCAAGGATGCGGTCTTTGCGTAGAAACCGCCGCTTCCCGCCAGCTCCTCCGGAGCGCCGTATTCGGCGACACGGCCCTTGTCCAGGACCAGTATCTTACCGGCATGCCTCAGGGCAGATACCCGGTGGGAGATGATGATAACCGTAAAGGGGTTTCCACGGCTCAGCCTTTCCCGGCGCTCATCAAGGATTCCCCGGAGAATACGTTTCTCGGTCTCCGCATCCACTGCAGAAAAAGCGTCGTCCAGGATGAGCAGCTCCGCCCCGCCGGCCAGGGCCCGGGCAATGGCCACCCGCTGTTTTTGTCCCCCCGAAAGGGTAAGCCCCCGCTCGCCGATAAGAGTATCCCAGCCCCTGCCGAAACCCGCCAGATCCTGGTCTATCGCCGCAATTTTCACCGTCTCTATAAGGCGCTGTTCGCCGGCTCCTTCAAGGCCGTAGGCCACATTGTTCCTGATGGAATCCGAAAAGAGATAGCTGTCCTGGGGGGTTACCCCGAAAATCCGCCGGAGTTCCTTCAAATCCCACTTGCTCACTTCAAGACCCTTTACAAATACGGTCCCCCGGGGAGGATCGATCAGGCGGACCAGGGTTTTGATCAGGGTGGATTTTCCCGAACCGGTACGGCCCAGAATTCCTACTATGGTTCCCTCCTCTATGGTCAGGCTTATATCATCCAGCGCCCGGACGCCCTTTGGATAGGCGAAGGACAGGCCGCGGAATTCCACCAGCGGCCCCTTCCTTAGAACGCCGCTCTCCGCCGGAACCGCGGCTTCCTCCGGCGGCGGCGATCGTATGGCCGGAACGGTGTCCATCACCTCGTTCACCCGGGCCAGAGCCACCGCCCCCCGCTGGATCATGTTCACCATAAAGCCCGCCCCCATGAGGGGCCATATCAGCATCTGAAGGTAACTGAAAAGGGCCACCAGGTCCCCGGGACTCATCAGCCCTTCCGCCACCCGGATGCCGCCCGCCAGAAGCAGAATCAGGGAGGTAAGTCCCGACAAAAACGAAATAAAGGGAAAGAAAAAGCCATAAAGTTTGACCAGGGCCATGTTGGCCTGCCGGTAATCGTCGTTGGTCCCGGCAAATTTTTTCGTAAACCACCATTCCTTTACAAAAGACTTGATCACCCGGATTCCCGCAAAGGTTTCCTGGGCCGTATCGCTCATGGCGGAGTAGCTTTCATGGACCCGGCGGAAACGCTTCCCCACGGTACGGCCAAAGAGGAGGATCAGGATGGTGATGAAGGGAAGGGGTAAAACCGCAAAGGCCGCAGTCCTGGCATCCTGAATAAAGATGATCACCAGGATAGAAGCGGCCATGATGGTACCGTCCACCAGAGCCACCAGGCCCCAGCCCATGGCCATGCGGACGGCGTTGATGTCGTTAGTTGCCCGGGCCATAAGATCCCCAATTTTATGATCCTGATAAAAATCATAGGACAGGGTAAGGAGGTGATCAAAGAGACGGCGGCGCATCTCCGTTTCGATGCGCCGGGAAGAGCCGTGGATAAAGTAACGCCACAAGTAGCGGCCCAGGCAGATAAGGGCCATCAGGGCCACCATGGCCAGGGCCTGGACCAGCACATCCCCGATTCTGAAGCTGCCGGACGCAATAAAATCCACCGCCCGGCGGGTAAACTGGGGAATCATCACCTGGGCGGCGTCCACAATAACCAGAAAGATAAAACCCAGGATGTACTGCCGCCGGTATTCTTTTAGATAAGGAAACAGGGTCTTAAAGTGCAGGAAAAACTGCGCAGCGGAAGGCCTTTCCATTTTAAGCTTTTTTTGCAAGCTCTTCCTTTTTTTTCAAATCCGATTCCAATTTTGCCGCCCAAATTTCCTGCTTCTTCTTAACGGTTTCGGCCTCTTCCCGGTCACCCATAACCACATGGATGCGCCTGAGGGCGGCCAAAAAGGTAATCCCCTGCTTAAAGTCGTCGGTACGGTTGGTGGAAAGCTCATACTTTTCCCGGTAGCGATCCGCCGCCTGCATCAGCAGTTTTTTGATAAGATTAAGATGGTAGACGGTGGGCTCATAATTAGGGGACCGGGGGTCGGTATTGATCACGGCGTTCTTCAAATCCAGAATATTCTTGGCCGTTGCCGCATAGCGGCCCTCAAGCTCCACAAAAGACCACTTCCACTTGGTATTGTCCCCGTAGGCATTCTCCAGCAGTTCAATGGCAAGGCCCATTTTCCGTATCAAAAGATAGCGCTTGGCGGCATCCACCGGGGCTATCCCGGCAAGTTTTTCTTCATAATCGGAAAAAGGAACATCCACATAGTTGCTGACGACCTCTTCCAGATAAATAACGCTCTTGTAGAGGGCCTTCCTGCCGTCGTTGAGGGCGTCTTCATTTTTAACCTTGAGCATATTCTGGGAAATACCGCTGAGGATGATATAATTTGAGGCGAGGTTAAGCATCTCGTCCACCAGGGTAAGCCGCTTAAAGACTGCTCCGGCCGGCTCTTTACGGATTGAGGCGAGAAGGGTCTGTTCCCGCTTAAGGATCGCATCAATTGTATTTTTATATTCCCCTGTTTTGCTAAAATACTGATGACGCTCCTCATTGGAAATCTTCGCCATATCAACCGTTCCCTTTACCGTATTTTGTCAACAGATCCTCCGCATGGGCAAGGGCCGCGGCGCCGGAATCTCCCGCCAGCATCCGGGCTATCTCATCCCGCTGCGCCGAAGGTTTAAGCGCCGTAACTCCTGTTATGGTCCGGCCGCCTTCACTCCGTTTTTCCACCTTTAAATGATTATCGGCACGAACCGCAATGCTGGCAAGATGGGTAATGCAAAATATCTGCTTGATGGCGGCTATCCTGGTGAGGTATTCCCCCACTGAAAGGGCTACCTGTCCCCCGATGCCGGTATCTATCTCGTCAAATACCAGAGTTTCGATGGTATCCGCCCCGGCCAGCACCGTTTTAATAGCCAGCATAACCCGGGAAAGCTCCCCCCCGGAGGCGATACGGGAAAGTTCCTTCAAAGGTTCCCCGGTATTGGCGGAAATGAGGAATTCTACCTCGTCAGCCCCCCAGGGCCCCATGATAAGCCCGTTGGGCCCCTTTCCTTTGGAGGCTACCTCCACGGAAAAGGCGGCGTGGGGCATTCCCAAGCTGGCTAGGATTCCGGTTATCCGCTCCCCCAGCTTAAGAGAGGCCTCTTTCCGCTTGGCGCTTATCGCCGCCGCCCGGGCGGCAATGTCCTTCTCCAGGACGGCGATTTCGGCCTTCAGCTTGTCCCGGTTTTCCTCCGTCCGGGACAGGGCTTCAATCTCCGCCGCCGCCCGGGCCCGGTAGGCCAGCACCGCCTCCTCATCCCCGCCGGGGGCGTATTTCTTCTTCAGCCTGTAGAGCAGGGCAAGCCGTTCCTCAGCCTCCTCCAGGCGGGCCGGATCATACTTCAGGCCGTCCCGGTACAGGCGGAGTTCCGCGGCCAGATCCTCCGCCTCGTAGTAGAGATCCTCGGTACGCTTTAGGAGGGCCGAAAGTTCCGTGTCTATGGCGGCGGCATTTTCCAGAGAAGACCGGGTCCGCCGGATCAGGCCCAGGGCCGAAGCTTCCCCGTCAAAGAGGGCCCCTGCGGCGGCGTTTGCCTGGGCGGCAAGTTTTTCAAAATCCCCCAGCCTTGAGGTTTCACTTTCCAGTTCCCGGATCTCGCCGGCCCTGGGCGCGGCCTTGTCAATCTCGTCCACGGCATAGCTTAGTATTTCAATTCTGGCCTCCCGGTCCCGCTCGGAACTAAGGGAAGATTCAAATGCCTTTTTGCGATCCGCCAGATCCAAAAAGAGGGCGTTGAACCGGGCGGTCTCCTCCTCTATCCCCGCAAAACGATCCAGATAACGGCGGTGGGTTTCTTTTCTAAGCAGAGATTCATGGTTATGCTGGCCGTGAAGATCAAAGAGGAAGGCCATACATTCCGCCAGATCATTCCGGGTAACGGGAACATTCTGAATGTAGATGGAACCCCTGCCCGAGGCCTTTAGGTTCCGGCGGATAATCAGGCGGCCATCCTCCGGACTTATGTCCCGTCCGGCAAGCCACTCCAGTACGTCCCGGTTTCCCTCCCGAACCGAAACTACCGCGGAAACACTGGCCTCCTCGGAGCCGGTACGGATCACTCCGGTATCGGTCTTGGCCCCCAAAAGGAAACTTAGGGAACCCACGATGATAGATTTTCCCGCGCCGGTTTCCCCGGTCAGGATGTTAAGGCCCCCCTCAAAGGAAAGGGATATGTTGTCGATGAGGGCATAGTTCCTTATCGAAAGCTCTTCAAGCATCATAACCCCCGGCGGTTTCCGAAGAGACGGCGCTTTTTACATTAAAGCCATCCTGAGACCAGTTCAGTTTGGTCCGGAGGGCCCGGTAGAACACCTCCCGGTCCGATTCGATAAGTTTTGCCCGGTAGGGGGCCTTGGTAATAAAGATCCGGTCCCCCGGTTCCAGGGGCCGGGTGATCTGGCCGTCCATGGTCAGAAGCACCGCGCTCCGCTGTTCCTGTTCAACCTTCACGATGACCCGCTTGTCCGCAGGCACCACGACGGGCCGGTTCGACAGCGTAAAGGGACAAATAGGATTAATGATCACCGCCTCCATTTCCGGATCGATGATGGGCCCTCCGGCAGCTACGGAATAACCCGTGGAACCCGTGGGGGTGGACACAATAAGGCCGTCGGAACGGTACTGCCCCAGGCGTATCGGTCCGCCTCTCCTTTCGGGAGGACCCGTCTCCGCATCAACCTGAAGCCGGATAAGTTTTGCTATTCCCGAGGCGGAAATAACCGCATCGTTGAGGCAGGAAAAATCCACCGGCGCCTTTCCCTGTCCTTCAACCTTAACTTCCAGCATCAGCCTGGGGGAAATAATCCCCCTGCCGGCAAGCCACCGGTCAAAGGCGGCGATCCAGGAACCGGGGGTTACCGCCGAGATAAAGCCCAGGGTCCCCTGGTTAACCGGCATGACCGGTACCCCCAGGGGCGCCATGGTCCTGGAAGCATAGAGAACCGTACCGTCTCCCCCCAGGCTGAAACTAATATCAAAGTCTCCCCGTACCTTAAAATCGGGCTTCCCTTCAAAGCCAAAGGAAACGGCCTCTATGTTCCGGCGTTCCAGCTCCCGGGTAATTTCTTCCCCTAAAAGCCGGGCGTGGGATTTGTGAAGATTGATAAACAGAAGCGCCCGTCTACACTCAGCCATACACTTCCTTAATGAAAACCTGCGCCTAGGGCAGGGTACCGATCAGCTTCGCCACCCTGCCGGAAGCGGCGGAACTCAGCCGCGGATATAGGGGAAAGATAACCGTTCTAAGGGACAGGGAATAGGCCTCGGGACAGTTTGAGGAAGGGACGGCGCCGCTTCCCATCAGCGTATCCTCAAAGGCGTTCTCCACGGCGATATCTTTCCGCTTGGCGTAAGCCTTCACATCCTTCATCCCCGTTTTCAAAATAAGGGGAAAGGTATAGTTATTATATTCGGTATTGTCCGTTTGAATAAAGCGTTCATGCCGGGTCTGCTGGCTGGACTGGATATAGAGCTGGGCGATCTCCCGGCGTTTTTCCAGGTTCCGCCGGGCCTCCTTAAACTGAACCATGGCCATAGCAGCGTTCATGCCGGGAAGGCAGTATTCAGGGGGAAACTCCTCAAGATTCCTCAACACCGAGGCATCCCGCCGGTTCATCGCATAGAGCAGGGCGCCGCCCCCGGCGGTAAGCATATCCCGCTCTTCCAGTCCCGCAATAGTAAACACCCCCAGGGAAGAAGCCCGTTCCTCCCCCGTCATAGTACCGTAACTCCGGGAGCAGTCTTCGATTAAAGGTATGCCCATTTCGGCAATGGCGGGGGTATCGGAAACAAAGCCCAGGGTATGATGGAGGACTATGCAGCGGGCCTCACATCCTGCTTCCCTTTGGGAGAGGGCCGCCTCTATAGACGCCGGGCCGATACAGGCCGAGGAGGGGAGAACATCGCAGTAAATGGGCGTCAGCTCCAGATCCGTAATAACCTTGAGGTAGTACCGGGGGGAAAGGGCCGGGATGACAACCCCGGAACCTTTCTCAAGTCCCAAAGCGGCCAAGGCAGCGGCCAGGGCAACGGCGGGACTCCGCAGGGCAAGACAGTAATCGAAGCCTATATGCTCCTTTGCAAGTTGGACAAGCCGCCGCCCCGTCTCTCCGGGGCCTATCCTATCCTCCACCATCGCCGTCAATACGGCATCCATCTCCTTCCGCCGGATAGTAGGAGAGTAGACTTCAATCTTCATGTAGTACCTCAAATCACGGTGTTGCTGCTGGTTTCTTGGTCCGGTATATCGATCACCGGCGCAGTTAAAGAAGACTGCGCCTAAAAAAGCCTATCTGCGCAAATCGGCTATTTTTTGTAGTTCCTTCGGATTAAAGAGATCCCGTATATTGAGGATGATAAGATAACCCTGTCCCTGACGCACAACCCCCTGGATATACTCGGCGCCGATACCGCTTAACATCTGGGGCGGCGGCTGAATATCCTCTTTCTCTACCGTAACCACCCGGGAAACCCGGTCGATAATGACCCCCAGCTTCATTCCATCGATATCAATAATGATAAAACCGGAAAGCAGATCATCCTCGTCATCGATCAGCGCCTTTTTCAAGTGGAACCGCTTATGCAAATTGATAATCGGTATAATTTCACTGCGAAGGTTGAAAATTCCCTCTACATAAACGGGAGCGTTGGGAATCGCCCGGATATCCTGAACTCTTACTATTTCCTTGACATCCATAATATTAATCCCATACAGCTCTTCTCCAAGCTGAAAGGTGACTAATTGATTCTGATCAGCCATAAAGATACCTCTTATACCTTCATCTTATATAAATGTACTATTGAACAGGGGATTCTTCAAGGGGCGGGGGCTTTTTATAAGCGGGACCGCACAGCCCAGGCCCATAAAAGTCTATGATTTTTATCCGGGTAAAAAACAAAAAAGCCCGGCGACTTCCTACTTTCCCGCGTCTTGGAGGCGCAGTATCATCGGCGTTAGAGGGCTTGACTTCCGTGTTCGGAATGGGAACGGGTATGACACCTCCACCATAA
>JAISMC010000136.1 GCA_031276965.1 Treponema sp.
GTTTAATACCCCGGAGCTCTGCTCCGGCTCAAATAGCGTAACGCATACAAAAAATTGGTATTAAACCAGACGGTATTATAAACTTCCTATCGAACGAGCCTCCGGTCAAACCAACGCAACGCCTAAGATACCGCGGAGGCTCATTCGCAGTGGGGTCTAATACCCAAGAACCCACCTTTTGGCGGGGGAGCTTTAAGGCGGAGAGGTTCATTCACAAGCCCCGCTATGCGGGGCTTTATTTTTTAAAGGCCGGACCAGCCCTTACCATCGATATCCCTTCTCTGCGCCGATAGTGGTAACCGGCCCGTGGCCCGGATGGACCCGGATGGATCCGTCCATTGCAAAGAGCCGTTCCAGGGTCCGTTGCAGCTTATCCCAGTCGCCGCCGGGAAGGTCTGTGCGGCCTATGCCCGCCTTAAAAAGGGTATCCCCGCTGAAGAGCAGTTTTTCCTCTTCCAGCAGAAAACCTGAAGATCCCGGAGAATGGCCCGGCAGGTGGAGGACCTTAAAAGGGCCGATACGGTCCCCCTCAGCAAGAAGCCTGGCGGGAGAAGGCATGGGTTTCCAGAGGCTGTCCACATAGGAGGCGTTTCCGGCGGCGGCAAAATCCCTCCGGTGTATTTCACGGGATTCGGGGCCGAGTCTTGCGGCTTCTTCCCGGTGGATGGCTATTTCAGCGCCCTCATAGGCGGCGGCCAGATCGGGCAGGGCGGCGATATGGTCAAAATGGGCGTGGGTAAGTACTATATACTGGGGACGATAGTTGAGCCTCCGGAGCCGTGCGATAATCGTTTGGGGATCGGCGCCGGGGTCGATAAGCGCGCAGCCGCCGCTTTCGCCGGGGAGGGGAACTATCCAGCAGTTGGTGGCAATTTCGCCTACAATAATGCGATCGATCATGAAGGAATAATACCCTGCGGACCTTCGATTTACTAGTAATTATCGCCACAGGTATTTTTTGGTACGGCCTGGCGCCCGTAGCGGGGGCCTTTATCAGCCGCAGGGGTTGGCGGCTTTTCAGAAGACGGCTGGATACCCTCTGTCTCAGTCCGGTACTGGATTATACTGCCCTCTGCGGGGAAGGGGGGATCTTCCGTTTTACCGGAGAATTTGAATCCCTTACCGGCGGCGTTCTCTGGGTTAAAAACGGAAACTTAACCGTTTCGGCGGATCTTACGGGGGCCCACCTCTACGTACTCCCCATGACCGGGGATGAATTCTTCGATCCCAGCCGGGAAATTCCTGAACGGATCCGCATGAACCGGATCTCTTCCCTAACCTCGGGAGCCAAGGTTTTTGTGGGAGGATTCCTTGCCCCGCAGACCCGGCGGCGTTTTGTTTCAACCAGGGAAAATCCCCTGCTGGTTATCTTTTACGATGGTCCCGACCGTTCTCTTATGACCCGGGCTGTCAGGGCGGGACGGCATAAAAACGAATACTGGAACCCCGTTACCCCCTATGCCCTGACTTTGGGGGCCCTCTCATATATCATCATAGTCTTTACCTGCCTCTTCCGGCCGTCTTTTCAACTTACCGCACTGGCCGCCTTTATCGCAATTTTTACGCCCCTCCTTCCCCTGCTGCCTCCCGGCATATTTCTGACCATTCTGTACCGGAGATTCTGGGGGCAGGCCCGGCTTTTCCGGGCTTCCAGGGATCTGGCCCGGCTTCCCCTCAAGTACTTTCCCCCGGGTGAAACCAGGGGCCGTCTACTTAACGGTGAAAGCTACGGCTGGATAACCTGCAGGACATTGACCGGAGAAATCCCCCTGCTGATTCCCGGAGAAAAGCCCGGAAGGGGGAAAAGCTGGTATGTCTTCGGAGCCTTCGGCGGAGAAGAGGGCAGTCCCGTACCGCCGGAGGATAGATTTGCCCCCTACGGAGCCCTGCCGGGAGAACCCGGCCTGCTGGTCCGGCGCTACAGGCTCCGGGCGTTTTTACTGGAGATCCTTTCCTGGCTGATCCTGCTTGCGGGCATAGGGGTAAATGAATTTTTTATCGCCGTAACCATTTATCTGCTAAACTAACCTAAAAGCGGGAACCTAAACCCCAACTAGGCCCCAGAGATTCCGCCGGCGGCGGCTCAACCGGCCTCCGCGGGCCGTTTCCCGCCGGACGCAATACCCTCGTGGGGAGGAGCGGCGTCATCATGGTTCCGGGCATAATTAACCGTCAAAGGCCTTCCCCGGAAGCTGACGCCGTTCAGCGCCGCTATGATTTCATCCGCCGCGGAACTACGGACTTGGACAAAGGAATAATTATCCAGAATACGTATGGTCCCCACATCATCCCGGGAAACCGGGGTCTTTGCAGCGATAAACTGGAGGAGCTCCTTGGGAAAAACCCTCCGGTTCCGGCCTATGCTGAAAAAGAGGCGGGCCGATTCCTCCTCCGGCAGGGACCGGTTCGGATCGTTTTTTAAGGCATCCCTGGAAGTACCGGTACGGGAAGCGGCAGGGGGACGCCCGTCCCGGCGGGATCTGCCTCCATCCCCTTCTTCAAGCTGCATCAAAAGGTAAGCCCCCACATAGGAACGGTTAAAAAGGGAAGTTTTCTTTCTGAGAAGAGAACGGTACTCGTTCAGAAGTTCAGGATCCGCCTCGGCGTGGATCTTCTCCAGAATAATTTCAATGGTTTTTTCCGTTCTTTCCTTGTCAATCTGCGAAGACATGGGACTATCCTGTTCCAAAAAATTTTCTGTAGTATGCCATAAACAGGGTTTTTACTCAAGCGTCCTATGGTTTTGGAGCCGGACAGGATCTTCACACGGAGGCCCGCGCCGGAATGAAGAACCCAGGAACTTGCTCCCGGGTTCTTCATTGGACAGGAGGTTCATTATACTAGCAGCCTGTTGCACTTGTGGATTTTTTGCGCTTGATGCCGCAAAAAATCCCCGGTTATTGGGCCGCTTTCGGAGTTTGCAGGGTAAAAAATCGCCTGATCGGCGATTTTTTGGGGTTTTACGCACGAAGCGCAACAAACTCCTAGCCGGATCCATACTCCAATCCGGAAACCGGGTTGCAATATTTTCAGTGGTGAAAAGTTTTCCGGAGCAGGCTCGAAGCAAGCTTGCCTGCCGGTATGGCCCAGGCCGTCCAATGACGCTCCCCGCCCTGAAGGGCGGGGTATCATCGTTCGCAAGGAAATTTATTGTACTGCCGGGTCTCAACCCCGCTATCGTTTGCGGGTTTAAAGATTCGCCCTGAAGGGCGGGGTATGCGATCCGGCTTCGAATCAAGGGCTGGCGGCAATGTCTTTTGCTGTTTCCGGCTGAAGGGTATAACGGATCATCCGGGGCTTAAAATTATTTCTGAGCAATACCCGGGAAAATCCTTCAAATTGTACGGACAGATCCAGTTCCAGCGCCGGGGCATGATCCTCCAGCTTTTCGCAAAAACGGATAAGCAGGGCCTCTCCCAGACCGAGCCCCCGGTATTCGGGAAGCACCTCCAGCGCGCATATACGAAGGATACTCCCCTTCCGGACCGAAGAGATATAGGCCGCAAAATCACCGCCTCCGGTTTCGGCGATCAGCGCCAGATGGCCGGGAAAGGCCCAATCCGCCGTCCAGGATCCGCCGCATTTTTCCGCCCGCACACAGAGCCGGTGCAGCGCCGCAACGGGAGCGGCATCGGCTTCGGCGCCTTCCCGGAAACGGAAATCTTCAAAAACCAAATCGCCGGTCTCCTCCGGCTCACTGCCTATACGCTCCAGGCCCCACTCTTCCCTAAGCGCGTTATACCACTCCTCAATTTCCCGCTTCATCTCCCGGGTCTTAAAGAAAAACCAGCGCTGTTCCGCTTCGGGGTGAGAAGAAAGAACATCCTTAAAGGCCCTGAACACCCCCCTGCCCTGCCCCAAGGCCTCACCCAGTTCCTTCCGTATCAGCGGATTCCTGAAGGCCGCGGCAAAACATTCCATCAGCCGGTACCCGTCGGAGGAATCCCACCGGGGAAGCGGGATGAAGCGGTCCTTCTCCGGCCCGGAACTTTCCGCTTCGGCCATTTCATCCCTGCGGACCACTGTCCCTTCCCTGGTGTCCACCGCAAAAAGGGCGCCCTGATCCTCCATGGAAAACAGCACCGCATCCATCAATGCGCCGGTCAATTCAAACTGCATGGCAGAGAACTAACGCTTTGAAAGTACGGCCTGCTCGTATTCGTTGATCTTACCCAGCCAGTCCGTTCCCACCGGAACTTTCGCGTCGAGGCAGAGCTTGTCCCATACCGCAGCGAAGGGCAGGGTTTTAAATTCTTCCATCAGGCCAAGCCGTTCATGGTTTCTGCCGGCCTTTTCAGCATCCGTCAGCAGCTTAACCGGTTCCAGGATAGCTTCCAGCAGGGCCTTTCTAATGCTCCGGTAGCCGATAGTCCAGGCGGCAATACGGTTGATCGAGGCGTCAAAGAAATCCAGGGCTATATTGATCCGGCCAAAGCACTTCTGCCGGGCTATCTCCCTGCAGACCTCACGGGTATCGTCGGAGAAAATCGCCACATGATCCGAATCCCAGCGGAGCCCCCGGCTGAAGTGGATCAACAGGCCGGGAACAAAGAGCAGGGTCGAGGAGATCTTATCCGCAATGGTTTCGGTGGGATGGAAATGACCCATGTCAAGGCAGAGGTGTATTTTCTTTGTTGCGGCATAACCCAGATAAAATTCATGGGAACCCGCCACATAGGCTTCGCTCCCGATACCGAAGAGTTTCGACTCCACCGCATCGGTGATGGTTTTGGGATCCAGCTTTACCGCCAAAATTTCATCCAGGGCATCCCGGAGCCGGAGCCGGGGCGAGAGCCGGTCCGCAGGCATATCCTTGGAACCGTCGGGGACCCATATATCATTCACCGAAGGGGAGCCTTGGTTCACTCCAAAGGCGGCGGCTATTTTCCGGGACGCAGCGGCGTGGCGTATCCAGAAAGCCCGGACTTTAGGATCGGCGCTGGACAGGGTATAGCCCGAACCGGCCATGGGATGGGAGAAAAACGAAGGATTAAAGTCCAGGGGGATCTTTTTTTTCTTGGACCAGACCATCCATTTCCCGAAGTGCTCCGGCTCAAGGAGATCCCGGGGAACCTTTTCCTCCTTGGGTTCCGCATAGAGCATGTGCAGGTTGAAGCGCTTTTTCCCCGGAATAAGGGAAAAGACAAAGTCCGCATCCTGCCGCAGTTCGTCTCCGTTCCGGGCCCGGCCGGGATAATTTCCGGTGGCGAGGATGCCGCCGCCGGACAATCCGCCGGCCCCTTCAAACCCGGTTACGTCGTCCCCCTGCCAACAGTGGATCGAAATAGGAAGATCCAGCGCGGCGCGGACAGCCTTATCGGTATTGATCCCGAAATTGCCATAGACGGTTTTGGCCAGACTGTAGGCTTTCTCAATTGACTCCTGATCCTGATACGCCTTCATCTTTTCCTCCTATAAAAACTGAATTTTTGCCGGTTTCACTTTCCGGATACATTCGAGCGGTACCGCTCCACTTCCCAGTTATTGATAAAATCTATCTGGTCCCGGCTCATAAACCGCACGCCTCCAAAGGCGGCGGCATAATAGGCCACCTTTACGGCGTCGGTAAAAAGCTCCAGCGCCAAACGGGCCGCCTTTTCCGTAGGACCTATGCCGAAGATCCCCATCCCCTGCACAGCCGCCGTTTTGGGGGTTCTCCCGTATGCGGCGGTAAAGTCCTTCCAGGCCACCCGAAGGGCCGCCGTATTTCCGGGGGATCCGGTTTCCACAAAGAGAGGATCGCTTCCGGCATAGACGATATGATCCGGGGTAAAGGCTGACGAAACCGGATAAAAGGCGGCGCGGCTGGCGGTCAAGGCGGCAAAGGCGTTATTCCGCCGGAATACCGTTACGGCCCCGGCGCCGTCCTGGGCGGCAAGTTCCCCCAGGACTTTTTCAAACTCCGCCGAATTACTCCAGTCCGCAGTTTCCCCGGAAAAGCCGGGTCCCCCCGGCGCCTTGGCAGCAAGCTTATCCATCACTTCGTCATAGACCGCCCTAATGCCCTCCGCCGTACCGGCCCCCACAAAGATCCCGTGATTCTGAAGCAGGATGATCTGCGCCGGGCGCCTCTTTTGCCGTATGTGGGCTTCCATGGCGTTTTTCACCGCCAGGGAAAGGATATAGCCGGGATTGGTAGACGCTATCCAGAGGGCTTCCCCCGCAAAGAGGGCTTCCGCGGCGGCGGCGCCCTCCTGGGAACAGGTAAGGCCGTTTACCAAGGCCGGATGGGTATGAACCACAAAACTAAAGGGCAGCATATCGTGGAGCAGAGTCTCCACACTGGGCCGTTTCCGCTCCTCCCCCGGTTTCCGGGCGGCCATCATATCCGCCAGTACCGCGGTTTCCCGCTCATCCCCGTCCCTGGGATATGTCTTTTCCCAGATCCCGGCGAGGAGCCGCCGGTCCATGCGGACAAAACCCTCTTCACCGATATCCGCCAGGGAAGTACCGGACCCCTTAACATACAGGGTGGACTCGTCCTTAAAAGAGGTGTTTCCCCCTCCGGCAATTACATAATCGGAACGGCTCCCGTAATACCGGGACAGCTCCGTCAATACCATTAAACTCATTAGGGCGAATTTAATTCATATATACCCCTTTATCAAGAGGCAAAAGCATACTATTATTTCGTTACATAAAAGATGCGGCTCCTTCGGGAATTTAATTACCCTCTTTCCCGGCGGAAATACCGGTATGTTTAGGAGGAATAAAATGAATGTAGGTATCCTTGGGGCCGGATCAATTGCGGAAAAAATGGCCGAAACCTTGAACAGGATGAGGGGTGTCAGCGCCGCCGCAGTGGCGTCCAGGGACTTGAACCGGGCCAGGGCTTTTGCGGAAAAGTACAAAATCGGAAAGTCCTACGGTTCCTACCTGGAAATGGCCGGGGATCCCGGCGTAAATCTGATCTATGTAGCCACCCCCCATTCCCATCACTACGAACACATGAAGCTCTGTCTGGAACAGGGAAAGCATGTACTCTGCGAAAAGGCCTTTACCGTAAACGCCGCCCAGGCAAAAGAGGTCATCGCTTTGGGGAAGAAGAAGCGGCTCCTCGTCGCCGAGGCAATCTGGACCCGGTATCTTCCTATGCGGGCGGTGATGGACAGAGTCCTTGCCGAAGGAATCATCGGCAGCGCCGTCTCCCTGACGGCCAATCTCTGCCAGGCCGTGGCCCATATAGAACGGCTGGTAAAACCGGAACTGGCCGGGGGAGCCCTGCTGGACATGGGAGTCTATGCCATCAACTTTGCCCTGATGTGTTTTGGCTCGGACATTGCAGATATCAGCGCCGTCCGGGTCAAATACAAAACCGGCGTGGATGCGGCGAACAGCATCACCTTTACCTACAAAGACGGACGGATCGCCATTCTTGAAAGCGGTTTTACCTGCCGGAGTGACCGGCGGGGCGTTGTGGCGGGGGATAAGGGGTACATCGAATTTTTGAACATCAATAACTGCGAAGGTATCCGGGTTTACAATACTCAGGACAAACTCCTCGCCTCTTATAAAACGCCGAAACAAATAACCGGCTTTGAGTATCAGGTTGAAGCCTGCAAAAAGGCAATTGAGGAGGGCAGAATCGAATGTCCCGAAATGCCCCATGCCGAAATAATCCGGGTCATGGAAATTATGGACAAAATCAGAAAAGACTGGGGGCTTAAATACCCCGGTGAAAAATAGGAGGCCGCCCGATGAACATGGATAAGTATATCGCCCTGGTGAAAAAGCAGGAAGAGCTGCTCCGGTTTCCCCATTTTAACCGCCAGGACGCCTGGGATTTGGGGAATATTTTCGTTTCCGAGATTCTCAATAAAAATCTTGAACTTGCCGTCAGCATACGGCTTCTAAGCGGTATGGTGCTCTTTCAGTATGCGCCTGAGGGAACCAACCTGAACAACGAACACTGGATGACCCGCAAGTTTAACCTGGTCCGGGACAAGGAGCAGAGCAGCCTCCTCACCCTGCTTATCTGGAAGGGGAAGAAGGAAAGCGTGCTTCAGCAGGGACTTGATCCGGGAAAGTACGTAGCCTGCGGAGGCGGCTTTCCCATACGGATAGAGAACAGCGGGGTTGCCGGCGCGGTCCTGGTTTCAGGCCTTCCCCATCTGACGGATCACGATGTGCTGGTGGAGTGTATCAGCCGGTATCTCAGGGTTACCAATGCGCCGCGGATTCCGGCAAATGCAAAGATCCCCATGGAGTAGGCGGCGGCCAGATGCGCAGGATCAGCCGGACCGTTCCAATTCATTCAGATTATAGGGAGTCTCCTGGTACACGTAGTTGAGCCAGTTTGAGAAAAAGAGATGGGCGTGGGCCCGCCAGCGGACCACCGGGGGCCGGCCGGGATCGTCCTGGGGATAGTAATTCTCCGGTATTTCAATGGGAAGTCCCCGGCCCAGATCTCTGCGGTACTCCCGGTCCAGGGTAAGGGGATCGTACTCCAGATGGCCGGTAACATAGATCTCCCTGCCTTCCCGGGCGGTTACGATAAACACCCCCGCTTCGGCGGTTTCGGACCTGATGGTCAGCGCGGATACTGCGGCGACAGCATCCCGGTCACATTCGGTGTGCCGGGACTGGGGGGCAAGAAATTCATCGTCAAAACCCCGGAACAGGGCGGTGTACTGCTCATTGACCCGGTGGGGGAAGATGCCGAAAAGTTTTTTCGGCAGCGGCTTTTTAGGTATGCCATAACGGCGGTAGAGCCCCGCCTGGGCGCCCCAGCAGATGTGCAGGGTGGACCAGACATTCCCCGTTGAATAATCCAACACCGAGACCAGCTCGTCCCAATAGTCCACTTCTTCAAAAGGCAGGGTCTCCACCGGCGCGCCGGTGATAATGAGACCGTCAAAACGCAGCCCCCGCTGAACTATTTCCCCGGAATTAACATAGAACCGTTCCAGATGCCCCGGCGGCGCATTACGGGACTCATGACTGCCCATGCGCAGAAAGCTGATGTCAACCTGCAGGGGGGTATTTCCCAGGAGCCGCAGCAACTGTACCTCCGTATCCAGCGTGGTGGGCATGAGGTTAAGAATAGCCACCTTTAGGGGACGAATATCCTGATGTTCCGCCCTGTCGTCGGTTATGACGAAAACATTCTCCTGCCGAAGGGCATCGTAGGCGGGCAGTGTTTTTGGTATTCGTATAGGCATAACAGGGGCAGTATGACTAAAAAACTCAAAAATAGCAAGTTATGAAGAACCCTGTCTCAGAGGGGCCTTCATTTTTTACCGTACTTTGAACAAAATCCACGGTGAAATTCTGGCACAGGGGGCGCTTTTTATGTATAGTTAGATTATTACCACGCATGGAGGATATTATGGAATTTAAGGGATCAAAAACTGAAAAAAATCTGCAGGATGCCTTTGCCGGTGAATCAATGGCGCATACTAAATATCTGTACTACGCCTCGAAGGCAGAAAAAGAGGGCTATGTACAAATAGGCGCTCTTTTTCGCGAGACGGCTCTAAACGAAAAGGAGCACGCCAAGCTCTGGTTCAAACATCTGCACGGCGGCGATGTGCCCGAAACTACCGCCAACCTCAAGGATGCCGCCGCGGGCGAGCGCTATGAATGGACCGAAATGTATGCGGAGTTTGCAAAAACTGCCCGCGAAGAAGGCTTTACCCAAATAGCCGCCCAGATGGAAGGGGTTGCAAAGATCGAAAAGGAACACGAGGAGCGTTACAAAAAACTGCTGGCCAACATTGAAAACAGCATAGTCTTCTCCCGGGAGGGCGATACGGTCTGGCAGTGTTCCAACTGCGGCCATATCATCATCGGTAAAAAAGCTCCCGAACTGTGTCCGGTCTGCAAACATCCTAAGGCGTATTTCCAGATCAGGGCCGAAAACTACTAGCCGGAGGCGGGCCCCGCCCTGCCGGGGACCCGGCCTTTTCTTGCGTTTTGTCCCCATTGCACGGTATAATCGGGTATGGGCGCAGGAATCACCCGGACCCAGGCCTGGGAACTTTTAAGACAATACAACCAGGATCCTTTTCACCTTCAGCATGCGCTGACGGTGGAAGGGATCATGAAATGGTATGCCCGGGATCTGGGTTTCGGCGCAGAAGAGGAATTTTGGGGCATGGTCGGACTGCTCCACGATGTCGACTTTGAGCAATACCCGGCAGAACACTGTATCAAAGCTCCCGAACTGCTGAGGAAGGGCGGCGCCGGGGAGGACCTTATTCACGGGGTTTGCAGCCACGGTTATGAGCTGACCGTGGATGTTAAGCCGGAACATCAAATGGAAAAGGTTCTCTATGCCGCGGACGAATTGACCGGGCTTATCTGGGCCGCCGCTATCATCCGTCCTTCAAAAAGCGTTCAGGACATGGAAGTAAAATCGGTCAAAAAGAAATATAAAAGCGCCAATTTCGCCGCGGGCTGTTCCCGGGAAGTAATAGAAAGGGGTGCGGCCATGCTGGGCTGGGAACTGGACCTCCTCATCGAAAAGACCATCCTTGCCATGCGTTCCTGCGAGGAAGAAATCTGCGCTTTCCTGGCGGGTCTTGAAACAGGCGGTTAAGATGGAGGCTGAAACTGGAAAAAAAGCGGTCATAGCCATGTCAGGAGGGGTGGACAGTTCCGTCGCGGCCTGGCTTATGCAGAGCCGGGGCTGCGAGTGTATCGGCATTACCCTAAAGCTCTTTGACGCCGGTACGGTCGTCCCCGAAACGCCGCCGGGGTTCTGCGGGGATAACGGAAATTCCGCAGGCTGCGCCGCGGCGGAACGGAACCGCGGCTGCTGCAGTTTGGCGGACATAAACGACGCCCGGTCGGTGGCCTTCCGCCTGGGGATACCTCACTATGTGCTCAATTTTACAAAAGACTTTGAGGAACAGGTTATCCGCCGTTTTGTGGAAAGTTATGAGAGGGGGGCCACCCCGAATCCCTGCATCGACTGTAACCGCTACATCAAATTTGACCATCTCCTCCGGCGGGCCCGGAAACTGGACTTCGACTACATTGTTACCGGACACTACGCCCGTATTGAAAAAGCGGGGGGCCGCTTCCTCCTAAAAAAAGCCCTGGACGCCAAAAAGGACCAGAGCTATGTTCTCTACGCCATGACCGGGGAACAACTGGCCCGGACCATTCTGCCCCTGGGGACCGTTACCAAGGACGAAGTCCGAAGGTTTGCCCTGGAACAGGGTTTTGTCAACGCAAAAAAAGGGGACAGCCAAGATATCTGCTTTGTCCCCGGCGGAGATTATGGCCGCTTCATTGAGCGCTACCGGGGAACGGCCAGCGCCGGAGGAAACATCATTGATCAATCGGGCAGGATCCTGGGAAAGCACCGGGGGCATATACGCTATACCCTGGGCCAGCGGCGGGGACTTGGCCTTTCGTTCCCCGTGCCCATGTATGTATCCGCCAAATCAGCGGCGGACAATACGGTTACCCTGGGCCCGGAAAGTTCCCTCTATACCCGGACCCTTGCCGCCCGCTGTATAAATCTTATCGCCTGCGACACCCTGACCGGGCCCCTGCGGGTAACCGTTAAAACCCGGTATCTCCAAAGGGAACAGCCCGCCACAGCCATACAAGAAGAGGAGGACTGTCTTCGCATCAACTTTGATTCCTCCCAGCGGGCGGTTACTCCCGGGCAGGCGGTGGTGCTCTACGACGGAGATGTGGTGGTCGGCGGCGGAACCATCGTAGAGACGGCATAGCCGCCGGCGCTGTACAAGCATTGCGCAGCCACTTACCATGCGCTTAACTTTTAGGTAGAATACAGCCGGGGATAAGCCCCTCGATAAAAGATAAAAAGGATAGGCAATGAAATCATTAACCGATTGTTACAAACTAAGCAATGGGGTTGAAATTCCCTGCGTCGGATTCGGTACCTGGCAGACCCCGGACGGAGCGGTGGCCGTCAATTCGGTGAAAGAGGCTGTCATTCAGGGATACCGCCACATCGATACCGCCGCGGCATACGGCAACGAAGAAAGCGTGGGTGAGGGAATTAGGCAGGGCGGCGTTCCCAGGAAGGAGCTTTTCATCACCACCAAGCTGTGGAATGACGAACACGGATACGATGCAACCCTAAAAGCCTTTGAACTCAGCCTGAAGAAACTCGGCCTGGATTATCTTGATCTGTACCTCATTCATTGGCCCAATCCCGTTAAATTCCGTAAAAACTGGCAGGAAGCGAATGCGGAAACCTGGAGGGCCTTCGAGGAATTGTACAAGGCAGGGCGGGTACGAGCCATCGGTATCAGTAATTTCCGGCCCCATCATATTGATGCGCTGCTGAAGACCGCCAAGATAGTTCCCCAAGTTAACCAGATCCGGCTTTGTCCCGGGGACACCCAGGATGAGGTGGTAAGCTGCAGCCGTAAACACAAGATGCTTCTTGAAGCCTACAGTCCTCTGGGGGTGGGGGCAATTTTCAAGGTGCCGGAACTGCAGGAGATAGCGAAAAAATATGGAAAAACCGTCGCCCAGATCTGCATACGCTGGAGCCTCCAGATGGAGTTTCTCCCCCTGCCCAAATCGGTAACCCCGGAGCGGATCAAAGAAAATACCGGGGCATTCGGCTTTGAACTGGCCGCAGAGGACATGAAGAAAATCGCCGCACTTAAGGGGGTCGCAGGATATGCTGAGGATCCCGATACGGCGTCTTTTTAATTTGTTTATGCAAGGCCCCCTCCGCTGTTTTTGAAGAAATTCCGGCCCTAGGGTATGCATAAAAAAAACAGTTTTAACAGACCCCTGCTCTCGATCTTTGCCGGTTATTACCGGTCTCACTGGAAACTTTTTCTTGCGGATATACTCTGCGCCTCCCTAATCGCCGCAGCGGATCTGGCCTTTCCGGTGATGGCCAAATACACAATTGAATACTTTCTTCCGGAAAGGCGCTACCGTTTCTTTTTAATCATGATCTGTTTCATGGTGCTGCTCTACGTTCTGCGGTCAGCCTTTTCCTACTTTGTAACTTACTGGGGCCATACGGTGGGAGCCTTTATTGAGGCGGATATGCGGCGGGATCTTTTCTCCCATTTGCAGCGGCTGCCCTTTTCGTTTTACGATAACCACCGTACCGGTCATATCATGTCCAGGGTAACCACGGATCTTTTCGACGTAACCGAACTGGCCCATCACGGCCCGGAGGATCTCTTTATCTCCTTTGTTACCCTGACCGGCTCCTGCATCATCATCTTTATTATGCGCTGGGAAATGGCCCTGGTTCTCATTTTGATTGTTCCCTTGATGCTGCTTCATATTGTAATTTCCCGGAAGAACATGCTCCGGGTCTCAAAAAAAGTAAAGGAAAAAACCGCCGAAATAAACGCATCCCTGGAATCAAGCATTTCCGGCGCCAGGCTGACCAAGGCCTTTACCAACGAATCCTTCGAGACGGGCAAATTCAAAGGCGGAAACGAGCGTTTCAAATCGGCAAAAAAATCATTCTACCGATCCATGGCCAGCTTTCACAGCCGCCTGGAATTCATCATCCACATTCTCAACGTAGTGATTATCGCCGCCGGAGGTTTCCTGATTATGCGGGGCAGGATGAACCTGGCGGAGCTTATCACCTGCAATCTTTTTGTAACGGCCTTCCTTCAGCCCATCAGGCGGCTGCAAAATTTTGTAGAACAGTACACCACGGGCATGGCGGGATTTGCCCGCTTCGTGGAGATCATGCGGATAGAACCGGACATTAAAGACAGGCCCGGCGCAGCGGTTCTGGAATCAGTCCGGGGGGATATCCGGTACCGGGACGTTACCTTTGCCTATAACCATGAAGTTACGGTACTGGAACATATCAACCTGGAAATTCCGGCGGGAACCACCCTTGCCCTGGTGGGCCCTTCGGGAGGCGGCAAGACTACCCTTTGTCATCTCCTGCCGCGGTTTTATGAAATCAGAAACGGAAGCATCACCATAGACGGAAAAGATATACGGAGCTTTACCCTGGAATCCCTCAGGCGGAATATCGGTATAGTCCAGCAGGATGTGTTTTTATTTGCCGGAACCATTCGGGATAATATCGCCTACGGACGCCTTGACGCCGGGGAGGATGAGATTATTGAAGCGGCTAAACAGGCCGGCATCCACGATGCTATTATGAAGATGCCCGGACAGTACGGCGCCCTGGTTGGTGAACGGGGAATCAAACTTTCCGGGGGACAAAAACAGCGGATAAGCATCGCCCGGATATTTCTTAAAAACCCGCCCATCCTGATTCTGGACGAAGCCACCTCCGCCCTGGATACCGCCACGGAACAGAAGATTCAGCGCGCCCTGGAACTGCTCTCCCGGGGGCGTACCACCCTGGTTATTGCCCACCGGCTGTCAACCATCCGGAATGCGGACCGCATAGCGGTCATTGACGATGAAGGTATTCGCCAGCAGGGCAGCCACCGGAAACTGATAGCTCAAGACGGTCTCTATGCGGAACTCTACGGCGCTCAGTTTAAGCCGCAGGCTTGAAGCCTTGCGGTTTCCGAAAAGGCAGGATTCAGACCCCGCCGCGAAAACAAAAAAGCCCGGCGACTTCCTACTTTCCCGCGTCTTGGAGGCGCAGTATCATCGGCGTTAGAGGGCTTGACTTCCGTGTTCGGAATGGGAACGGGTATGACACCTCCACCATAA
>JAISMC010000012.1 GCA_031276965.1 Treponema sp.
GAGGGGATCGACGGTTTCCTCCACGGGGACGATATTTCCTGGACCCGGAAAATTAAGCACATCGGCAGCGAGTTCCAGGTTGACCAGGAAATTGAGATCATGGTTATCGCGGTGGATAAGGAAAGCCATAATGTCCGCCTTGGCGTCAAACAGTTAAGCGAAGACCCCTGGCAGAGTTTCGCGGAAACTTATAAGCCCGGTTCCCCGGTGGAAGGGGAGGTCGCTTCGGTTACCGACTTTGGTGTCTTTGTCAAAGTTCCCGGAGGCATTGAGGGGCTTATCCACAAGTCCAATTTGTCCGAAAACCGGGAAGATAATCCCGACGAGGTCTTAAAAAAATTCCAGCCCGGGGATAAAATTAAAGCGGTGGTTCTTGAGATACAGCCGGCCAAACAGAAGGTTGCCTTCTCTATTCGGGATTACCAGAAAAAAGTGCAGAGGGACGAAATTTCCCGCTATATGGCGGCCGGGGAATCCGATGATTCTACCTTTACCTTAGGAGACGCTTTGAAATCCAAAGGGTCCGAATAAAAAAGACCGCACCAAAATGCTGTCAACAATAGACCCACAGAAATTTAACACGCTGATAGAGACTAATAATCTTATCAACTCGGATTATACGGATATCCATGCCCTCCTGTCCCACATCCTCGAATCCGTTACCCGCTTTTGCGAGGGGGAGGCCTCCAGCATCCTCCTTCTGGACAAGGAAAGAAAGGAACTCTACTTCGAGACCGCCCTGGGGGCCAAGGGGCAGGATGTTAAACGCTATACCCTTAAGCCCGGAGAGGGGATCGCCGGCTGGGTAGTCCAGCACAACAAAACTTTAATCATCAACGATGTTGACAATGATAAACGCCACCAGCGGCATATTTCCCGGGAGATCGGCTATCACCTGACAAATATGATCGCCGTCCCCATGCGTCTTAAAAACGAGTGCATTGGGGTTATCGAAGTGATGAACAAGGCGGACAAAAAGCCCTTTGTGGAAGAGGATATTGAGTGGCTTGAAATATTCGCCACCCAGGCCGCCTTGGCAATTACCAACGCCCGGAATATAGAGCGGGCCCAGAATGAGATACAGTTTCTGCGGGATCAGCTTACAACCAGCGGAGGGTACCATACTTTTGTCGCCAAGAGTCCGGTTATCCGGGAAAAGCTGGAGATTATCGACCGCGTCGCAAAAACGGATTCCTCGGTATTGATCCTCGGGGAAAGCGGGGTAGGGAAGGAGCTCTTCGCGGAACAGATCCACCTGCGCAGCCCCCGCAGCCACGCTCCTTTCATCCGCGTCAATTGCGCCGCCATACCGGAAGGGCTCTTGGAAAGCGAACTTTTCGGCCATGTAAAGGGCGCCTTCACCAACGCCATTTCAAACCGGCAGGGCCGTTTTGAAATGGCCGACGGGGGAACCATCTTCCTGGATGAAATCGCCGATATTCCCCTGGCCCTTCAGGCCAAACTGCTGCGGGTAATCCAAGAACGGACCTTCGAAAAAGTCGGGTCCGATGTTTCCATTACCGTTAACGTGCGGATTCTGGCGGCCACCAATAAGGATATTGAGGCCCAGGTGGAAAAGGGGGAGTTTCGAGGCGATCTTTACTACCGGCTCAATGTGCTTCCCCTGTTTATCCCCCCCCTAAGGCAGCGGACGGAAGATATTCCCGAACTCGCCTCTTTTTTTCTGAAAAAATTTATGATGGAAACAAAAAAGCAGTTTGAAGGTTTCTCCGATAAGGCCATGAAAGCCATGCTTTCCTATTCCTGGCCCGGGAACATTCGGGAATTGGAAAATTCCGTGGAGCGGGCCTGTGTAATAGGAAAAGGCCGGTGGATACAGCAAGAGGATCTGTTCCTAAACACCCCCCAGGCGGTAATTTCCGCCCAGGAGGAGGGGGGACGGGATTTGAAGAACGCCATCAACAGTTTTAAGGCTTACTTTATCCACAAGGTATTGGAGGAGCATAACTGGAATCAGACAGAGACGGCGCGGGAACTGGGGATTCAGCGGACCTATCTTTCCAGGCTGATAAAAGAACTGGATATAATCAATTTAAAAAACTAACGGGTTTTCCCAAAGATTCATTCTTTGGGATTGGCTCAAACACTGCTTGTTAGTGTCCGATTTTTTGCAAGGTATGTTTTTGGAGGTTAAGAGATAATGCCGGATGTAAATAACGAATATAGTTTTGACGACAGGATCAACAATTTTATCCGGGATAAGCGCCGGAAGATTCTCATCTGCCTTGGCGTCGTAGTAATCGTTATGGCGGCCTTTGTCACGGGCATCGCCATCCGCAATAAACTGTGGGAAGGGGCGATCAGCCGGGTAGAGGATTTTACCCGCCGTTACGAGGAACTGCGGTTTAATATCGCCGATGAGGCCAACGCGGAAACCGTCGCCGCCCTGACGGCGGAGCTTTCCGCCTTCGCCCCGAAAAATTCCGGCTATCCGGGCGGCCGGGCCTACGCGCTCATCGCCGGCATTCATGGCGACAAAAAAGAATGGGCGGCGGCGGAACAGGCATGGCGGGACGCGGCAAAAAAGGCGGGCAAGACCTATCTGGCTCCGGTGGCCCTGTTTAACGCCGCTTCCGCCGCGGAAGAGCAGGGGAAGACCGCCGAGGCGATTGCCCTTTACGCCGAGTGCCTCAGCATGGCGGAGTTATTTCCCTCATCCCCCCGGGCCCAGTTTGCCATAGGCCGGCTCGAGGAAAAACAGGGAAATAACGAAAACGCCCTGGAAGCCTACCGGACCTTGAGGACTAAATGGCCCAACGACTCGCTCTGGCGGAATTTGGCCCAGTCCCGTATAATTAGCATTGAGAGCATCGGGGGAGAAAAATAGACAGCCCATACCGCCGGTTTTTAGTTTTGGGCAAGGCCCTCCGTTTTCTATCGCGCCCTGTAAACCTTGCCTTATTTATTCCAATTGTTCTGGTCCTGTCCTGCGGAATAGAGGCCTACCATTACCTGTCCCCCGTTCCATCGGGTAGTATTACAAGCAGTATGAATGAACAGGTGACAATCAGCCTCCCTTCCGTCAGTTCCAGCGATTTTACCCACTTTGCCCTGTACTACCGGATTTATATCAGCTACTCAAACCGGACGGGGTTTTCCCTGAGCGCTAATGATCTGCGGGAAATTAACCCGGCCCTTTACACGGATTATACATATTTAAGTTCTTACACCAGCACAAGCAACACGACAACGGTAAACATCGCTTCGGTCATGACAAACAGAAACTACCAGCCGCTTTATTTTGAGGATTCTTCCGGCGGTATTTCCAGCGGCGTTCTTACAACCCCGGGGATACAAATTCAACTTCATTTTCCCCAGTCAGGCGATATCAACAATCCCCCGTATCTCAGCCTTCCTGGAAATGCCAGGATGAAGCTCAAGCGTTCCAACGGGGACGGGGCATTTAGCCCGCTTCCCGCGCACCGGTATTTCTTGAATACCGTTGATCTCAACAGTGACGGGAATATCAACACAACCGTCAACGCCGATGTGGCCGCTCCAAGCGGTTCCGGCGCTACCCGCTATGCCTATGTTGCCATGTACATAGCCACCGCCGGTATCAACGAGCAAGCCTATACCCCTATTTTCAGTATCCCGTCCTTTGTCGGTATTTTCTCTTTGCCCAACAATTAACCGTTTATTACATAGCATTTTGTCATTCGCAGGGTAGGACATCCGCCTAATCTTGTTTGTCAAAGATAAAAAAACATATATCAGATACTATTCATAATGTAAATTCTGTCTACTAAAATATAATATTAAACGGATGGATATGATAAGAGCCGGAGATTAAAGGAAAGATCGTCAAATGGCGCTTTTCAGGAAGTTCTGTTCGGGGTACAAACGGCGGTAGACGTCAAAATAGGAAAGACCTTCGGAAGTTCCGGGATACGCGGCCAGTACGGCGTTCCGGGTCAGGCGGTACAGCGACATGGCGCGGCCGTCTCCGGGCCCGCCGGATTCATCAACAACAAGGCTCTGGCGGAATTTCTTTTCCTCCTCCCGGCGTACCCTTCGCGGGTATGCTCCGGAGGTTTCGTATTCAAAACCCCACAGTAATGAAGAAAGGGAATGCTTTTTCGCGCCCTGGGGGATAAAGTAATTTTCCGCCCGCACAATGCCAAAGCCCTGGGGAAGGCTCTGATTCATGCGGTCCCGGAACAAGGCGGCTTCAAAAAAAACCTCCGTATCAAGGGCGGCAACTTCTGCCCGCGACGCGATGCCCAGGGACAGGGGCGCCGTTATTTCCAGCCTGGGCAGGGGGTTGAAACCCGCGGAATAGAGGGCGGGGATATTGGCCCGCAAGAAGGCCATAGAAAAGACCTCCTGGACGGAAAGGTGGGAATGAAAGACGGCGGAGCCCGTTTTCTCAAAAGAAAAGAGAATTCGCCGGGTCCCCGGCGCTTCCTCCGGCTGAATAATCTGCTTCTTTACTTGTTCCTGTATATTATTCTTGACAATTCTCCGCTTAGTTTCACATATTCCACAGGAACGTGTGCATTTTTCAATACATGGCGAAGTAATTACACTGTTTATTGAACGGGAATATTCACGGGAAAAGTAATCTGCCTGTACGCCGCCGTTAATGCGATCCCAGGGAAGCCCCTCCCCTTCCTCCCAGCCCCGCAAAATCCGGGATACCTGGGCCGGACGGGCCTGGAGAACATCCTGCCAAATGTCTTTGCGGATACTGTCCTGCCATGCGTCAAGGCGGCAGCCCCCGCGCCAAGCCTCTTCGATAAGGATCGCCGTATCCGCGTCTCCCCGGCTTATAACGCCCTCGATAAGGGAAACCAGAGGATCCGAAACGCTTACCCTGTGGCCTTCGCTTTTGAGACTACCGCGGATCCGTTCCAGAATCCCCCGGGCCTCTTCAATCCCAATTTGGGGGGCCCGCTGGTACGGGGTATGGGGTTTGGGGACAAAGACCCCGACGGTAATGTTAAAGTGCATCCGTACCCTGCGGTAGAGTTCCCGGATAAAAGCGATGATCCCCTCCGCCTCGTCCTGGTTTTCGGGGGATTTCGGCGGGGGAAGGCCGATCATAAAATAGAACTTCGCGCCTCGCCAGCCGTTTCCCCGGGCCTCCCCCAGGATTTGGGCGACGCTGTCCAGGGAAACTTCCTTGTTAATTGCCATTTGCCGGGCCTGTTCGGGGGTTTCCACCGCGAAGGTGAGACCGCTCTTGCGGACCGCCGATATTTTTTCCAGGAGGGGAAGCGAAAAGGATGAAACCCGGAGGGAGGGAAGCTGGAAAGATACGCGGGCGCCGGAAAAGGATTCGCGCAGGGTATCTACCAGCGGATCCAGGAATTGATAGTCGCCGCTGGAAAGGGAGGAAAGGCTTATTTCCCGGTAGCCTCCTTTGCGGATAAAGTCCTCAGCTTCTTTGAAGACCACGGAGGCGTTTTTTTGCCGCATGGGACGGTACCAGAATCCTGCGTGGCAAAAACGGCAGCCGTTGGGGCAGCCCCGCATTATTTCTACGGCCCCGTGGTGCTGTACAACCTTCATACTGGGAACGGGAAAAACCGCAGCCCCCGGAGGCCGGATCGCGAAATCCAGGTCTACTCCCCGCCGGGCTTCTTGTTTTTCCCAGGTCCATACCGAAGGGTGCCGCGACAAAACGGCAAGGGATTTCCCCCTCCCCTCCCCTTTTACCCGGGACAGTTCTTCCGCCAGCTCAAAAAAGCCGGCCTCCGCCTCCCCGATCCAAAAGGCATCAACAAAGGCGGCGTAAGGCAGGGGGTTTGATACGCAGGGCCCCCCCATGATAACGATAGGATCATCTTCCCCCCGCTGATCCCGGCGGACGGGAATATCCGCCAAATCCAGTATGGTCAGCGCCGATCCGATCCCCAGTTCGTAACCCAGGGTGAAAAGCAGCAGATCAAGCTTCTTCAGGGGCATCCCCGTATCCAGGCCGTAGAGGGGCATTGATCGATTGCGCAGGAGGGCCTCAAAATCGGGGGCCGGAACAAAAACCCGGTCGCAGGAAACCCCCGGCAGTTCGTTCAGGCGGTTGTAGAGGATACGCAGGGCCTGGTTTGACATGCCGATCTCGTAAAGATCGGGAAAGGCAATGGCAGTCTGGAAAGGGGCGCCGGCGCGGGCCAGCATGCCGTATTCGCCGCCCGTATAGCGGGCCGGCTTTTCTACCGTCAGCAGCGCCGCGCCAAGGTCCCGGACCGGGTCAATGAGTATATCGCCTGACATATATGCTCAGGGAAAGGCCGATCCCGGTCATGGCGGAAATCACCGCCGATCCGCCATAGGACATAAACAGCAGGGGTATTCCGGTGATGGGCATGATCCCCATGGTCATTCCCACATTGATAAGGAAATGAAAGATGTACATCCCCGCCAGTCCCGCCGCGATATAGGCGCCAAAAGCATCGGCGGTGATTTTTAC
>JAISMC010000034.1 GCA_031276965.1 Treponema sp.
GCCCCCAGGATAATATCAAAGAGGGACGAGTAGGGCGATTCCCGGGAAGGGTCCAGCAGGGAAAGCCAGGCGGCGCGGAAATCCTCCGCGGTAACGGGATCTCCGTTCCAATACCGGGCCGTATCCCGGAGGCTGAAGGTCCACTGCTTCTTGTCCTCCGAAACTTTCCAGGATTTGGCCATGGCGGGAACCGGTTCCATGGTAAAGGGATGGTAGGAGAAGAGCCCCTCGTAGAGGGCGGTAAAAAGCTGGGCCTCGCTGGCGATATAGGATTTTCTGAAGTCCAGTTCCGCGGGGTCGCTGAAAAAAACCACCCTAAGCTCATCCCGGTTTGCAATATCCGGCCGGACTTCGGCGAAGTTTGGCTCCTCCCGATCCGGGTTTTCGGCCCCATCCTCCCCGCCGGGAACATTCCCGCCGGGCTGTTCCCCGGGAGCGGGGATCCGGGATGTTCCGGGGTCCTGCCCCGGCGGCGCCGTTGTCGCGCAGCCCCAGAGGATCGTCAGGGCTAAACAGAAGAACCAAAGGCCCCGCCGCCGGGTTGGCTTGAAGGCGGCGTTTTTTTTACCGGATTTAGGCATATCTCCCCTCCTCATTCCGTGGCGCCGATCCCAAGCCGTCTAAGCTGCTCTTCCTCTTCTTTTTGGGCGCTGTACTCGAATCGCTTCTGGTTTGCCTTGAGAATGGCGTTTTTCATGGCTGCCAGTTCCGGCTTTATCCCCTTGATCTTATCCCTATCCTCTTTGCCCGTTGCAGCCTTAAAATAATCGTCCAGCGCGGAAAGGGTCTTGTGCAGGGACTGTATGTCCCGGATGTTTTTCTCCAGATGGCTGATAAGCTGGGCTTCGTCTATGGCTTCCAGCCGGGCAAGGGCATTATTCCGGGTGTTGAGCCCCTGGAGTATCCTGGCCTTGCGGTCCATTTCCGCCCTGAGATGCTGCACGTTCACCTTTTCCCGCACGGGAACCCCCCGGACGGCATCCATGTATTCAACCTCATATATGGCGGGCTCCGGCTCTTTGTTCATCATCTGATTCATGAGCCGTTTGAACTTATCCCAAAAGCCGTTTCGCTGGTTTTCCAATATCTGCTCATTTTCATCGATTTTTGGACTAATCTCTCCGATGATCGACGATACGGAACCGATGGCAAAGAGCCCTTCAATCAATATGGATTTAAAGGAAACCGCGGCTTTCACCGTCTTTGGCTTGGCCTCCGGAACCGCAAACAGTTTCAGTACCTTTTCCTGCAGGGCCGGCCCGTCCTTGGAGTAATCTTCCCGGATCATCTCCTCCGCAAGATCCGGGTAGAAGGGTTTGCCCGGCAGGGCCTGGGCGAATTTCTTCTTTATCTGGGGGAGCTGGGAGGCCTCATTGGGGGACATTCCAGAGACCACCTTGGTCCGCAGCAACAGCTTAAAGGCTTCCCGGTTATATTCGGTCACCTCTTTGAGATATCCAAGGATGGTTCCGGTGGTACGGGATAAATTCCCCAGGGCTTCGTTGATAATACTCGCGGAAAGCGGATCCGCCCCTATCTTCACCTGGTTGACCAGCTCCAGCATGACCCTGGTATTGACCTGGGAGGAATCACCGGAGAGGCTTACCCAGTCGATGTATTTTACCAGCCCCAAGATCCGCTTGATCTTGTCCAGCCCCAGGTATTCCAGGCTGAACTGGTAAAAGTTAACCAGGAAGTCAAGCTGATTGTCGTAGCTCGCCAGGCGGATGCTGAGCTGTTCCATCCGTTCCGCCTCGGGGAAGGGCCCCGCCGGGGGGACTTCGATCTCTCCGATCTTCACTTCGTCCTTGTAGGGATCCGCAGGAACCAGTCCCCGGCTGATAAACAGCTTGTAGAGGGAATAGTAGGCGTTGTGAAAGGTCCTAAACTCTTCCTTCAGTTTTGGCAGCTCGTTTTTTTTAAGCCAATCCTGCCGAATCTGCAGCGCCTCGGATAGTTTTGTTTGAAAATCCGCGTTATCAGCCATTTGTTTTTAGTATGCAATATAAATTCAATTAAAGCAATCTACCGATTCGCCGCCGTATACTATATATGAAGTATTTTTCAACTTTTATTTGCGTTTTCCTCGCAGGCATACTCTTTTCCGCCTGCGGGAATCCCATGCTTCCGGCCCGGTACCGGGCGGATCCTCCCCCTCTCCCCGCCGCCTGGACGGAACTGCTCGGGGAACCCCGGTGGCGTCTTGAGTGGATCGATCCGGCGGGGGGGCGGGTTTTTCGGGATGGGGCCGCAGCGGACTTCGGGGATCTGGAGATCCCCGCCGGTCTGACCAGTCCCCTTCTGGCCTGGCCTTACTGGCCTCAGTCGGACATTCCCCCGGGTTATCTGCGGCCCGCGGGGGCCCTGTTCCCCTTCGACGCCGCCGGGGACCGCATCGTTCTGAGCTGGAGCGGCGGGATCGACGCCTTCTTCTTCCGGGAACTTGCCGCCGCCTTCCACGCCGCGGGGAAGGCCGATGCCGCGGGAGCCTCCGATTCCGGCGGAAGCGCCGGCGGAAATGCCCTTGGCGCCGCCCGGGCGGCGGAGCGGCGGCCGGAAGCCTTTGACTGGCCCCGGTTCAGGGAACTCCTTGCCGGCGGCGAGGTCCCCGGGGATATCCGCCGGGACCCCTGGCTTGCGGACTGGACCGGCATCGCCGCGGCTACGGTCAAGTCGGGCTTCGACCGGCGGCGGATCCTTCCCCGGGACCGGGAGTCCCTGCAGGTGGCCGT
>JAISMC010000112.1 GCA_031276965.1 Treponema sp.
CGGGTCCGAATTTCCCGGCCCCCCCGCCGGGCCGCTTCCTTGCAGACCGGGCAGGCGCAAAACGTGGCGGGGATCCCCTCCGCCGCGCCGGTTCCCAAGTACTGTAATCTCATAGCATACCCCTTAGCCCTTTACCGCCCCGCCGGTAAGGCCCCCGATAATATGTTTCTGCATAAAAACATAAAAAACCACAATGGGGATCATGGACATACAGAAAGAAGCGAAGCTGAGAGAATAATCGGTCGTATACTCTGTCTTAAAATTATACTGGAACAACGTCAAAGTCCAGAACGCGCTGGACCGGTTCAGAGTTACCAGGGGCAGCATGAAGTCGTTCCATATCCAAAGGCCGTTGCGAATGATAACGGTGATCATCATGGGCTGCAGCAGGGGGAAGACAATCCGGGTATAAGTCTGGAAGGTGTCGGCCCCGTCGATATAGGCAGCCTCCTCCATGTCAGCGGGGACGGAATGGAGGAACCCCACGTACAGGAACACCGCTTCGCAGGTGGAACTGGATATGCAGAGAAGAATGAAACCGCTGGGGTGCAGCAGGTGAAGCCAGCTCATCAATTTGACCAGGGGCATCATTTTTACCTCAAAGGGGATGAAAATACCCAGCAATATAAAATAATAGATAAGCCGGTATACCCGGCTGGACCGCATGGACCGGGAAATGGCGTAACTGAGGGCGGGCATAAGGAGCAGGTTTCCCACAATAACCCCGACGGTGATATACACGGTGTTGAAGAAGGCCCGCAGGTACCCGCCCCGTTGGAGGACCGCCTTAAAATTCCCCAGGTATAGGGAACGGGGCAGGGCAAAGAAACTGGCGGTGTTTTCCGCAGTGGTTTTAAAGGCGGTTATAAGCGTCATGTACAAGGGCAGGAGAATCATCAAAACCCCGCAGCTTAAAAGGGCATAACGCAGCGCCCGCTCGGTTTTTCCTATTTTCATAATGCTAGGCCATTTTCTTGTTGGTTATGGAAATCTGGACAGCCGAAATCAGGGCAATCAGGACTCCGGCCAATACCGCCTCGGCAATGGCGTAACTATATTTATTTTCCACAAAGGCGTTAGAATAGATAAGCAGGGAAATACTTTCCGTCGAGCCGCCGGGCCCGCCGTCGGTAAGGGCCTTAACGTAATCAAAAACCATGAGGCCGCTTTTTACGGTAAGCACCATTACCACGCTGAGGACCGGCAGGAGAAACGGGAACGTTACCTGGCGGAAACGCCGGAAGGGGCCGGCGCCGTCTATGGCCGCCGCCTCCAGAAGTTCCTCCGGCACGGCCTGGAGTCCGGCGAGAAACAACAGTGTCGGCATGGACACCCCCTGCCAGACATGGACAAATAGAATACCCGTCATCGCCGTCCGGGGGCTGGAAAGCAGGTTGTTACTCAGCCAGCCGATACCCAGGGCCTGCCCGGCGGGGGGAAGGGCCCGGTACAGGATCTGGTTAAAGATAAGGCCCACGGTAAGGCCGCTTAGTACGGCGGGGAGAAAGTGGGCGGCCCGGAAAAAGGTTATCCCCCGGATCTTCCGGTTAAGGAGCAGGGCTATGACAATCCCCAGGACCGCAATGCAGGCGGTAAGGAGTACGCAGTAACGCAGATTAAATAAAATAGCCCTGCCAAAACGCTTGTCCTGAAAAACGGCAAAAAAATTACGCAGGCCGATGAAATGATAACGCCTGGTAATGCCGTTCCAGTCAGTCATGCCGTAATAAAAGCCCATAATCACCGGAAAAATAAAGAATAACGCATAGAGCGCCAGTCCCGGCGCGGTAAACAGGGCAAAACATATCTGTCGTTCCCGGTTTATTTTCATATCAGGCACGCTGATCCTTTCCGTATGTTTGGCGAATATACCGGCCCCGGAAGCCGTGCCTCCGGGGGCCGCACATCCCGCTTATGGGTACTTTTTCCGAATAGCTTCGCCAAAGGCGGCCACAAAATTATCAACGCTGCCATCCATGAATATTTGCTGGGAGGCGGGACGCATCTCTTCCCGCAGGCCCGTGGGCCAGAAATTCACCTGCGTCAGGAACATGTCCCCCTTATCCATAAGGCCTTTCATCGTCATGTGCGGCTGTTTGTCGTAGACTACCCCCTTGATCATATTCACGTTGCCGTCAACTTCGTAGTAGATCTGGGCAATATCGGTGCGGGACAGGAATTCGATAAATTTAAGCCCCTCGGCCTGGTATTCACAATCGGCAGCCAGGGAGAAGGATGTATCAATATTGACCGGCACCATGGGTTTAGCGCCCAGGGGCGAGGGGAAGGGCATCAGTTTGATTTTGATGTTCGGATCGCTTTGCTGCATGGTGGAGAGCATCCAGGTGCCGGATATCATCATGGCGGCCTTGCCGTTTACCAAATCCGCCACCGCTGATTCATAATCAAGACCCAGGGAATCGCGGGTGCCGTACCGGGCAATCTCCACGCACATTTGGGCAAAGCGGCGAATAGTAACTGAATCTTCTACTTTCATGGCTCCGGACTTAATTTTTTTGAATTCCTCGTTAGAATTGTTGTTGAGTACCCCGATAAGCCGTTCCAGCCGCTGGGCGGTGTTGCCGACATCCTTATTTGGTAGCGCGAAGGCGTCAATGCCCGCCGCTTGTAAGGTTTTGCAGGCGCCGATAAGTTCATCATAGGTGGCCGGTTCCTTGATGCCGTATTTCTCAAAAATATCGGTGCGGTAGTAGATTCCGTAAGAACTCAGGGTCATGGGCAGGGCATATTGTTTTCCCCTGTAGGCCGCCATATCCAGCATGGCCTGCTGCACGTTCTTCATAAACGGCTGGTCCGTAAGCTCCGTCATCAGGCCGTCATCAAACATAACTTTGTATTTGTCCTCCGCCGGAAAGGACTGCAGCAGATCCGGCATGGCGTTGGTGGATATGCGGGTCAAAAGCACCGTCCCGGAATCGGCCACCGAAGTCTGGGTAACTTCGATGCCGGGGTTTTCCCGGTTAAAACGGGCAATGATCGTGTCCATAACCCCCACAACTTCGGGCTTTAGGGAGAAATATTCCAGCTTGACGGCCTTTGCCTGTCTTTTTTGGACATCCTGTTTGGCGCCCGCAAAAACCAGACCGGGAACCAATAGCAGAGCGCAAAGCGGAATCCCCATAAATCGCGCTTTCATTTGTTTCATAATCACCCTCCATACGTTAGCGTTATAAAAACGGCGGGAATTTCCCGAACCGGAAAGATCCCGCTTCCACCATGAACCCTGCTGTTCTGAAACGGAATTGCGAAATCTCATATTTTTTGTCTTTTTTTAAGAATCCAGTTATTCGCGGTTTCGTAAAGCTACGCTATATATGACATAATAGACCATGCATACCCCATATATAGTGTCAAATTTGTGAAAAATTCGCTGAATTTGGCGAATTTGCGAATCACAAGGCAAGAATCGTGTTATGCTGTTTCCTACATGAAACGGGATTTCCTGTTGACGAGAACCCGGCTGGGCAGGACTTTCTATGGCCTCCTGGGACGTATTTCGATTCTTAACCGACTGCGATTGATATTTTTTATGCTGGCCGCCTTTCTGGTCTCATGGTTCGCGGTAATGGTCTATTCTTCCCTCCGCGGCGAGGTTTCATATATTGTCCTGACCAATTCCCATCTGGTAAATGAGACGGTTGAATACCTGCGGAATACGCTGAGGAGCCTGAGCGGAATCACCAAATTTCCAGTGATCCGGGTAAATCAGCGGCCCACGGAAACTTACGAATACCTTGCCGAACCATCAAAGTACCATCGCAGCATGCTGGACTGGGATGTTATGAACCAATGCCAGGTTCTTTTTGAGCAGTACCCCCTGATTCTGCAAATCTACGTATTCGACCAGGAGGGGGAGGGACTCTGTTTTCGTTCGGGACAGGGCTACCTGTACAACAGCCGGATGGTTAATTTTGGAATTCCCACCCTGCCCCAAAAGGACTCGGTGTGGTTTCGGGAAACCATGTCCGCCCGGGGAAAGGAGTACCTATGGCCGGGACACGCCCTTCCCCCGCTGGAAAAAATCGAAGAAACGCCCTCCCCGTATCTTCTGTTCCTTTCCCGGTCGATATTCAACACCGAGCAGTTTAAAAACGTGGGGGCAATCCTGGCGGCGGCGGACCTGGGCCCCCCGCTGGAATCATTTTATCAAAGGCGGAACCTCGGGACCGAACAATTAGGGCTGTTTAACGAATCCGGACGGATTCTCGCCGGTTCTTTGGAAAAAAGGGCCAGCGAGACCCTGAGGAGGCGTATACCGGCGGGGAAGGAGGCGGGAACCGTCATAATAGGGGGGAAACTTTACACCTATTCTATCGCGCTGCCGCCGTATCTGTGCGCCATCGAAACGCCGCTGGATTCGGCGCTCACGGACAGCCTCCGCCGACAAGCGTTCCCCTATGTTGCCCTGCTGCTGTTCCTGGCCGTTGTTTTGCTCTTTACCTATTTCATCGTATACGGTCTTATCCGCGAAGAATACCAGCGGGAGCTTTCTTATACGCAAACAGAGCTGCAGATGCTCCGTCAACAGATAAACCCCCATTTTCTCTACAATACCCTGGAGGGCATCCGATCCGCAGCGGATTCCGGAAGCGGGCGGGACATTGGGGAAATGGCCTCCCTCCTGGCAAGAACCCTGCGCTACGGCATCTCCGCCCCCGATGAAATAGTTACCATCGGCAGGGAACTTGAATGCCTGGAAGATTATATCCGGCTGCAGCGGTTCCATCACCGTGACCGGGTCTGTTTTCATGTACATGTTGACAGGGCCCTGTACGATACCGTAATACCAAAACTGTTACTGCAGCCCCTGGTGGAAAACGCCCTGTATCACGGCATAAGTTTCCTGGCGGAAAACGGGGCCATAACGGTGCTCGGCGTGCGGGAAGGGGACAGTATTGTGTTCAGGGTAATTGATAACGGTGTGGGAATTCAGGAGGAGAGACTGAATAAGCTGAGGGGTTATATCCGGGGCGAAAATGATGATTTCAATAGTATCGGCCTGCGAAACGTAAATCGGCGGATACAGCTTTACTACGGCGAAGAATACGGGATCAGCCTGGAATCCGGAATAGACAGCGGTACAATGGTTATTGTCAGGCTGCCGCAGGAACTGCCCCCGGGCATGACGGAAAGGAAACATAATGTCCAGTATCCTTATCGTTGATGACGAACAACATATCAGAGAGAGTATCGCACGGATTCTGGAAAAACGTTTCTCCGGGGAATCCGTCATACGCCAGGCCGCCAACGGCTTGGAAGCGCTGGAAATGATATGCGCTATTCCCATAGATCTTATTATCGCGGATATTAAGATGCCCCTCTGCGGCGGGGTAGAGCTGATGCGGAAACTTAAATCCCTGGGACTGCGAAAACATCTGATCATCCTGAGCAGTTTTGATGACTACGCCTTTGTCCGGGAAACCCTCAAAATGGGGGCGGTGGATTACCTGCTCAAACCGGTGGCGCCGGAAGAACTTTGCGCCCTGGCGGCAAATTGCCTTGCGGAAACGGCGCGGGAGGGGCTTCACGCTCCGGCGGGGAAACAGGCAGCCGGAACCCCCGCGCTTTTCCGGGACGATGCGGAGTACCGCCGGCTGGAACAGCGCTACTACTTTACGCGGCTTGCGGCGGGAAAAGCCTGGGAAGAACTCTTTCCCCCCCGGAAAGAAGGGGGCAGGGATGAAAAAAATGCCGTATTCTTTGCCACGGCGGATTCGGAAGACTTGCTTACCCGTTTTACTACGAGTCTGGAACATGACAGCCCGGCGGGCTGCCGGATCTTCCGGGGGGCCGAAGGCCCGTATTTTGGGGCGGCCATCGTGTCCCGGCGGGAAAAATTGACGGAAAAGCGGGAAAACCTGTCCCGCCTCGTTAGCGGGCAATGCGGCCGTTTCGGCATATCGACGGTAAAGGACCTCAAACACGCCGCGACGGCGTGGCAAGAGGCGCTGGGGGAATTGGCCAAGCAGTTTTACGATGTGCGGGAAGAATGGGATCCCGAAGAGCATTACCCGTTTGAGGAACTAAAAGCGCGGCTTATCAATGCCCTGTGCGACTGTTCCACGGAAAACCTAAGGCCCCTGTTGGATCGCCTGTTCGGGCTGCTCAAACAAGACAGAGTGCCAGTTGACGAGGCGCGGCGTTTTCTCTGTTCCCTGGTATACGGGCTCATGGAAGCGGACGCGGGGTATATCAGCGTCATCGGCAAATACAAATTCACCGGAAAAGATCTGGTCCGCATCATCCAAAGCGAAGCTTCCGCATCCGGGATACTGCGGGGCATGCACGAATGCCTTGATTGTTATATCCGTGAACGGCTCGCACTTCGGGAACAGCAGGGGGCCGCCGATATTGAGGACTACACCGTCAGGCGAATCAAGAAATTCATCGAGACTAATTATCGGCGGCGAATAAGCCTAAAGATAATTTCCCAAAAACTGGAGCTGCACCCCAACTACCTTTCCACCCTTTTCCGGCAAAAGACGGGCGTCACCTACGGCCATTACCTGCGGCACCTACGGATAGAAAAAGCCAAGGCCCTGATAAAAATGACGAACCTCAAGCTCTATTCCGTGGCCGATCAGGTGGGCTACAAAGACAATGCCCGGTTCTACCGAGCCTTCAAAGAGGAAACCGGCGTTTCCCCCATCGCGTACCGGAACCAAAATGCCGGCGGCGGCTAAACGCCGAAGCCGCCTGCAGGCCGTTTCTACGGCAAAGCCAGGGCCAGGACCTCGTCAAAGCGTTCCACCGGGTGGAATTCGATGCCCCGTTTTACGTTTTCGGGGATCTCGTCCAGGTCCCGCAGGTTTTGCCTGGGGATAATGATGTGCCGGGCCTTGTTCCGCCGGGCGGCGATGGTCTTTTCCTTAAGCCCCCCGATGGGCAAAACCTGGCCCGTCAGGGAAAGCTCCCCGGTCATGGCAAGGCGGTC
>JAISMC010000143.1 GCA_031276965.1 Treponema sp.
TTGTACTTAGGCGTGTGCTGCTTGATCAGAGTGTTTTCCAGAAGCAGGGCCTCGTACTCGTTGGTGACAATAATAGTTTCGATAGACCGGACATGCCGCATCAGGGTGGCGGTTTTAACGTCCTTTTCCCCGGAAAAGTAGGAATTCAGCCGGTTCTTCAGGATTCGCGCCTTGCCTATATAGACGATCCGGTTTTCCTCATCCCGCATGAGGTAGATTCCCGGTTCACGGGGAGCATTGCGGGCGGTTTCCCTGAGTAACGCGGGGTTGTCAGAAACACTTTCTTTCATATATGCTTGTATTTACCGATAATAAAAGAACCCTATGAAAAGCAATATCCGTTTATCCCTTATAGTTTACACGTTTTTCCTTGTCTGTGGTAGCCTTCATGCCCTGGGAGAAGAGACGCTGGTTATCGGCGGCAAGACGGGCTGGGACGATGCCGTAATCCGCCAGGGTGTCGCCGAAACGCCGGCGGTACGGCCCGTGCCGGTAATGGCGCTGGTGAGCGAAAGCCGTATCCTGCCCGTAAACAGGGCCCCGCAAAGCTCGTCCAGGGAAACAGAACTCGACCTTTATCTCAATTTTGACGAAGGCCGCCCGGATCTTTTTTCCGACAAAACCGGCCATTATCTGGTAATGGCCAATTCCCCGGCAAGCGCCGCAAGCCAGCGCCGGGCCAGGGCAGGCATGGGGGCGATCCATTTTGCCAGGAGCGTTTCCGAAAATTTGCCGGTCGCGACGGAGAAAGTGGAACCTCTGGTTATCACTCCCCGTCTGCCCCAGGCGCTGTTCGCGCCGGACCGGCGTTTCGGGGACTTTACCCTGGAATTCTGGCTTAACGGCGAAAACCTGGAAAACGGGGAACATATCCTCTTTTGGTCCGCTACCCGGCTTACCGCCGGTGGCAGCCATGTTGCCCAGCGGATTCAGGCATTTGTATCCCGGAACCGGATCGAGTGGCTATTTCAGGATTTTTTTGCCGATTCGCGGGACCAGAACTACCTGTCGTTTTCCTTCAGCGGTATAAGCCCGCTGATCCCCCGGACGTGGACTCATCATTTGATCCGCTTTGATTCCAGCAGCGGTTTTCTTGAATACCTGCTTGACGGCCAAACGGAGAGTATCGTTTACGTCACATCATCGGGCCGGGAGGGAGGTGAGGTCTTTACCCCCATCACCGGTAAGGGGAGCAGGCTGATTTTGGGGAATCGTTTCACGGGGATGATAGACGAATTCCGGCTTTACGGCTCTTTCGCGGGGGATCCCCCCTTGCAAAAATACCCCCGGAGCGGGGGCAGGCTGGAAACCCGGTTTCTGGATCTGGGGGATGGCAGTAACGAGATACTCAAAATTGAGGCCCGCGGCGGGCGTATATCATACCCCGATGGAAAGACGACCAACGGCCGGGTACGGGTAATCACCGCTTCCGCCGCCGGGAATAGCGCACTCAATTTTCCCGATGCTTCGGCGATACGCCTTTTTTTCAGGACATCGGAAACCCCCTTTCTCCGGAATTTCGCCGAGGCAAATTCCGGCGAGACGGCCTGGACACCTTTTGAGCCGGGAATGGAACTCAAAAACGTCCGGGGCCGCTATATCCAGCTTGCCGCCGAATTGTACCCATCGGGTAACGGCGAAACCACTCCCTATCTGGAGGAACTGTGTATCACCTACATTCCCGACTATCCTCCCCGGCCGCCTTCAATTGTCACTGCCCTGCCTAAGGACGGGGCTGTGGAACTTTCCTGGAATAACAGCGTGGACAGAGATACCGAGGGTTATTTGATATATTATGGTACTTCGAGGGGTGACTTTTTTGGAGAAGATGCTATACTTGGAGTATCGCCCATCAATGCGGGAAAACGGAATTCGATTCGTATTGAAGGATTTTCGAACGGCGTGTTGTATTATTTTGCGGTTGCCTCGTATGATAGAATGAATCCGGCGCATGTGGGTGAATTTTCAAGGGAGGTGACGGCGCGGCCTTTAAGGATGATTGAATGAGTACAGACGTTCAGATTTCCGGTGACCGGAAATTCCAGCTGCAATCGGGAATTTCCCTGGCTCAGGCGGGAAAACTGGAAGACGCGGCGGCGAAATTTAACGCCCTTCTCGCAAAAAACAATCGGGATACAGACGCGCTCAACAACCTTGCCATAGTATACCGCCTTGAGGGAAAGTCCCATGATGCTCTGGGCGCCCTGCTCGAAGCCATTGATATCGATCCTACCAGGGCCGAATTCCAGTATAACCTTGGCAAAGTCTACAAACAACTGGGGAACTTCAAATCAGCGGCTATGGCTTATGCCAAAGCGGTAGAAAATGAATCTTCGGTTGTTCCCGCCTATATCAATCTGGGCGCCACTTATTACCTGCTCCACGAATTCGGCAGGGCCGTCAGTTTCTTCAAAAGAGGGTTGGATAGGTATCCGGCCAACGAAATTCTTCGGGCCAATTACAAAACCGCCCTGGCGACAAAGCAGGCAGCCGAAACAGCGGGGGTATCGTCCGCGGATTTGCCCCAGGTAGAAATTTTCGAAGCCGATGATGTTTTTATGGGCGCTTCTGTTCCCGCTGACACCGCAAACGCCGTTGCCGATGCTGTTGAGACCGCCAATGCCGCCGTTGCCGAAAGCCCCGATGATACCGCAAGCGCCGCCGCTCTCCCTGAAACGGCGTCTTCCTACACCCTGGACGGCATTCGCGGTCTTTTGCGGTATCTGATGGAATTGGCGGATTTCTTTCCCGTATCCAGCCGGCAGGTTTTCAGGGAACAGGGGATAGAACAGA
>JAISMC010000056.1 GCA_031276965.1 Treponema sp.
ATTCATGTCCAACCTCATCTGCCTTATCTCCCTGATAAGGCTGGTATAGTTTTGGACTGGATTTTTAGTTATTAGGCATCCGCTTTTTCGGCTGGATTTTATTTTTAGGCATCACGGGGTTCTAATGGGCGCCGTTTACCGTATCCTGTACGGCCGGATTCCGGAAACGTCCCTGCCGGCTGTTCCGGTCATGGTTGACACCGGTTAATATATGTATAAATATACATAATAAAGCATAATACTATATATTTATGCATAAATTCGCCTATGACTGGGTGAACCGGATCCAGATGGTAGATCAAGGGGGTCTTTATGAAGCTGCTTATTGTGGACGATTCCAACATCATGCGGAGGGCTATCGAGAAATACCTGGAGGCCAAACGGTTTACCCTGGTGGGGGCCGCTGAGGACGGGGAAGCTGCCCTGCGGCTTTTTTCCCGGTTTCTGCCCGATCTGGTTACCCTGGATATTACCATGCCTAAAATGGACGGCCTTACCTGTCTGGAAAAGATGCTGGCCGTAAAACCGGATACCAAAATTCTCGTCATTTCGGCCTTAAAAGATCCGGTTACGGGCCTGCAGGCCCTTAAGAGGGGAGCTAAAGGGTTTCTGCCCAAACCTTTTACTGCGGCGGAACTGCAGAAGGAAATTGAGGAAGTGTTAAGGGGCGGGATATGACCGAATATGAATTAAAACCTATCATCAAAATTGTAACCGAATATTTCCTCAATATAACCGGCGATCCCGCCGTCATGGGACTGCCTTATATCAAACGTGAAAATGATCCGGTCTTTGATTTTACCGGCATTATCGGCATCTCCGGAGCGCGCCGGGGCGGAGTGTACTATACCGCAGACAAGGGGCTCCTTGCGGAATTCGGCAAATCCATTCTGGGAGAGGAAGAGTTGGACGACGCCTCCCTCAACGATCTGGTCGGGGAAATGACCAATACCATCGCGGGAAACATGCGGGAGATCTTCGGCTCCTCCTTCCTTATATCGGTTCCCATAGTATTGAAAGGAAAAATCGATAATATCAGCATGCAGCTTAAGCCGCCGGTTTTTGTTATCCCGATTAGATGGAAGAATTATACTTCCCATCTTGCGGTAGGACTGGAGTAGGCTATGGAACGGACAACCCTTGACTATGTTTGGATAATCGCCGGCAGCGCCCTGGTGTTTATGATGCAGGCCGGTTTTGCCATGGTGGAGTCGGGGCTGACCCGGTCGAAGAACAGCATCAACGTGGCGATAAAAAACCTGACCGACTACGGCATCTCCACCATGGTTTTCTGGATCGCCGGTTTCGGCCTTATGTTCGGCGTCAGTCTGGGGGGAATCCTGGGAAGCAGTTTTTTCCTTTTTAATCCTCCTTCGGTATGGCCAGCGGTGTTTTTGCTCTTTCAGGCGGTGTTCTGCAGTACCTCCGCCACCATCGTATCCGGAGCGGTGGCGGAACGGATGCGTTTTAGTTCTTACATCATTTCCACTATGCTCCTCTCGGCCCTTATCTATCCCATCTTCGGACACTGGGCCTGGGGCGGGGCCCTGGAGGGGACCGCCCTGGGATGGCTGGCAAAACGGGGCTTTGTGGATTTCGCCGGTTCCACGGTGGTTCACAGTATGGGGGGCTGGATCTCCCTGGCCATACTTATCATCATCGGTCCCCGGACGGGCCGTTTCGGCGATGACGGGAAGGTCAGGACCATCAACGGTTCCTCCATACCCATGGCCGTTCTGGGGGTTTTTCTCCTCTGGTTCGGCTGGATAGGCTTTAACGGAGCCAGCACGCTGGCGGCGAACGGCGCCGTACCGGGGATCATTCTCAGGACCATGCTGGGGGGCGCGGCGGGCATGGTCTTGACCCTGGCTGTAGGCTGGTTCATCACCAAGAAGCCCGAAGTGGGGCTGGTGCTTAACGGTTCCCTGGCGGGGCTGGTGGCAGTAACCGCCAACTGCCATGCCATTAACGAAACCCAGGCGGTGATCATAGGCGGCGCGGGGGGGCTTGTGATGATGGGGGCTTCGGCCCTTCTGGTGCGGTTTAGAATTGACGATGCGGTGGACGCCATTCCGGTACATCTTGCGGCGGGAATCTGGGGAACCCTGGCGGCGGGTATCTTCGGGGATCCGGCGCTGCTGGGTACCGGCCTCTCCAGGTTCGAACAGATTGGCATCCAGGGGCTTGGCATCCTCGCCTGCGGCGTTCTGGCCCTGGGCATTGCGCTGCCCTTCATGCTTCTGCTGAACAGGTTCCACCCGATCCGGGTTACCATGGAACATGAGGCGGAGGGACTCAACAAAGCGGAGCACGGAGTTACTACCGAGATTCACGACCTTTTCACTGTCCTTGATACCCAGGCCCGGACCGGGGACATCAGCCTCCGGGCCCCGGAAGAGCCCTTTACCGAAACGGGACAGATCGCCGGGATGTACAACTCGGTGCTGGACAAGCTCCAGGAGGGAACCGTCGAAAAAAGGGAGTACCTCAATATACTGGAAAATGTCAGCGACGGTCTTTTTCTGCTGGATTCCTCATACAAGATAGGCCCCTATTACTCTTCATCGCTGGAAACGATTCTTAAACGGACCGGTCTGGCGGGACTTGATGTGATGGAAGTTTTCGGCGCTTTTCTGGACGGAAAAACCCAGTCCGCGGCGCAGGAATTTTTTGAGGCGGCCTTTAACAGGGAACTTCAATGGCGGCATGTGGAGCGGCTGAACCCCCTTAAAGAAGTTACCGCCTACTTCGATAACCTGGCCGGAGGGTTTACGGAACGGCATCTGGAATTTGATTTCCGGCGGGTCGGCCCGGACGGCCGGGTGGAACAGCTCCTCTCGGTGGTCCGGGACACCACGGAGCGGGCGGAACTGGTGGAGGAAATTGAAAAGGCCAAAGATGAAAACCGCCGGGAGATGGAAATGCTTCAGAAGATCCTCCATCTGGAACCCGGAACCCTTTTGTCCTTTCTGGAGAGTGCAAAACAGGACGCCGAAGCGATTAACGAATTCTTCCGCCGGCCGGAGTCCCTTAACGGCGGACCGGCGGATACCGGCGATTACCGGGGACAGCTTGATGTAATCTTCCGCCACTCCCATTCCCTTAAGGGGGATGCGGAGCTTCTGGCCCTGGACTTTATCGCCGATCAGGCGGAAGATCTGGAACAGAAAATCCTGGCGATACGGAATAAAAAAACCTTAAGCGGGGAAGACTTTCTGCCCCTGGTATTTTCCTGTTCGGTCCTGCTTAAAACCCTGGAACAACTCAACACCCTGCTTGCCAAATGGCTGCGTCTTTCCAATGCCCTCAATGCGGAAACCGGCACAAAGATTGGCCTGATGGAAGACGCCCTCAAGCAAATGGTCCGGCGGCTTGCAGGCCGGTACGGAAAACAGGCGGAGCTTACGATAACGGGACTTGAGGATCAGAGCTTTAAACCGGATGCCCATAAGGCCATTAAAGATATTTTGGTGCAGCTGGTGCGGAATTCTATCTACCACGGCATTGAAAAGCCGGAACAGCGCCGGAAGGCGGGCAAGGCTGAAAGCGGCGCCATCAGTATCAGGGCCGCCGCCGATGGTTCCAATCTGCGCATCGTATACCGGGACGACGGCACGGGTCTCGACGGTGAAAGAATCAAACGGCGGGCCCTAAAGACCGGTATAATTACCAAAGAAAAAGCCGATACTATGAATGAGCGGGAACAGATGCTGCTTATTTTTCATCCCGGTTTTTCCACCGCTGAAAATCCCGACCGGATCGCCGGCAAAGGGGCGGGGCTCTCTTTGGTAACGGCCAGGGTCAAAAAATTAAAAGGCAGGCTCTCCCTTAAATCCCGCCGGGGCTCGCACAGCGAGTTCACCCTGATTTTTCCCCTTCATGCCTTAACCGGTGGAACGGATGAAATCTTTGAAACGAGCACAGGATGAACAGCGCCAATCCGAACGATTCTTTATTTGAGCGGTTCTTTAGGGAATCGAAAGAAGCCATGTTCATCACCAGCCGGGAAGGCCGGTTTTTGGAAGTGAATCAGGCTATGGAGGCCCTTCTCGGCCATGAGCGGGGAGCGCTTCTGGGGATGGAGGTCATCGCTATCTTCGATTCCCAGGGGGACCGCATCCCCTATCAGGAAACCATCGAGAAGCAGGGCGTAGTCCATCAGTACCCCCTCATACTGAAACGCAGGGACGGTACGCCCCTGCCCTGCATTATCGACGCCATAACGTGGAAAGAAGGAAACAGCATCCTGGGGTATCACGGTATTATCAGAACCAGAACGGAACTGGTCGAAGCCCTTGTCTCCTTTTTTAATCAACTCAAAGAGGAGCGCCGGCAAATCCGGGAACAGCGCAGGCACATGATATCCGATACCATGCTGTTGAACCGGTATTTGGGAGAAGATATTATCGATTACATCAGGAAAACCGGTAAAAATCCCCTGGGAACAAAAAAACAAAAGGTAACGGTTCTTTTTTTTGACATCAGGAATTCTACCGGCATCGCAGAAAAGCTGGAGCCGGAAATTTTTGCGGAATTTCTCAATGATATTCTGAAGGACATCATGGATCTGGTATACGGGCGCAGGGGTTCGGTGAATAAACTTATCGGGGACGGCCTTATGGCCACCTTCGGCGCTCCCCTCACAAGCGGCCGGGACGCGCTAAATGCAATAGAGGCGGCCCAGGAGATCTGCGATTACCTTAGAACTTTCAACGATGTACGCCCCAAGTACCTGGCCGATCCTGTCGCCGCCGGTATTGGGCTTGCCACCGGAACGGTCTTCGCCGGAGTCATCGGTTCGGTCCGCCGTCAGGAATACACCGTCCTGGGAGATGCGGTCAATATTGCCAGCCGCCTTGAAAAGCTGACCCGCCGGGCGGCGGAAAAGATCTTATTGGACGAAGCCACCTACAATGAGGTAAAGGATCTCTTCCCCTGCCACAAGGCCTTTGCCGGCCGCATCCGGGGCAGAACCGGTTCCAGCCTGGTATACGGCCTCAACTCCAGCCGGGAAGAATGAAGATACCCAGGAGCAAGCTCGAAGCAAGCTTGCTTGCCGGTATCTTCATTCTGCAAGGTATGGATTGTATGCGGGGTTCATACCAATACCTGCCTCGCTCATTATAATTCCATCACTCCGCTTACATTATTCGGCAGCAGGGGCAAGCCCCTGGGTATGAACCCCGCCTGCGAATCATAAGCCGCAGAAACCGTGCGGTCCTTCGCCGTCTGGTCAAAGGGCCCCCTGTGTTCTATCCTGCAACAAATGAGCGTATTTATCTGTACCATAGAGATTCACAACGTTTACAAAAATTTGGTATTAAACCTGACGGTATAATCGGACCGAAGGTCCGCAACTTCCTATCGAACGAGCCTCCGTTCAAACAAAAGTGAAGCTTAAGATACCGCAGGGCTTGCCCTGCGGAGGCTCATCCTTTCTCCCCGATCCACGACAGGCCCGCGCCGATGGCGGTAGTATATTCAGCCTCCGCGGGATATTCAAATCCTACGGAGTAGATGTCGGTGATGGCCTTGAGGATGGTCCTGCCTATGGGATTCTTGCTGCCGTTTCCGGTTACGGTAACCATGCCGATATTTTTGCTTTTTGCCGCAAAAACCGACAACATGCCAATAACCTGAAAGACCAGATTGATAATCCCCAGGGCAATATCCTCGTCCCTGGCGCTGTCCAGCATCTTCCCAAAGTTGGACGCCGTGGCTTCCCGGTTGAGAAAGCTGATATCCTTATCCATGATATCCTCCAGAAGGAGATCCACCTGGTTCAGGTTTCCCCGGCCCGCCAGCTCCATGATGCTGTTAAAGTTGGAGGTCATAAGCAGCTTCTTCGCCAGTCCCAGGATGGTTCCCCCCCCGACGCCGGAACCGCCCAGGTGGGCGATTCCGTCCTTCTTTGCCTCGATAATGGCGGTTCCGGTCCCGATGTTGGTAATGATAATGTTCTCCCTGCCCGAAAGAAACATCCCCCCAATACCGATAGCCAAAATCTCATCGACCTTCTCCGTGGGTATGCCGAAGAGATCATTTTTTATCTTCGACGCCCCCGCGCCGGTGATCATGATCTTCTTAATGTCTTTAATTTTGATGTCGTTCTCGACCAGCATCTTGCCGAAGGCGCCGGTGGCGGAGGTTACCGCATCCGCCGCCCTGGTCTTAATGCTCTTCACAACCCGGCCCCTGTCCCCGGTGAATTCAATGCACACCGCCTTGGTGATGGTACTCCCTATATCAATACCGGTGATCATGCTTCTTCCTTATCGGGCTGATTTTTCTTCCCATGCCGTCCGCGGGGACGGCCCACGTTTAACTCCGGAGGCAAAAGTTCAACGGTCCTGAAAATTGCTTCGCCGGAATCGAACAGAACGATACAGTTGCGGCCCCGGCGCTTGGCTTCGTATAGGGCCGCATCGGCCCGGGAATAGAGTTCCTCCGGGGTATCCGGGGCGCCGCCCCGGAGCACATAAAGCCCCAGGCTGACGGTAACATAGGGGGCGGTGGAGGATTTTTCATGGGGTATTCCAAGGTTGATGATCATTTGGCGGAGTTTGCGGGCCACCCGTTCCGTCTCGGCGATACGGTTCTCGATCCAGAGGACGATGAATTCCTCGCCCCCCACCCGGGCGGTAAAAACCGACTCTTCCTTGTTAAGCTGCATCAGCACTTTCCCAATAGACCGCAGTACACAGTCCCCCGCGGGATGACCGTAGTGATCATTGTACCTTTTAAAGTAGTCCACATCCAGCATCATGGCGCACACGGTTTGATGCACATGACGGCAGACGGAGATATAAAAGTGTATTCCATGCTGAAAATCCCGCCGGTTACTGAGGCCGGTTAACTCATCCTTAATGCTCTGTTCCCTAAAGAGGTTCCGCTCGTCCTCAAGTTTTCTGGTTAAATCCATTTTACCAATCAGGATACGGGCAACGGTCCAATTGAAGACATGCCCTATCAACATGGCGGCGGCGCCGTTAACGGTGTCCATCGCCGCAAAAAACTTCTGCTTAAATGTAAAACTAAAAAAAGAAAAAACAACAACGATAATCAGATTCATGATAAGATTGACCCGCGGATCGAAAACGAAGAGAAGCTGGGAACAGATCAGGAATATCATAAAGCTGATGGCATAATGGGTGCTGTTATTCAAAATCCCAATGTAAATACCGAAGATCATAAGCACTATAAAAAAGCCCAAAAAGCAGGCGTATATAACAACCCTTCTTTGTACATCCTTTATATAAAGCCGGCGGGCAAAGAAAAAAAAGCCGAATTCCACCGTTCCGGCGGCAAGATAGACCAGCATTTTCTCCAGGTTTTTCTCTAAAAAGAGGGGCAAAAACGAAAATATAAGTAAATAGACTGCCGTAGCCAGGGTAATTGTTTTAAGAATAACGGTATTGTGCCGGTCAATGCTGTTCCGGCAGTTTTTTATGGTTTCTCTATCGTAACTGTAGTATTTCCAAAACCGGTATAAAAAGATAAATATACCCTCCTTTCAAAGGCCTTTGAAAAAGCCTTGTCATTGGACTTATCCGGCACGGGTCCTGCAATCTCCCGCCTTATGACTGCGAAAATGCGGCGTTTTTGGCGGAATTTATCCGAAAACCGGGGTTCCCGGACAAGCCTATTATATCAATTCAGCCCTCCCTGTGGTATACATGCGAAAATCAATTTCCCTGGGCGGCTCCAATTCCCCCGCTGCCAGGGAGCGGCGGACCTGCTCCTCCGCTCCCGTTATGCCCGCCGCCGTCCGCCGCCGTACCTCCCGGGCTGTCCACAGATCCGCCAAGGCGGCGTCCCCCTCCCGGATATGGGCCGGTTCGGCGGCAAAGAAACGGTCCAGGGCGGCGTCATCCCCCCGTTCAAAGGCCCTTTTGTAATAATCCAGGGCCGCCCCGGCCGGTCCCCCAGCAGAACATCTTCCGGTACAGGAGGGGCGCAGTGGACGCCTCGGCATAGCCATAGCCGTCTTCCCCGGCGGCGCATTCTCAGGGATAGGGAAGGCCCCCGCGGCGGTTCTTTTCGCATTGAAAAAAATACTCGTTGGCATAATCCGAGGCTGCGGGGTAACTGGCATCCTCTCCGGGCAGAGTGGGCAGGCGGGCGCTCCCCATGGTTTTCACCTGCCCCGTACCGGGAGCCATGTAGGGCACTTCGGAGGCGGCGGCAGGGACCCGGAATCGGGGACTCTGGGGCGCCGCCGCATTGGTCCGCCGGTAAAGCCGGGTCTGCCGTTCAAACGGGAACGAAAGGTATCGTTGATGTGGCCGGAACCAAAGGGCGTAAGCGTTTCAAAATCGCCGTAGATTGCAAATTCGCCCAGTATCCCCGTAAGCAGGGACAAACGATCCGCCATCAGCTCCAGAGCCTTTCCGGGTATACGCCCCGGGCCGTCAGCTCCGCAATGCGGGCCGCCGCCGCGTCCCGGTCTTCCTTGTAGGTTACGCCGAACCAGGCGGAATCCGCATTGAGCGCCCGGATTGTAAGCAGCTTGTTTTTGATAAGCCAGTCCGCCGCCATGGGAAGGTAACATTCGCTCTTTAGTTCTTTCCCCGAGGCCGCAAGGAAATCCTCAAAATAGCGCCGCAGCGGGGGAAATATCCCCGGAGGGAAACCCCAGAAGTTCATGGATACGGGGGTGTCCGGGGCCAGATTCCGCCGGACGCCGTCATCGCCGGTGTTGAAGATAAGGCCGTCCTTCTCTTCTATGGCCTTTAGTTCTTCCACCGAATTGAGGCGGCCGTCCCTGATGACACAGACGCCCCGGGTAACGGTTCCCCGGGCGCTCAGGGTCTTTTCCAGGCGGTAGGGGACAATGGCCCCGTCGCTTATTCCGCCGGAAAGATACTGCCCCATGACAGCAAAGGCTTCCCTGCCGTAGAAGTCGTCGGCGTTGATCACCGTAAAGGGCGCGTCCGCCGCAGCCTCCGCGCAGAGCAGGGCGTGGGTGGTGCCCCAGGGCTTGGTCCGGCCTATGCGCCGGCTTTCGGCCAGCATATCCGGCGGAATCAGACTGTCCAGTTCCTGATAGACCAGATCGTACTTCACCGAAGAACCCATGCGCCCCAGGACAAGCTCTTTGAAATCCGCCTCAAAATCGCGGCGGATAATAAACACGACCCGCTCAAAGCCCGAGCGCAGCGCATCGTAGACCGAATAATCCAGCAGGGCCTCTCCGCCGCCGCCGATTTTGTCCATCTGCTTAAGGCCGCCGTAACGGCTTCCCATACCGGCGGCTAAGACAACTAACACTGGTCTTTTCATACTATATGATTATCGCTGCTTTCACTTAAAATATCCAGTGGACTTGTTCTGTCGTCTGAAGGGGGGCTCAGTCCCCGAGACTGTGTCAAAACTCTGTTTTTCAAGTCTTTAAGGGGTTGCGATTATTACAGAAACAGACATAGTTCTCTGGTGATCCACAGTCTGCGGAGAACTAGCCGGCCAGATATGCC
>JAISMC010000088.1 GCA_031276965.1 Treponema sp.
GGGCCGCCACGAGCTGGGGATAAAGATTGTCTACGTGTCGGGGGACCCCAATGACCGGGCGAACAAGGGCTACCGCGTCTGGTACAAGGTCGCGGCGCCGGGGGAAGCCCCGCCGCGGGACCCGGAGGAGCTTACCAAGTCGTTCTACACCCGGCGGAAGAAAAACGTGATAGTGTTCGATTACGGGGACAGCGGAAAGACGGCGTACATCGCCGTCCAGATTGAAAACGGCGGGAAGAAGGGGCCCTGGGGTCCCATCGTACCGGCGATTATTCCATAATCGCCGGTACGATGGGCGGGAGGCCGGCTGTCCGCCTGCGGCGGACAGCTTCGGAGTCTGCCCGTGGAAACGGCGGGCCGCCTCAGTGCTTTACCGGGAGGCGGGCGCAATGCCCTGGGGGCCAAGTGTTGTTAAAATATGATATTGATGTTAGATTTTAGTCGTAGTAATCTATCATTAAGGAGTTTTTTGTGAGAAAGCTGGTTTTAATTTTAATTAATAACTGTCAATTATCTAGTAAAAAATTTATCTTTTGGTACAGAACCGACAGTGATAGTTTATACAGATGTATTAGGAGAAGTAGAAGAAGAATTGTACATTGAGGCGGGCGGTTATTGGTCAAAGGATGTAGCATTTAGATTGGATAGTAATAAAACGGAGTTTTTATTTTTGGCAGCCCATTCTTTACATGGGACATTTGAAACAACTATTACAATAAAAGAAATAAATAAGAGTGTTCGTTCTGGTTCACGTTTAAAAAAAGCGGAAAAGAGTATTTAAGTTTTTCGCATATGAGTGTGGATGGGAATATGATCGATATATATAGGAAAAAACAATTATGATAAACTTAAATTCGTTTTAATAGCGTGTACCAATTATAGGAATGAAATAAAGCAGATCTTCAACCTGAACATTCCCGCCTTGAAATTGCCGGGCAGGCGGTATCTTTGCCGCGGCGGCTTCGATACGGCCGGGAACGTGAACGGAGGCCGAAGAGCCGGGCCGGCGCGGGCGGGGACTATACCTGACCGGCGCTCCCCCGTATACTGTCAGTCATGGATCTAAGCCAGAAGCTGACCGTTTCCGAGCTCACCGGCCGCATCCAGGCAAACCTGGAACGGGCCTTTCCCTCCCTGGTGGTGGAAGGGGAACTCTCCAATTGCCGGCCTTCCAGTACGGGACATCTCTACTTTACCCTGAAAGACGCCGGGGCGGCGATATCCGGGGTGATGTTCAAGAGCCGGTTCCGCAGCCTGGGTTTTGAGCCCAGGGACGGGATGCTCCTCCGGGTCCGGGGCAGCCTGGAGGTCTACGCCCTGCGGGGCGCCTACCAGATCGTCTGCGAAGAAATGGAAGAAGCCGGCGCGGGGGATATTCTGGCCCTGCTGGAACAGCGGAAGCGGAAACTTGCGGCGGAGGGTCTCTTCGGCGAGGGGCGGAAAAAGCCCATCCCCCGTTTTCCCGGGACCGTGGGGGTGATAACTTCCGCCACCGGGGCGGCTATTCAGGATATTCTCAACATACTCCGCCGCCGGGCTGCGGGAATCCGGGTGATCGTCCTTCCCACGCCGGTCCAGGGCGGCGATGCCGCTCCAATCATTGTCCGCCGTATTGAACAGGCCAACCGGTGGAATCTGGCGGACGTGCTTATCCTGGGCCGGGGGGGCGGATCCCTGGAGGATCTCCTTCCCTTCTCCGAAGAGGCGGTGGTCCGGGCGGTGGCCGCTTCGGCTATTCCGCTGATAAGCGCCGTGGGCCACGAGATAGACTGGGTCCTCTCGGACTTTGCCGCAGATCTCCGGGCCCCTACCCCATCGGCGGCGGCGGAACTGGTAAGCGCCAGCCGGGGGGAGATTCTGGAAACGGTCCGGCGGAGCGCCGCCGGCTTCTATCAGCATATCCAGGCAAAAATAGACCGGGCCAGACTGCTGGTAAGACCCTTCAGCCTGGAAGACCTGGAATATAGGATAAGAAATATACTCCAGCCCCGGCTGGTGCGCTTTGACGACGCCAAGGAAGAACTGCTTTTGGCCCTGGGCGGACGGCTGAAGGAACTGCGGCGGCGGACCGAAATTGCCCGGATCAGCCTGGAGGCGGTAAGTCCCCTGGCGGCGCTGGACCGGGGTTTCTCGGTGGTAATAAGCCGGGCGACAGGCAAAGTGGTCCGCCGCTTTTCCGATGTCCGGGCCGGGGAAGGGCTTAGTATCCGGCCCCTGGAGGGGCTTATCATCGCAAAAACCGAGGCGGTCTGCGAATCGCCTGAACTGCCGGAGGAAGCATGAAGAATTTTGAAGAACGGCTTGAGCGGCTTGAATCCCTGGGGGAACAGATCCGTAAAACCGACATTTCCCTGGACGACGCGCTTAAGGCCTTTGAAGAAGGCATACGCCTGGCCCGGTCCCTGGAGAAGGATCTGGAAAAGGTGGAGAGCCGCATAGAAGTGCTGATGAACGCCCCGGAGGCCAAAGCCAGCGAGAGTCCCGAGTTAAGCCTCTTCGATCAGGAGGACTAGGTGGCGGAGACGGTTCCGGCGGTATCCGGGGAAAGCCGTATCAGGGTACTGGCCCCGGAGGAGTCCCGAAAGATAGCCGCCGGAGAGGTGATAGACCGCCCGGCGGCGCTGGTTCGGGAATTCCTGGATAACGCCATAGATGCGGACAGTTCCCAGGTGGAGCTGATTATCGAAGAGGGCGGCATAGGCCGTACCGAGGTAATCGACAACGGTTCCGGCATGGGCAGGGCGGATCTGGAACTCTGCTGGCAGACCCACGCCACCAGTAAAATCAGAACCATGGAGGATCTGAGCAGCACTAAAACCCTGGGGTTCCGGGGCGAGGCCCTTGCCGCCGCCGCGGCGGCGGCGAAGCTGGAAATTCTTACCAGTACCGACGGCAGAGAGGCCTGGCTTCTTGAGATTGATCCCGGAGGCAGCCTGAGCCGGATCGGGCGGGCCCGGCGGGCAAAGGGAAGCAGCGTCAGGGCCCTGGGGCTTTTCGGCAGCATCCCCGCAAGAAGGCGTTTTTTGAAGCGGGAGGGGAGCGAAGCCCTGCTCTGCGGCCAGGTCTTTATTGATAAGGCCCTGGCCTTTCCGGCAATTGGCTTCCGTTTTATTCAGGATGGTAAACTTAAACTTTTTCTGCCCCCGGCGGCGGGTTACCGGGAACGTTATGCCGCAGCCCTGCTTGAAAGGCGGGAGGGAAATTTCCTCCATGAAGTAAACGCCCAGGGCCGGGGGTTTACGGTAACCATTCTGATCGGCGGACCGGAACTTTTCCGGCAGGACAGGCGCCGGCAGTATATCTTTGCCAACGGCCGGCGGATTCAGGACTATGCCCTCCAGCAAGCTTTGGAATACGGGGTTCAAGGGGTCTTCCCCAACGGAACTCATCCCATTGGGGCGGTCTTCGTGGACATTGATCCGGCCCTGGCGGATTTCAATATCCATCCCGCAAAACGGGAAGCCCGCTTTGCCGATGCCGGCGCTGTCCATCATGCAATTACTTCGGCCCTCCGGGACTTTATGCGGCGCCTGAGCGCCGGCTTTGGGGAGGGCCCGGCGGAAGCGGCGGACGGCGGACGGTTTCTTCCCTTCCCCGCCGGAAATTCCGCGCCGTCCGGGAATTGGCGGGAAACACAGCGTTCCGGGGAGACCGCCGGTGGCCGGCGTTCTGAACATCCCGGCGGCGCCTTTACCGGAAGGGAAACCGGCGCACCGGATTATTCCCCGTTTCGCCGGGACGGGCCGGCGGGTCCGCTGGCTATGGAGGCCCTGCTGAATCACCCTCCCCCGTTTGCGCCGCTTCCCCGGAGCCTTCAGGCGGCGGAAGCCGGTCCCCGCTACGGCAAAACCCTGCGCCTGGCGGGGCGTCTCTTCAATTTATTTATCCTGGCCGAAACCGGGGACCGGTTTTTTATTATTGATCAGCATGCCGCCCATGAACGTATCCTCTACGACCGTTTTCTCTCCCGGACCGTTCCCCGGCAGGAGTTGCTGGCGCCCATCCCCTTTACCACGGACAGCGCCGAAGAGGACCATTTCCTCGGCGCCCACAGGGAGGAGCTTGAAAAGATGGGCATCGGGATTGAACAGGAGGAAGGCGCCTGGTATATCAGCGCCCTGCCGGTTAACTGGAAACTTTCCGACGGAGAAACGGTAGAGGAGATCCTCAAGCTTAGAACCGCAGGGGAAAATATTGCCGAACATTGGGCCGCTGCCCTGGCCTGCCACGGCGCAGTCAGGGACGGAGACTATCTGGACGATGCCGCCGCCCTGGCTTTGGCGGAAGAAGCCCTGGCGCTTCCCGTGCCCCGTTGTCCCCACGGCAGACCCCTCTGGGTAGAAATGAGCCGGGAGGACCTCTTCAAGGCCGTAAGGCGGACTTAAAAGGCTCTGAAGGTTCCGGTTTTCAGCCGTACTATTGCTTTTCCTTATAGGTTCAGATACAATACCGGACATGGCGGAAAACGGCGGGAAAAAGCCCAAAAAATCAAAGAAGGGCCGGATCTTTCTAACCGTCTTTCTGCTTGTCTTTACCGGCGTACCCCTGGTGTGCATAGCCCTGTCTTTTATCGGAAGGCTGAATCCCGAGGCGGTTATCCCTAATTCCTTTGAAGTGTACTGCCACATCCCCAATCCGGCCCGGTTTTCCCAGCGCCTGCTTGCCCACGAGGCCCTGCCTTCAATTCTGGCGGATCCCGCCCTGGCGCCCCTGATTCCGGTGATAAGCCAGATACGGGAAAGCCGGATACTGGAAAACAGATGGTTTCAATTCTTTGTCCGGGGGACTCTGGACGGGGCGGTCCTTGACGGCAAGCGGCAGCTTGCCGCCTGGGATACGGGGATACTTGCCCCGTTCCTCCGGCTGCTGCCCATGCTGGCGGGACGCTTCACCATACCGGACCTCTACTATGTGCAGGCGGGGAAGAATTCCCGTTTTGAATACCGTCTGGATAACGGAACCGTTTACTACATAGCGCCCTATCATAATTTACTGGTGGCGGCCAACGATTCGGACCTTTTTGAATCGGTGATGAACGGAACTTCCCGGGACGGGGATATCCGGGGGGCTTCCTACAAGACCATCAATACCCGTAACTTTGACATTGCCTTTCTTGTGTCCCAGGATATGATCCTGAATATGCTGTCGGGACAGGACCCTAAAATCCGTTCCGTACTGGATCAGCTTAACTTTCCCGGTTTGATTGAGGCGGCGGTTTCGGTTTATCCGGCAAAGCTGGAGATCAATCTGTTCTCCTCCCTTTCATCGAGTAATGAGTCCCTTAAGCAAATCATCGAACATAACTCGGAGCTTGCCGTTTTTACCCAGCTTCTTCCTGACACCACCCAGTACAGCACCGTCGTCTCCGCCGCCGCCTTTGAGGAACTGATGAATGCGGCGGTTTCCATTTTCGGGCCCGGTTTAAGCGCCGCCCTGAAAAGGGCTGACTCCTCTTCCCGGATGCTGTTCCGGCTTTCAATTGAGGATCTGCTCTACTCCTGGACGGGAAGGGAATTTGCCGTGTTCGGCATGGAGGGGCGGCCCAGTCCGGTTTATGCCGTACAGATTGGAGATGAGCAGGCAAGGCAGCAGGTGTTTGACAGGGCCTTTAAGTCTATCTTCCTCAACGAGAATACCCAGTTCGTTTTGGACGGAAACAGGATTCCCCAGATCCGCCTTCCCGATTTTGTTGAGGGGGTGCTGCACATCATGGGGGTGAATCTGCCTTCCCCCTATTATGTGGTGCAGAACGATTTTCTTTTTGTGTCCGAATCGGCGGAGAATCTTCTGGCGGCCGTTAACGGGATACGGAAAAACGCCATCCTCCCCAGAACCGCAGCCTGGAAGACCCTGGCCCAGTCCGGTTCGGACAAGGCTTCTTTCAGCCTCTTCTATTCTCTGGACCGTTCCCTGCCCTTCTTCCTCAGGGGAAATACCCCTTTCAATGCGATACTCCGTTTGTACCGTCAGGGCCTTGCCCGGCTTTCCTTTGAAAACCGCGCCGTTATCATTTCGCTGGCGGCGCTTTCCGGATCGGGAAGCGGGGCGGCCCTCTCTCCGGGGTATCCCCTGGATCTGGGGGGCAAGGGGGGCAGCGCGGTATACGCCCTGGCCACAAGCCGGCGGGGCGAGGGCCGTTTCTTTCTGACCAGGGACAATGCGGCCCTTTCGATCAATCCCGCGGATCAGAGTATTTACGAATTGAAAAATCCCCGCCCGGTTCAGATCATCCCCGCGGCAGGTCCCGGCTTTAGCAAAATCACCGATCCCGCCGCATGGGTTGTAAACAGCCAGGGACAGGTAACGCTGGTAAACGGCAACATGGAACCGGTAAACGGCTTTCCCTTTATCACCGGGGTCCGTCTTTCGGCGCCCCCCGCCGCTCACGGGGGGAATTTGTACCTTAGCGACGACAGCGGCGATGAGGGACACATCTATGTGGTGGACCCCTCGGCTTCCGTTTCCCAGTGGGACCTTGTTTTTGATACGGCCCTCCGATCGGCTCCGGTTTTTCTGGATGTGTCAGACAAAACCTATGCCGGTATTTACCCCAAGAGCTTTATCAGTCACGAAATCTGGCTTACCGACGCCGGGGGAAATCCCTATCCGGGCTGGCCGGTTTCGGTTTCCGGCATAGCCTTCGGTTCGCCCCTGCTCTTTGCTCAGGGTGCGGGCAGGGACAGCAGGGTCCTGGCCGCCTTCATTACCACCGCCGGGGAGCTTACCGTCGTGGATGAGAGCGGAACGGCTCTGTCCGCTTTCCCTCTGGAATTAAACGGCGTATTTTATCAGCAGCCGGTTTACGACGGAGAATTCCTCTGGATAATTGAATCCGGGGGCAGCCTCTATCAGATAAGCCTTGAAGGGACCGTACTCCATCAGAAGATCCCCAACCTTACGGTTAAGGAATCGGGCTATATCGCCGCCTTTGATGTGGACGGAGACAAGGTTCCCGAAATTTTCTTTACCGGCGAAGGAAACGCCCTCTACGGTTACGCCAGAAACTTCAATTCCCTGGATGGTTTTCCCCTGCCCGTTTGGGGCAGGCCCGCCTTCGGGGATTTTAACGGCGACGGTAAAATGGAGTGCGCGGGCATTGGACTCGACAATAAACTTTACCGGTGGCAGTTCAAATGAGGTTGACCATGAAAAATTCAAGAAAGCGTATTCCCGTTAAGCTGTTCCCGGTTCTTTTTGCGGGTCTGTTCTGCCTGGCCTGCCAAACCCTGCAGCGGGATATTGAATATACTTCCCTGGACGAATCGGCCGTGGCGGACATCACGGAACTGGAAAGCCGCATGGTCCCTCTGGACAATGTCTTTACCCGCCAGGATCTGGCTTCCCTCCGCCGGCGCATAGGCGATTTGGAAAAGAAAGCTCTGCAGGACAGCATTTACAAGGCCCAGCTCGCCGCCTGGTCGGGAAGGCTTTTTCTCCTGGAAGGAAAAAATAACGAAGCGGGAAAACAGCTTCTGCTTTCGGAACAGCTTGATCCCGGCAACGTGCAGGCCATGGTGCTCGCCGCCCGGCTGGAACAGGACCCGCGGAAACGGCTCGTCCTAATCGCTGCTTATCCCGAATCCGGCGCTTCCGGGGAACTACAGATTGAACAGGGACGGACGCTGATTGCGTTGCAGCGCTATGCCGAGGCGGTGGCGGCCTTCGACAGCGCCTTCATCAGGCTTGCATCCAGGGAAGTGTACCGGGAAACCTACCAGCCGGTCCGGGATCAGGCTTGGGAGCTGCGGGATACCGGGAGTATCGAAAACAGAACCACGGAGATTCTGCTCCGCCCTTCCCTTTCCTGGCGGGATATAATCGAACTTACGGTAACCGAAACGGACCTGCTCCGCTTCCTTACCGCCGGCAGAGACTGGCCCGCGGTGGAACTTTTTAACCGCCTTCTGGAACGTTCCTTTATCCCCCTGAACCAGGATGTTGCCGTAACCGAGTGGGGAACCAGAACGAAACCTTCCCAGAACGACCAGGTATTCCGTTCCGGGGCCGCCTGGTATTTGTGGCATCTTCTTGCGGAGAACCGGGCCGACCGGGGGCTTTTAACCAGGTATTCAAGCCGTTACGCCGCCCGGGGCGGCCAGAGCCCCGTCCCGGACTTGCCCCTTGTTTCCCCCTATTTTGACTCCATCCTCGGATGCGTAGAGCGGGAGATCATGTCTCTTCCCGATGGCCGGAATTTTATTCCCGGCGAGACCATACGGGGCGCCGCCTTTCTCGGTATGCTCAAGAAAATAGCGCCCTAGGAGTTTGTTGCGCTTGTAGGTTTTTTGCGCGAAGCGCAGCAAACTCCTAGGCGGGTTTTCAGGATCCGCCCGGTTCCGGTAATTTTTGATTGCTTTTTCTTGTAAAACGATGGTATACCTTTTCCGTTATTTATATGCGGGCCTATTTTCAAAAGGTAATATGAAGGGCCATAAATTATGTAAAGATTCATTTTGCCACGGAAGAAACCATTATGTTCAAAACCAAATTTGAAGGTTACCAGTAACATAAGCGGGAGTATGACGCTTTTGTGTTAACCGTACTGGAACAGGCAAGGGATTTTAACGAGAGGTACGAAGAGAAAGCCCAAAAGCAGGGCAGTCCCGGCATAAAAAACAACCCCGCAAAGGCGGGGTTGTTTTTTATGCCGGAGTCCGGGCGCTTCCGGACAGAAAACCGGAGATCCTAGCGCTTATACTTCATGGTCTCAAGAGACGCCTCTCCCCGGACTACCTCAAACCACAACTCGGATGACGCCTTCTCCCGGAGCGCCCGGTAGAAGGATGCCAGATCCCGGACCTTTTCGCCGTTGACCCCGGTAATCAAATCTCCCCGCTGAAGGCCCACGATGGACGCCGGACTTTTGGCAACGACCTGGGCCACATAGAGGCCCTGGGTATTGCCGTCAAGTTTAAGGCTGGACCGCACCGCATCGGTAAGAGGTACGGCATATAGACCGGGCCAGAGTTTCCGCTGATCCGCCGTAACCTCTTCATTCCGTACCTCTATGCGGACATCCACATTCCGGTCAGACCCTTCCCGGATTACGGTAAGAGCAGCCCTGTCCCCGGGTTTTATGTCCCCCACCGCCAGGGTAAGGGCGTTGGAGGTCCGCATTTCCCGGCCATTCACATGGGTGATAAAGTCTCCGGGTTGTATGCCCGCCTTGTCGGCGGGGGAACCAAGAAATACCTGAGAAACCAGGGCGCCCCGTTTCCCGTCAATCCCCATGGCCTGGACAATGTCCCGGTCAGGATCGAGCAGGGATACCCCGAGCCAGCCGTAACTTATTTCCCCGGAACTGATAAATTCATCGATTGAACGTTTTGCATTGTTAATGGGAATCGCGAAACCCAGACCCACGGAGCCGCCCCCGGAACTGCTGGCTATCCAGGTATTGATTCCTATCACCTCTCCCCGGATATTCACCAGGGCGCCCCCGGAATTCCCCTGATTAATGGAAGTATCGGTTTGAATAAAATCGTTGATATTATTTGCGGGACCGCCGGTTCTTCCCACAGCGCTTACTATGCCCATGGTAACCGAAGACATAAAACCCAGGGGGTTTCCCACGGCAATAGCCCAGTCGCCGATTTTAACGTCGTCGGAATTTCCCAGCACCGCCAGGGGAAGATAATCGCCGGTTTTGAATTTGACCATGGCCAGATCCTTGCGTTCATCCTTGCCTACCAGTTCCGCGGGATATTCCTTGCCTTCGTTGGTGGCGATGATGATTTCGTTGGCATCCCCCACCACATGGTTGTTGGTCAGCACATAATAAATATCCCTTTCCTGACGCACCACAATCCCCGAACCAAGCCCCTGGGCCCGGTATTCTCTCTCCTCGCCGTCCCGGGGGCCGAAGAAAAATTCCCAGGGAATGCCGTTAAAGTTGGGAACCTGCTGTTGTTTTCTGATGGAGACGGTTTTTAATTCCACCACAGAGGGAAGCACCTTATCGGTTACCGCCCTGAAAGTGGTTTGAAGGCTTTCGGCCACCGCCAGGGCGTCCGAAGGAATTACCACAGGATTCTCCTGAGCCTGGGCTGTTTTCGCGGGGGTTGAGCACGAGAAGGAGAGAAAGGCCAGGGAAAAGCCGAAAATAACCCCTAAAAGAACCAGATTAAAGACAAAAAAGTGTTTTGAAGTTAATCTTTTTGAAAAATCCATACAAACTCCTGTATTTCTAAAAGTTTTTTGAAGTATTTAGTTTTGAGATCCTTCCGGACCTGATCCCCTGGAATGACCTCTCATTATAAGATAAATTTTTTTTTGCGTGAATGGTTACATTTCTTTTGCCTGTTAATCCCCCGGAAGCAGTTCCCCGGTTAATACTTCAGCGTGATCCCTGAACACCGCCACGGTATGCTCCCAATGGGCGGAACATTTACCATCGGCGGTAACTACGGTCCACCCGTCTTCCAGGACCTCCACATCCCCGGTTCCCAGGTTGATCATGGGTTCTATGGCGATGACCAGCCCCTCGGTCATTCTGGGATTTGGGCCGTGGGGATAGTTAGGAACCTGGGGGTCCTCGTGCAGGCTGAAACCGACCCCATGGCCGCAGAATTCATGGACCACCCCGAAACCGTTGGCAAGGGCGTAACTTTCCACGGCCCGGGAAACCTGGAGGAGCCGGTCCCCTGCCTTTACCGCGGCTATGCCCCGCCTGAGACATTCCCGGGTAACCATGTTCAAGCGGTGTACCTCATCACCGGCCTTTCCGGCTTCGACGCTTACCGCCTGGTCACTGATAAAGCCTCCCAAATCTATGCCGCAGTCCAGGGAAACCAGATTTCCCGAAACTATCTTCCGCCTTGAGGGGATGCCGTGGATCACCTCGCTGTCAATGGAAATACAGAGCGCCCCGGGGAAGGGGTTAGTCCGGGATCCATACCCCAAAAAAGCCGGTTTGCCTCCGGCCTTTTTGATCCAGTTCCGGACCCAGCGATCCAGTTCCATGGTTTCCACTCCGGGTTTTACCAGGGGGATAAGTTCTCCGTACATGGCGCTGAGCATACGGCAGGATTCACGAATTCCTGTAAGCTGCTGTTCATTTTTCAGTCTGATCATAGTATTCCCGGACAGGATACCCTAAATCGGCAAAAACGCAAAGGGCGCTTACACCTTCAGGGTCCGGCGGAGCCGTATCGTATTGGGAAGGGCCGGGTCCCGTTTCAGGGCCTCCCGGAAGACTGTTTCCGCCCCGTTAAGCTCTCCCAGCTTCAAAAGGGTCTCTGCCAGGGAACGCATCCACCGGGCTTCGTCCTTGGGAGAAAAGCCCAAACCCAGCAGATTCTCCATACAGCTTACATAGGTTTCGTCGTCCACGGCGCTTTTCAGCTTGAATCGTACCAATTCTTTGAGGAAGCTTTCAACTTCGCAGAGGAAATGACGGAAGTAAGGTTTCCGCCGCTCCTCCCGGATAACGCGCACCAGCAGTGAAAAGGATTCGTAGTACCGGCCCCGCTTTTCCAATTCTTCCGCCAGGATGAAGGAACAATCCATCCAGTCTTCCCGGTCCAGGTATTTCTCCAATGGAAAGTGAAGGCCCCCCTGCTTCCGCCATACCGCCAGGGCTTCATCCTCTTCCAGATGCAAAAGCTCAAAAAAGATAAGTTTCGCCCGGCGGGCAGGATCGTCCGTATCCTCCTTGAGAAAGGCGCGGTAGTCGAAGCTGTCGCTCTTTACAAAACGGCTGTAGGCCCGGTCATATTCGGATCGCCGCTCCGGGCTGGAAAGCACCTCGTAGGCGATCAGGAGGCGGCGCATCTCCCTGCCGGTGGTTCCGGCTATGTCGGGATGTATCCGTTTTGCCTTTTCACGGAAGGCCCGTTTAATGTCCTGAGGGGAAGCCCTGGTATCTATGCCGAGCAGGGAATAGTAGTTATCCATGGATCCGCCCGGTTCAATTTCCTATCATTTTTCCCAGGTTTTCCGCATGGGCGCTGTTTCTGATACGGTCGCTCCAGTTAACGCACATCCCCTCTTTTTCCATGACAGCCATGACGCGGGCCAGGGCCTTTGCAGTAAATGGACCGTTTTCTCTGACAAAGGCGGCGCTTTTTTTACCCGTCAGGCTGCCTGCACCGGCCAGAAGGACACCCAGGGCGGCGGGGATCTTTCCGCCGAAGAAAGACCCCTCCACGGCGGCGGCAATATACTCGTACCCCGGAAGGCCCCTGCCGTCTCCGGCGCAGGCGTCGATAATATCAACCCGGTGGCCCATGGATTCCATGCCCCCGGTCAGGGCCTTGACGTATTCCGGCGCATCCCGGTTCCCGGTGGCGTTTATCACCGCTATACGCATTTATGCCTGCTTGTAGATCTGATCGACGGCCGGTTCTTTGACGAGATACACGGAACATTTTGCGTTTACCATGATTTCCCGGTGAGAATGGGAAATGATGTCCCGGGCGCTCCGGTCCTTTTCCCATCCTCCAAGGACGATAAGATCCGCCTTCTTTTCATCCGCCGCGGTAAGAATCTCCGTATATACCGCCCCCCGGCGTATGTCCCGTTCTATCTTAACCCCCTTGGCCCGGGCCAGTTCTTCCACGAAAGAAAGATACCGTTCCCCGTTTGCCTCAAGGCTCTTTTCATACTCCTGACTTTCCTCCTGAATGAAGATCTTGCTTAGCGTAAGCTGGCGTATGGTAGCGGTATCCACCACATACACCGCCGAAAGCCTGCAATGGTATATCTTGGACATAACAATTGCATACTTCGCCGCCGATATGGAGGCATCGCTCCCGGTAACTGAGACGATAACGTGGGAGAATAACGGCTTAATCATTCCTTGCCCGCCTTCCTTTTGAGCAGCTTGCTTGAGAAGAAGGATTCCCGGTCCCTCTCTTCAAGCGCCGATTCAATAAATAGTTTTGTCTCCCTGGCAGTGGGGATGACCATTTTTTCCAAGGCATTAACCCGCCGCTGAGTTTTACGGACCTCCCGGGCAAGACGCCATACAATAGTTCTTACCGCAGCCAATTCCGTGAGAATTTTCAACAACCGGAAGAATTCTAACACGGTTTCATCACATTCCGCAAATGAATTCGCCGGAGAATATTTCAGTTCCGCTTCGGGGAGGAACACTTCGAGGCTGGGGAGATTCATTCCGGCGATCATGACCCGCTTTTCCCGCAGATCAAAACGGTACCGGATATTCCGGGATATCCGGTCCGCCCGTTCCCGGCCCGCCACAATGAGCATGCGCTTTAGGACGGGATAGGCCGAGGCAAGACGGGCGTCTAAATCCCGTTCCAGAAGCTTAACCTCTTCCACCTTTTGCATCAGTTCCATCACCAGAATTTCCCGCTTCTGCTCCAGGAGATCGTACCCCTCCTCGGCGGTGGCGAGCCGTTCCTTTACCCGGATAAGGTTGCTTTTAGTGGGGGCTATCTGTTCACGGGGCACAATAATACCTCATAACAGTTACTTTATAATAAACCTGCTGTTTTAACAATGGATTTGTTCGAAAACACGGTTGGTTCCCTCACGGGTCTCCCAAAAAACGCGGATTTTTTGACGAAATCCACATTTTTGTTGTTTTTAAGCGGCTGCCGGCAAACCTTTGGTTTGATAAAGACTGAAATTTTTGAACAATTTCAATACATGTTATAAACGGAGCAGGGTTTTCGCCCTTAAAACGGATTTAACGGACCTTTAATCTGCGGGATATGAACTATTCGAGAGTCCGGTTTAATACCCCCGCCTTCAAAGCGGGGAGCTTCATTTCCGGAAAAGGCATTATCCTCCCATATATTTATCGATAAACTGCTTGTTTACCCGCAGCAGATCCTCCCTGGGCAGAGTTCTGAGGGCGGTCCAGCCCAGATCCAGGGTCTGCTCGATGTTCCGGTCCTCAAATTCATCCTGGGTGAGGAAGATCTGTTCAAACTTTTCGCCGAATCTCAGGTATTGCTTATCCGTTTCGGAAAGTTCCTCTTCCCCTATAATAGAAGCCAGGTTCCGTACCTGCTTAACCTTGGAATAGGCGGCAAAAAGCTGGCTGGAAACATCCTTATGGTCCTCCCGGGTCATACCGGGACCTATACCGTCCTTCATAAGCCGGGAAAGGCTGGGAAGGCCCGCCACCGGAGGGTAGACCCCCCGCTGAGAAAGCTCCCGGTCAAGGACTATCTGACCCTCGGTAATGTAGCCCGAAAGGTCCGGAATGGGGTGACTGATGTCGTCGTTGGGCATGGTCAAAATGGGAATCTGGGTGATAGAACCGGAGGAACCCGTTATCTTCCCGGCCCGCTCGTAGAGGCTGGACAGATCCGAATAGAGGTAACCCGGATACCCCTTCCGGCTGGGGACCTCGCCCCGGATTGAGGAAACCTCCCGAAGGGCTTCGCAGTAATTGGTCATGTCGGTCATTATCACCAGGACGTGCATATTCCGCTCGTAGGCCAGATATTCCGCCGCAGTCAGGGCGCAGCGGGGAGCCACGAGCCGTTCCAGGGAGGGGGCGTCCGCCAGAGAGAGAAAGACCACCACATTGGCCAGTACCCCGGTCCGCTCAAAATCATCCAGGAAGAAGCGGGCCACATCGTACTTGACTCCCATGGCGCAGAAGACCACTACAAAGGACTCGCCGGAGTTGAGGAGCTTTGCCTGGCGGACGATCTGGGCTGCCAGCCGGTTATGGGGAAGGCCGTTTCCCGAAAAAATGGGAAGTTTCTGTCCCCGAATTAAGGTGTTCATACCGTCGATGGCGGATATGCCGGTTTGGATAAAGTCCCGGGGATAGGTCCGGGCGTAGGGATTAATGGGGAGGCCGTTTACGTCCAGACAGGTAGAGGAGAAGATGTCCCCATAACCGTCAATGGGTTCCCCCAGGCCGTTGAAGATGCGGCCCAAGAGCCCCGGCCCAACCCGGAGTTCCATGGGCTTACCCAGAAATTCCACCCGGCTGTCTCCGGCGGAAAGGCCGGTACTGCTGCCGAAGATCTGAATGGCGGTCCAGTCCTCGCTCATGTCCACCACCCTTCCTAAGCGCCGCCCCTCGTCCCGGTCATAGACCGCCACCACCTCGTTAAAGCCTACATTCCGGCTCCGCTTGGTAATAACTACGGGCCCTTCTATCCGGGAAAGCCGCCGGTACGCTACCCCCTCCATGAGCGGCCCCTCTGAAAAAGTTCGCCGGGAATTCCCGTCATAAGACCTCCTCCACAGATCAACGCGCTTAAAGCCGCAACGGCTTCAAGGCTGGTACATTAAATCCTCTTTAGTACGGTAACTCCGTTCCAGTTCATCCAGGGCGCCCCGCATGGTCCGCTCGAAGGCTGCAAGGCCCTCGATATCGCCGTTTCTGATTTCACTTTTAAGGCGGGAAAGTTCCTCCCGTAACGAAAGGGTTCCGCCGCCGGCAAGACCGGTTATCTTGATCAAGGGCGCCCCAAGTTTAATACAGCCTTGGGCCTTTTCGTAGAAGGCCATGATCAGTTCCAAAAGCCTTACCTGCTTAACGGGGACGCAGTACATGTCCACTTCGTCAAAAGAATTCTGCTGGAGAAAGCCGTCTTTAATGATGGCCGCCGCCAAAAGGATGAGCCGCTGATCGTCGGGCAGAGCGTCGGGACCGATGAGGCGGACAATTTCCGCAAGACGCTGTTCTTTTTTGAGCAGATCCAGAGCATCCTGGCGGACTTTGGCCCAAACGGGGTTAACCTGTTCCCACCAGGGCTCCACCTCTCCGGCATATTCGGAATAACTGTCCGTCCAGCTTATGGCAGGATAATGCCGGGCATTAGCCAGATCCCGGTCCAGGGCCCAAAAACAGCGGATAAAACGCTTGGTATGCTGGGTAACGGGCTCGGAGAAATCCCCCCCGGGAGGAGACACCGCCCCGATAATAGTTACCGATCCCTCAAGACCTTCCGCAGTACGGACCCGCCCGGCCCTTTCGTAGAATTCGGCAAGTCTGGTGGGAAGGTAGGCGGGGAAACCTTCCTCGGCGGGCATTTCCTCCATCCGGCCCGAAAGTTCCCGCAGAGCCTCCGCCCAGCGGCTGGTGGAATCGGCCATGATCGCCACATGGTATCCCATATCCCGGTAGAATTCGGCCAGGGTTACTCCGGTGTATATGGACACCTCCCTGGCGGCCACGGGCATATTGGAAGTATTGGCGATGAGTATGGTCCGTTCCATAAGGGAACGGCCCGTCCTGGGATCTACCAAATGGGGAAATTCGGTAAGCACATCGGTCATCTCATTGCCCCGTTCCCCGCAGCCTATATAGATGATCACATCCGCATCGCACCATTTGGCGATGGCGTGCTGGGTCATGGTCTTACCCGTACCAAAGCCGCCGGGAATGGCGGCGGTGCCTCCTTTGGAGAGGGGAAAGAATATGTCGATAACCCGTTCCCCGGTAATAAGGGGCTGATCCGGAGAGAGCCTTTCCGCACTGGGCCGGGGAACCCGGACCGGCCACCAGTGGGCCAGGGAGATTTCCTCCCCCTGGTCGGTCCGGCCTATGACGGTATCGCAGGTATAATTCCCGGCGGGAAGCAGTTCGGTAAGATTCCCAAAACTTCTGGATCCGGCGGTCTTTGGGGGAACCATTATTTTACAACTGATACTCTCGGTTTCTTTAACTGTTCCCAGAACCAGCCCCGGAAAGGCGGGAACCTTCTCTCCCCGGGCAAGCTTTTCTGCCGCCGCGGAGTTGGGTACAAAGGGCCAAGGGCGGGAAGAGTCCAGCGGCTCGCCCCGGCTTCCTGCGGCCATAAAGGGCCCTGACTCCTTAAAGAGATTTTCCAGGGGCCGCTGAATCCCGTCGTAGATGGTCCCGATAAGCCCCGGCCCGAGAAGCGCCGAAAGGGGTCTGCCGGTAGAAGCGGCGGAGGCCCCGATTTTAAGGCCCGTATCATCTTCGTATACCTGAATCACCGCCTCATCCGCTTCCAGGCGTACAATTTCCCCGATGATTCGCTTTTCCCCTACTTCGACCACATCGAAAAGCCCCGCCCCGCCCAGGCCGGAGGCCCGGACTATAGGCCCGGAAATACGCCGCACCCGTCCCTCAATCATTGGAAGCCTCCCTGCCCAGAAGGGCCTCCGCTAATTCCGCCCGCTTATCCTTTAGCAGAGTCTGGGCGGCGGCATAAACCGACGCGCTTATCCTTGCCTGGGGAGTATCGATCGCCAGTCCGGGCAGCTTTCCCGGCAGAGAAAGGAGGGGATCCTGAACCGGCTTTATTGAAGAAATACCGAGCCTTTTAAGGAGGGGCCGGAGCTCCGCCTCTTCAAGTCCCCGGCAGCGTATCTCCCAAGGGACGGCGCCATCCTCGTGGTCCGCCCCCGAATCAAGGTATTCGGCGATACGTTTTTTCAGCTCTATCTCCAAAAGACCGAGCAGTTTATCCCTTGAAAGGGCGGAAAGAAATGCGTCCATTGATGATTGAAGAAGACCCTCGGTATATTCGGACCGGGCCCGGCGCATATCCAGGGGAAGGCGGGCCATGATCTCCTTCCGGGTCTTTTCGCTTCTCGCCGCATACTTCCGCCGGATATTGTCAACCGCCCTTTTTATTTTTTTGTCCCAGGCGGCGGCGGAAGCGCTTACCGTATCGTCTGCGGTTTTTAAGATCCGGTACGCCTTTTTCCGGGCATCTTCGAGGATCTCCCGGTCCAGCACCTCTGTTGATTGTAATTCTTCCATTAAGCAAGTCCCTTCACGCCGGAAACGCCACGCTTCCGGTATGCTGTCCGGGCCGCGCCTCCCCGGATGCGTTTGTCCGCAAGGCCCCCGTTCCCGGACATTGAAAACCTATACATGCACCCCAATGGCTTCCCTAATCGAATCCACCAGCGTTTTCCGGCTCTCAAGTCTGCCCATGGGTCCGGGAATCTCCACCACCAGGGGATAGCGGCCGGAAAGCTGCCACTGGGCAAGATCTTCTCCCAGCCAGTCAGCGGCTTCTTCGGTAATGATTAACACCCGGCAGCTTTCCGGCATGGCTCCGGGAAGGGCCGTTCCGGCGGTCATATCCCAGCCCCGGGTAACCCGGGAAAAAGCCGCCCGGACATCACCGGCATTCAGCGCCGCCGCCCCGTCAATACCGACGAATCGAAAGGCGGTAACCAGTTCCGGATCGCCGATAAAAAAATAATCCACTTCTCAGAATATCATGATCAGCAGGGCCACAAGAAAGCCCCAGAGACATATTCCCTCCGCAAGACCCGCATAGGGCAGCGCCTTGCCGGAAAGTTCCGGATTCTCGCTCATCGCCCCCATGGCGGCGGATCCAATCTGGGCCACCGCAAGACCGCCGGCGATGCAGGAAATACCTACCGCCAGGGCGGCGGCAAAATACTTCCAAACCGCGGTTCCCTGCTGGGCTGCCCCGGCCTCCGGCTCTTGGGCGGGCAACAGGGTCCCCAGGCACAACAACGTCAGCGCCAGCAAAAATACTTTAACCTTCATAACCTACTCCTCTGTTTTGTACGCTGCGGAAGCCGAAAGGCCGCCCGCTCTATAATTTCTTCTGCTGCGCCCGGTGATATTCCGCCGTTCCGCGGATTCAACCGGCGCTAACCGGCGGATTTTTCCCTGCGAAATCTGAATGGAACAAACTCCACTCCGGTATCGGTAAAAAATTTGCTGAAAAATTCATAGTACTGAAGCCGTACCACCTGGATGGCGACGATCATCCCCTCAAGGAGAATAATGACGACATTTCCGAAAACCGTTATCAACAGGGCAAAGAGGGGACCCACCGGAAGTCCCCTGACCATGCCGGAAAGGGTAAAGACGATAAAGGACAGTACCGCATGAGAGAGGGCAAAGGCCCCCACCCGGAGAAAGCTGACGGTATTGGAAATATAGGTCGAAGCGGTCTCCAGAATTTCAACAAAGCCTTCCATGATGAAAACCAAAAGTCCGTGTTCCAGGACCGGACGTTTTCCGGCGATAATACGCCAGATCAAGGGGCCGAAAAAAATACCCGCCGCCGGAAGGGCAAGTCCCGGTATGTCGAACCAGGCAAGACCGCCCCCGGCGATGATCCGCAGGGCAATAAAAACGGCATACCAGAAGAGGAGCAGCCCCGCCAGTCCCGTCTTCGAGAAAAAAGCCCTTTCGTACCTTTTCAGGGTACACTGGTTGATAATGTTCACTAAGAGGCCTATGGAATTGAGGATCACCCCAACGCCGATGGTAAAGCCGAAAAAGTAGAAGAGTTTTTCCAGGTTGTCTTTGTCAGGCATCAGGTGGAGTATCCGTTCCACGGGCTTTCCCGTAAGCAGCCCCGTAACGGCCATAGTCGGCCTTACCAGCAGTTCTTCGTTGGTAAAAACCGCGCCATTGAGGAGACCCATGATCATGGAGGAGACGCCCACCGCTGTAAGGGGGGACGAGAAATGCCTGAAATTGGCGAGCAATTTGACGTTCCTCCGCCCCGCCAGAATTCCAAGGAGGAGAAGTACCAGCCCCTGACCCAAATCACCGAACATGATACCGAAGAGGACCGTAAAGAAAAAAGCCACAAAGGGGGTCGGGTCTATCGTACCGTAGAGGGGAGCCCCATAGGAGAAAACCACCCGCTCAAAGCCCTTTACAAAGGAACCGTGTTCTAAGGAGACGGGAACCTTGGCCTTTCCCTCCCGGATGCCGGCGACTTCTTCTGGATTAAAGGCCCTGACCGCCACCCTGTTTTCGGTTAGTTTTTCCAGTTCCGCCACCAGGGAGGCCACCTGATCTGCGGGTACCCAGCCGGACAGGACGTATACGTTCCTGGTGGCCGCCAGCCTGCTCTTGAGGTGCTCCACCATGTCCGCCATCAGGTAAGAGGCTGTAAGGGAGCGGAGGGCGGGGCCGCATTCATTCCGCAGGAGTTCCTTGTCTCTCCCTGTTTTTTCAAGGGCGCTTTCCACGCCCTTAAGCCGGCTTTCAAGCCCCGAGAGAAGCTCCGCGGGAACTCCCTTATACCCTTCGGGGATCGTTATGGGAACAAAGGCCTGTTTTTTAAGCTCCGAGTCCAGGGCAAAACGGCCCTTTCGGGAAGCCGCCGCCAGTACCCGGTCCCCGTCCCCCAGGGGAACCAGCACCGCCCGGTCCGCCAGGGTTTCTTGAATTTCGGCCTGCTTTTTCGGATCGAGCCGGCCCACCCTGAGGGTCAGGTAGGAAAGCTGATCCAGATCGGCGAAGGGGGCGTTGAGATTGGAGAAAGCCCGGGCTTCGTTCAGGGCCTCTTCCACCTTCCGTTTTTCCGCAGCCTCCTCGTTTTCCCGCCTGCTTAGAAGGGCTATGCTGTCGGCAATCTTACCGGTAAGCATATCTTCGGTTTCCCCCGGAAGCCTGCTTGACTCCTCAGGCTCAAGGGGAAGCTCTATCTGCAGGTAGGCGGCGCCGGAACGGATCTTTTCAAGATTTTCCTGAATATGTTTCCGGGCCGCTTCATCAAGTACATGAACGTGACTGTCCTGATCCGCGCCGGATTCTTCCGATAGGTGCATTATTCCCCGGCGGCCGAGGAACTCTATGACCGCATCCGCATCCCGGGCAAGAACGGTAAGCTGTACCTGCTTCATCTTCCTGGGACGTATCATGACTCAAGCTCCAACAGGGCAAAAACATCCCCGGCGGCCATGCCCATCCCCAAACCTTCGGCAACGCTGGTCAGCATATCCTCTTCAAACTGCTTAAGCTTGATAAAACAGGAACTGGTGTCTATGGAGAGGGGGCGGCGGCGGAAACAAGACCGGGCAATCCGGTACAGATATTCGGAGGCGGCGTTCTGAAAGTACCGGGGATCCGCAGTCCAGGCTTCGCCGGGCCGGGGAGGATTTAGAAATTCCACGCGCTTCCACTTTTTCCAATCGGCATAGTTGTCCAGGGCCATGGAAAGGGAATCGGCGGCATCCTCCGCCAGAGATCCGAGGCCCCTGCCCCGGGGGGCCGAAACCAGCCGGCTCCGCACTTCTTCCACGGACATGCGGTAATAGGTTCTGAGTCTCAGGGCCCACACAATGTTTTTTAGGGATATTTCTTCGGCGATAATATTTTCGATACAGCGGCAGTCCTTTTTAGGCAGAATTCTGATGGATTCCCAGAGGCTGGAATAGTACCGCTGATCCAGCTTTATTTGAAGATCCGAGGCTTCTCCTTCCGCAGCGGAATCGAGATCTTCTTTTAGGAGGAATTCAAATTCCGTTCCCTTCAGCATAGCGTTAAGATCGGGATAGGCGGCAAAGTTAACTGTCCCAAAGCGGCCCAGGCTGGTAAAAAAAGGAGGCTTCGCCGGAGTTCCCGCATTCTTACCGCCCAGAGCATTAAGGACGCTCTTTATATCCCCATACTCGTAACTTCTTACCAGGCGGAGGATCAGTTCGGGAGGTTCGGAAAAGGAATCCACGACAGCAAGGATCTGCTTAACCGACCGGCCTATGATCCGTTTTTCCAAATCGACCAGCAGTTCCCGCTCGGGAAGGTCCCGGCTTGTCTGGGGAAATATCAGCCGGTCCAGTTCCGAAAGCCGGGTAAGGCCGCCCAGCCGGGACATCCTCTTTCCCAAAAAGGATTTGCCGATAATCCCGCAGGCCTTGGCATAGACATACGCCCGTTCCCCAGCTCCCGGCATACTAGGCCTTCATAAGACAGCTTTCAACAAGCCGGAAAAAATTTTCATTGTCCACCGGCATACTGCCCAGGCTCCGGCGGTACGCTTCAAGCTGACGCTGATAATCCTCTTTAACCGCAGCGTTTTCCTTTTCGTAGTTTTCGCTAAGCAGCGCCGCTTCCCGGGCGTACTCTTCATCAAAACGGGCCCGGTTCCGCTTTTCCGCCTCCGCTGTCCGCCGGTCCGCCTCGGCCTGGGCATCATCTATCAGGGCCGCCGCATTCGCTTCAACGGACAGTAAGTGCTGCAATACCGTTTGCTCATCAACCATGGCGAACCTGCTTAATCAAGGGCAATAAGAATGTCCTCGTATTTTTTAACAATCCCGTAGGCGCCCTGGGCGTCGTTTTGAGCTACCAGATCCGTATAAAAGGACGGATTGTCCAGCAGTTCCGCCACCCGTTTCAAAAGGCGCAGATGCTTTTCCGTATCCGACTGGGGGGCCAGCATCATAAAAACCAGGTAAACCGGCTGTCCGTCCAGAGCATCGTAGTCAATGCCCTTTTTGGAAATTCCCAGGATGCCGAAGACCTTATCCACCGCATTGGTCTTACCGTGGGGAATAGCTATGCCCTTCTGAATGCCGGTGGACATCTTGGACTCCCGTTCCCGGACGGCGTTCAGGATCTCCTCCCTGGCGTTTGACTTGGCGGACTGGCAAAAGTGGTTAACTAGTTCTTCAAAGGCATCTTCCTTGTCTTCCGCCTCAAGGCCGACCTTTATAAACTCCGGAGAGAAAACATCATATAAGAACATAGCAACCCCCCTGCGGACCCGCAGGCATTATTCGGATAATCCGGCGTCAGGACCGGGTACGGCATTTTCAGCCCCGGCGCTGTCCTCTTTCCACCATTCGCCTTCTTCTTCGGTGGTAAGTTCCCTTGCCGCCGATTCCACCCCCTCGCCGCCGGGGGTTTTGTTGATAAGGGCAAGGCCAAGGCTGAGAATAAGAAAAACAGCCCCCAGTATAGTGGTGGTTTTGGTCAACACATTCCCCGAGCGGGAACCGAAGGCGGACCCGCTGCCTCCGGCAAAGATGCCGCCCAGGCTGTCCCCTTCCTCATTCTGAACCAAAACTATCAGAATAAGCAATACCGCCACGATAATAAACAGAATCAACAACAGAATACCGAGTATACCCATCTTCAAAACTCCATTTAACGGAACCGGAGACCGGGATTTTATATATCCCCGGATCTTACCCGGCATTTTGAAAACACCGGGATCCTCCGATTATCATTGTTTGTCAAAAAAGAATTGGCCGATAATCCCCAATCTGCAACCCATTGTACCGAATGGGAAAAACTTATTCAAGAAGCGGGAAAGCTCCGGCCTATTCCCGTATATCCTCCAGTTCCGCCGGAAGGGTCTTGAATATAGCCTCCACCTCGCCCCGGCTTATGCCGGTAATCTTCAGGGTTCCCCGGCTGCGGGAAAGATCGTCCCCCGAGGCGGATACAAAGGAAACAATATTTCCCCCCTTCTCCGCTATGGCCCCCGCTATTTTGGCAAGCTGACCCGGCTTCTCGTCCATGGAAAAAGCTACCCGCACCCCGGTATGACGGGCGCCGAAGGCGTTGATAAACACCCGGAACAGATCCGTCCCCGTGATGATTCCCACCAGAAGGGCGCCCTTCATAACCGGCAGACAGCTTATATCGTTGTCCGCCATGATCCGGGCCGCCTCCTCAACCACCTCGTTCTCACCCACGGTGATAACCTTTCTCTCCATTATTTCCTTCACCTTAAGCTTGGAGAGGAGATAGCTTATCTCGTACATATCAAGGCTGGTGGCGGTAGAAGGCCCTGCCTTGAGCATATCCTTCTTGGTTACGATGCCCACGAGGATGTTGTTCTTGTCCAGTACCGGAAGACGGCCTATCTTTTCTTTGTCCATTATGGAACGGGCCTCATTCACCGATATATCGGGATGCACGAATACGGGATTTTTGGTCATGACACGGCTAATGATCATTTGGTTCCTCCTTGCCTTTACCGGGGACCTCTAAAAAATGCCGGACCGGGATCCGCCTTTCCAGAAGTCTCCATATCTCCGGTACGCTACCCTCCCAGGTAGGCTTCCTTAACGGCGCTATCCTTCATCAGATCCGCCGCGGGACCGGTCTTTATCACCTCTCCGGTTTCCAGAACATAACCCCGGGCGGCCAGGGCCAGGGCCTTGAAGGCGTTTTGTTCCACCAGCAGTACGGTGGTCCCCGCTTCGTTGATCTGCCGGATGACGGCAAAGATCTCGTCCACCAGGATGGGAGCAAGCCCCATGGAGGGCTCGTCCATCAGGAGGAGCCGGGGCTTGCCCATCAAGGCCCGGCCCATGGCGAGCATCTGTTGTTCTCCGCCGGAGAGGGTTCCCGCCACTTGGCGGTTCCGTTCCTTGAGACGGGGGAAAATACCGTAGACCATTTCAAAGTCTTCCCTGATACCGCCCCGGTCCCTCCGGCTGTAGGCGCCCATTTCCAGATTATCCCTTACCGTAAGATTGGCAAAGATACGCCTCCCCTCGGGAACCTGGATAAGTCCGGCGGCAACGATGCGGTCCGGCGGAAGGGCGCCGATATCCTCATCGTTGAAGAAAACCCTGCCGGCGGTTTTTTTGATGATATTCGAAATACCGTGGAGGGTGGTGGTCTTTCCCGCACCGTTGGATCCGATGAGGGTGATAATCTCCCCCCGGGCAACTTCAAAGGAGATGCCCCGCAGGGCCCGGATGGCTCCGTAATGAACCGTGAGGTTCTCAACCCTAAGCAGGCTCTTACCCATGCAGAGCCTCCTCTCCAAGATAAGCCTTGATCACCGCCGGGTTCCGGCGTATATCCCCGGGAAGACCTTCGGCGATGGTGCGGCCGTAATCAAGGACCAGGAGCCGCTCGCAGATACCCATGACCAGCCGCATGTCGTGTTCAATCAGCAGTATGGTCAAGTGGAATTCCCTGCGGATAAAGGAGATGAGCTTCATCAGTTCCTCCGTCTCCTGGGGGTTCATCCCCGCGGCGGGTTCGTCCAAAAGAAGGAGTATGGGGTTTGAAGCCAGGGCCCGGACAATTTCCAGTTTCCGCTGTTCCCCGTAGGGAAGATTCCGGGCCAGTTCGTACTTTTTATGGGCTATTTTAAAAATGGAGAGAAGCTCCCCGGCCTGATCAATCATACGCTGTTCATCCCGCCTGAACCGGGGCAGCCGGAACAGTACGTCCAGGGGATTTTCGGTACGTCCCGCATGGAGGGCAATCCGTACATTGTCCTCTACCGTTAAATTGTTGAAGAGCCGTATATTCTGAAAAGTCCGGGCAATGCCGATGCGGTTAAGCCGGGCCGGACTGGTTCTGCCCACGATGTGAATTTTTTCGTGGCGGTCCCAGAAACTAATTTCGCCTCCCGTGGGGGTATAGATCCCCGAAAGCATATTGAACACCGTGGTCTTTCCCGCGCCGTTAGGACCGATGAGACCAACCAGCTCTCCGCTGTACAATTCGCAGGAAAAATCGCTTACCGCTTTGAGGCCGCCGAAGATAATGGAAAGATCCGTAATTTTGAGCCGGAGTTCCCTTTTATCCATGGATCACCCTCCCGCGCTTGAGGAAAGCCCGCAGGCGGCGGACGGCGCTTTTGAAAAGATTCCGCAGCCGCCGAAAAAGCCCGACGAAGGAAAGTTCCCTCATCCCAAGGAGACCCTTGGGCCGGAAAAGCATGACGAAGATCAGGATCAGCGGGTAGATAAGGAGACGGTAATCCTGGAGAAAACGGAGAAATTCCTGGAGGTAGTAAAGGACATAGGCGGCCAGGATGGAACCGGTCATGGAACCCATGCCGCCCAAAACCACAAAGATAAGAAAATCGATGGATCTGAGAAACTGAGCGATGTCGGGCTTAACAAAACCGTTGGCCATGGCGAAAAGGGAACCGCCTATACCGGCGATGGAGGCGGCGATTACGAAACCGGTCATCTTGTAGCGGAATATGTCGATACCGCAGGAATCGGCGGCGATCTCATCCTCCCGGCAGGCCATTATTGCCCGGCCGTAACTGGAACGCAGAAAATTCTGCAGAAGGGCCAGAACGACAACCAGCGCCGCTGTTACCACAACAAAGGCCAGTCCGCCGTTCAGGGCCATGACAGTGGTAAACTGCCTGCCGTTGGGACCTCCCGTAAGGGCTTTTAGATTGATGAAAACAACACGGATAATTTCACCAAAACCGAGGGTAACGATGGCAAGATAATCTCCCGAAAGCTTGAGTACCGGAAAGCCGATGAGAAAGCCCGCAAAGGCGGTAAGCAGGATCGCGCAGAGGGCCGCCAGGGGCAGGGGAAGGCCCATGTCCATATTGAAAAAGATACAGCCGTAGGCGCCTATGGCCAAAAAACCGGCCTGGCCCAGAGAAAGCTGGCCGGTGATACCCACAATCATATTGACGGACACCGCCATGATGGCATTAACGCCGCCCATGGTAATAACCCGCATCGTATAGGCGTCAAGCAGGCCGGCCTTCATCAGCGCAAAGGGAAGAATCACCGCCAGGACGCCGATGGCGGTTAAAAGCAGCGTTGAACGAATTGGAAATTTCGCCGTCATATTACCCAATATCTAATCCTTTAACGAAGGCCGCTATACCTTTATCCGCAATTTTTTGCCGAGTATGCCCGTGGGCTTTATCAGCAGAACGATGATCAACAGCGAAAAAGAAATCGCATCGCTGTACTGGCTGGAAATAAAACCTTTGGTAAAGGTTTCCGCTATGCCCAGGATGAAACCTCCCAGCATGGCCCCGGGAATGGAGCCGATGCCGCCCAGAACCGCGGCGACAAAGGCTTTGAGGCCGGGCATCATGCCCATCATCGGACTTACCTGGGGATAGGCCGAAGCGTACAACACGCCCCCCGCCGCGGCCAGCACGGACCCCAGGGCAAAGGTAAAGGATATGATGCCGTTTACCGAGATCCCCATGAGGCTGGCGGCGTTCATGTCGAAGGAGACGGCCCGCATGGCCTTACCCCGTTTGGTGTAGTTTATTATATAATTCAACGCCAGCATGAGAAGCGCCGAAAGGATAATCACGATTATCTGAATATTGGAAACTGAAAGACCCCCGCCAAGCCGGATATTGACCACCGCGGGCTGGGGAAACTGGCGCGGATTCGGACCTATGAAAGGCAGGACCCGGGCGCCGTTTTCCAAAATCAGGCTTACCGCAATGGCGGTGATCAGGGAATTGAGCCGGGGCGCGGAACGCAGGGGCCTGTAGGCCAGGCGCTCGATGGCAATGCCGAAGGAGGCGCAGATGATCATCGAAACGACAAAGGCGAGGAGCATCCCGGCGGGACCCGCGCCGATTGCGCCCAGTACGAAAAAGGCGGCGTAAGCGCCGACCATAAGAATATCGCCGTGGGCAAAGTTGATAAGAAGCACTATACCGTAGACCATGGTATAGCCCAGGGCGATCAGGGCATAGATCGAACCCAGGGATATGCCGTTTATCAACTGTTGTAAAACAATCATAGTAACCGCCTTCAAAGAGAAACCGGACGAAGAGCCCGGTTTCTCCGGAAAGGTCTATAAACCTTAGGTTTCGAAAAACCTATCTGGGATTGACCGTTGTTTTGTAGGTATTGACCAGCTTGCCGTCCTTTCTGACGATCTCAAGAATCGTGGCGCCCTTAATCGGATCGCGGTTCTGATCGAAACGGATGCTTCCCGTTACATAGGGGCCGTTGATCTTCGCCATGGCGTCCTTTACCGCGGCGGTGTCGAAGGTACCGGCAGCCTTGATCCCGTCGGCGACCAGCATCATCGAGTCGTAACCAAGGGCGGCGAACTGCGAAGCCGGCTTGTTGAATTTGGCCTGATAGGCCTTAACGAAAACCTGACCCCTGGGATCGGTGGTATCCGAAGCGAAACCCGCGGACCAGTACCCGTTGAGTACTTCATCTCCCGCATCTTCGATAAGGTCCACAAGACCGTCCCAGCCGTCGCCGCCCAAAAATGCGCAGCTGACCCCCTGGGCCCGGAGCTGTTTCGCCTGAAGGGCCACGTCGTTGTAGTAGTTGGGCAGATACACCACATCGGGATTGGCCGCCCTGATACGGGTTACCTGGGCGTTAAAGTCCACGTCCCCGGTTTGATAGGCTTCGTCGGCGGCGATCTGTCCGCCGTTTTTCTTGAACTGCTCCTTAAAGGTTTCCGCCAGGCCGGTGTTGTAATCGGCGCCGGCGTCGTAAAGAACCGCCGCCCGCCTGCTCTTGAGGGTGTTATAGGCGAAATCGGCGCCCACCACTCCCTGGAAGGGATCGATAAAACAGGCCCGGAAAATATAGTCCCCCGCCCTGGTAATCGCAATATTAGTGGCCGAGGGGGAGATGAGAATCACCTTGCCCTGCTGGGCGAGGGCGGTCATCGCCTGGGTGGCCCCCGAGGTACTGGACCCCAGGATGAAGGAAACCTTGTCCCTGGTGGTAAGCTTGGTAAAGGCATTCACCGACTTGGCCGAGTCTCCTTCATCATCCTCCGAAATGAGAACAAGCTGCTTGCCCAAAAGCCCGCCCGCCGCATTGATCTCATCAATGGCCAGCAGCGCCCCGTCCCTGGACTCGGTGCCGTAGAAAGCGACCTGCCCGGAAAGCGGAAACACCGCGCCGATGGCGACGGTATTGGAATCCTGTTTGCCGCCGGCGGCAAACACCGAAACGGCGCAGATAAGAGCCGCAAAAACAAGCGTTAATTTTTTCATTGTTCATTCCTCCTGTCTTCCTCCGCCCAAGGCGGATACAATATAAAACATACTAGCGTATATTTATACAAAATGTCCATAGGGAGCGGAAATATTGTATATTTATGCAGAAACATAGTTTATCCTCCTGTACCGGGCAGATACTTCCGAAGTTTTGCAATCATATCTTCAAAATCGAGGGGTTTGCCTATATGATCGTCCATCCCCGCGGCAAAGCACTTCTCAATATCCTCCCGAAATACATTGGCGGTCATGGCAAGGATAGGTACGCCCAGGGCTTTGGGGGTTCCCAGGGCGCGGATGCGGCGGGTGGCTTCATAACCGTCCATTTCCGGCATTTGGACATCCATAAAGATCATATCGTATTTATCAGGATCGGCGTTGAATATCCGTACCGCCTCCGCTCCGTTTTCGGCGCAGTCAATGACAAGGGCCGTGGGTTCAAGCAGGGAAAGGACGATCTCCCGGTTGATCTCCACATCTTCCGCCAGCAGTATACAGTGTCCCGCAAAGGAATCCTGTATTCCCGCCGTTTCCTTTGCCGGAGAGGACAGCTTGTTAAGTCCCAGGCATTGGTTGATACAGTCCGCTATGGCGGAGGGAAACAGCGGCTTGGGGATAAACTTATCCACCCCCGCCCGCTTTGCATTGGCTTCCAGGGTGCTCCAGTCGGCGGCGGATATCATAATTACCACCGGTTTAAGCGGCGGTTCCCGTTCCGGGGCGCCCTCCCCCGGAGCGGAGTTTTTGATGCGCCGGGAAAGTTCAAGGCCGTCCATGCCGGGCATTTTCCAGTCCACAAAGTACATGTCGTAGAAACCGTTCCGGGCGATAAGCTCCAGAGCTTCCCCGCCGCTTCCGGCGGTATCGCAGGATACGCCGAACTGCTCCGTGATGCTGTAAAAATATTCCCGTATATCCTTCTCGTCGTCCACCACCAGGATGCGCAGATTTTCCCAGTTTACCCCGGAAGCCAAAAGTCCCGGCCTGTCTTCACGGTTTCCCTTCAGCTTTACGGTAAAGATAAAGGCGGATCCCTTTCCGGGTTCCGACTCCACCTGAATATCGCCGCCCATCATATTGACCAGCCGCCTGGAGATCGCCAGTCCCAGGCCGGTACCGCCAAATTTACGGGATGTGCTTGAATCGGCCTGTTCAAAAGAGGAAAAAAGCCGGGAACACTGTTCCACGCTCATCCCTATGCCCGAATCGGAAACGCTGATACGGATGGTACAGATTCCATTTTCCTCTCCGTCAAAAAAGGCGGCCAACTTTATGGAACCTTCCTCGGGGGTAAATTTTACGGCGTTGGAAAGCAGGTTCGTTATCACCTGGGCAAGCCGCTGATCATCCCCGGCGAGAACCCTGGGTATGCGCTGATCAATGTGAACGGAAAATTTCTGTCTCTTTTCATCAACCCTGAAGATGATCACATTCACCGCCTTCTGCAATACCTTTTCAAAGACAAATTCCGAAAAAGAAAGTTCAAGCTTATTTGCCTCTATCTTTGACATGTCCAGAATATCGTTTATCACCCCCAAAAGATGGCTGGAGGCGTCTTCTATCTTCTGCAGGCAGTAATCTTTTTTTTGTATATCCGAAGACAGCCGCGCTATCGAGGTCATGCCGATAATCGCGTTCATGGGGGTACGCATCTCGTGACTCATGTTTGCAAGGAAATCCCCCTTGGCCTTGCTTGCCCGTTCCGCCTGTTCCAGGGCCGCGGCCCGTTCCTGCTCCCGGAGATCCCTGCCCGCCGCCCCGGCCACAACGCTGCCCGCGGTACTGGCCAGCTGGCGGTCGCTTTCGGTCCAAATCCGGGTCCGCAGACATTCCTCGATACTCAGTATCGCCCAAAATGTACCGCCCACATAGAGGGGCACCCAGATAAAGGCCTTGACCCCCACGGTATTCAGAATTTTATACCGGTCATCCCCGCAGACATCGTCACAATAAACGGTTGGGATAAGACCCTCCGGCTGTTCCCGGGGAAAAGTATTGTTTATCAGATCATTGAGGCCCTTCGTAGCGGGACTGGTAACGATGTTTTCCACGCCGCACCAAAGATAAACGGGACGGCTCATCTCAGAATCCGTTTCGGGGAGACCTACCAGTATGCGGCTTACCCCCATGAACTCTCCGGTGATCCGCAGGGCGTCGTTGATGAGAACGGAACTTTCCCGGGCGGAGATAAAATTCCGGGCCAGATCGGACATAAGCTCCTGCTGGGCAAAACGCTTTCCATAGGCAGTCTCTTTCCGCCGGTGAACGAAAAAATTCAGAAAACCGCTGACGATAACAAAAATCGTAGAGACCAGCAGTATGACGGAAAGCAGGATGACCCTCTTCCTGGTTACCAGTACCTCGCGGTCTTCGATGTCCACCCCCGCCAGGGCAATTGCATTTCCGCCGGAGTCCAGGATGGGCGCAAAAGAAGAGAGAAGGCCGTCAAAACCAATTGAATAGCTCCCCAGACCGGTAACTACGGCTTTCTTTTCCAAAACGGCCTTGAGGGGGCCCTCTTCCATAGGTATGGGGGGAGAAGCCAGATTTACCGTATCTTTGGTTAAATCATTGTCAACGATGAACTGGGCACGGCTCAGATCTCCCCCCAGGGGCCGAAGATAATACACAAAGAGCACGTCCGCAGTTTTTCCAAAATCGATAAGCCGTTCCCGGACATCCTTAAAGAGGGGTTTTTCCATATCATCCGGAACATTGAGTTCCGCCAGTTCCTCCGGGGTAACCAGGCGGGCCGCCATAAGACTCGTAGCCCGGAGCCGGTTTTCAATACTCGCCCTGAAAAATAAAGATATGGTGTTGACCAGAATGCTGGTGTAGATGGAGATGATCAATACCAAAAGGGCCGCAATAGAGAAGAGGACCAGCGTGAGATTTCCGTAAAGATTTTCTCTGGCTCTGTAAGCCCTCATCATATTTCCCCGGCGCAGCAAGGGTCCGGCCGGTCTTGGCTGCCGCCGCGGCCCCTTTGAGGTCAGCCGAATTTGGCTATGGACGCAAAAGTACCCGCCTTGAGAGCCGCTCCCCCCACCAGGGCGCCGTCAATGTTTTCCTTCGCCATGAGCTGGGCGGCGTTATCGGGTTTTACCGAACCGCCGTACTGGATGACGATCTGCGAGGCGGCGCCGGCGCCGTAGAGCCTTTCAATCACCTTCCGTACATAGGCGTGGATGGCGTCGGCATCTTCCGGGGTGGCGGTCTTGCCCGTCCCTATGGCCCAAACCGGCTCGTAGGCCAGAACCACCCGGGAAAGATCCGCGGCGCTTACCCCCTCAAGGCCCTTGACGGTTTGGGTTTCACAGACCGTTTCGGCCCTTCCCGCCTCCCGCTCTTCCAAAAGCTCCCCTATGCAGAGTATCACCTCAAGGCCGTGCCGGAGGGCAAGCTGTACCTTCTTGTTGATCAGGGCGTCGTCTTCCTTGTAGATGTGCCGTCTTTCGCTGTGCCCCAGAATAACGGTCCGGACCTCCAGATCCTTTAGCTGCAGCACCGAGACTTCTCCGGTATGGGCGCCCTGCTCTTCGGCGGCCATGTTCTGGGCCCCCAAACGTATATTAGTTCCTTTAACAATAGCCCCCACCGTTTCAAGGCTGGTAAAACTCGGGGCCACCAAATACTTGTGCTTTCCGTCCTTCAGTTCCGCCACAAGGGCTTTTGCCAGCTCCGCCGCTTCGGCCCTGGTTTTATGCATCTTCCAGTTTCCCGCTATATAGTAATTACGCATCCTTATCTCCTGTAAATATAAAATAGAGTTGTTCGGAAACTTTAGTTTCCGTCGAACCAAAGGTTCGCCAACAACAACTTAAAAACAGCAAAAAATGTGGATTTTGTCAAAAACCCATGTTTTCTTGGGAGATTTGTCAGACAACCAACCGGGTTGTCAAACAAGTCCAACGGTGAAAGTGAGGTATACAAAACGAGGAACTACCGGCCCCTCTTTTTACTTATCCGCGGCACACCTCAATGCCGGGAAGTTTCTTGCCCTCCAGCAGTTCCAGGGAGGCTCCGCCTCCGGTGGAAACATGGCTCATTTTTGAGGCCAGGCCGAACTTGTTCACCGCCGCCACGGAATCGCCGCCGCCCACCACGGTAACGGCCCCCCGGCCGGTGGCTTCCGCTGCCAGTTTGGCCACTTCTTCAGTACCCTTGGCAAAGGCATCAAACTCGAAAACCCCCACGGGACCGTTCCACACAATGGTCTTGGCCCTGGCTAGTACCTCTTTATATTTCGCCACGGTCCTGGGACCCACATCAAGACCCATAAGGTTATCGGGAAGATCCTGGCTGTCCACCGCTATGGGCTTGGCGGCGGCGTCAAAGGTTTCCGCCCCAAGCTGATCCACGGGGAGTACAATTTCGGCGCCCGCCTTCTTGGCCGCATTCAGAATGTTCCGGGCAGTATCAAGCTGATCATCCTCTACCAAAGACTTGCCCACCTTATGGCCCTGGGCTTTGAGGAAGGTATAGGCCATGCCGCCGCCGATGACCAGGGCGGAGGCGTTTTTGAGGAGACTTTCCAGTACGGCAATTTTGGAAGAAACCTTGGCGCCGCCGATGATAGCCGCCAGGGGTTTCTGGGGATTGGTAACGATGGGCTCCAGATAGTCCACCTCCTTTTCCATAAGGAAGCCCGCCACGGAAACCGGCACAAACTTGGCAATGGAGGCGGTGGAAGCGTGATCCCGGTGGGCGGTCCCGAAGGCATCGTTTACAAAAATATCCCCATAGGAAGCCAGCTCCTTGGCAAGTTTATCCCGCTCTCCCGCATCCTTAGAGGTTTCCTCTTTATGGAAGCGGGTATTTTCCAGCATGATCACCGCCCCCTCCTGCTGTCCGTCGATAAAAGCCTTCTTACCGTAACAGCCGTCTTCGCCGGCGAAGATCACGGGCCTGCCGAGTTTCTTTTCAAGGTAAGCCGCCACCGGAGCCATCCGGTGTTTGCCCTTAATATAGGCTGCCTCGTCAAAGGTCTTGCCGTCCTTTTCAGCCTTTTCTTTAGCCTTTTTGGAATCCTTGACAGGATCCCCCAGGTGGCTCATTAGGGTAAGGGTCTTAACCCCCTGCTCCAGAATATACTTAATGGTGGGAATCGCCGCAGTGATCCGGGTGTCGTCCTGGACAACCCCGTCCTTCATGGGGACGTTAAAGTCCACCCGCATAACGATCCGCCTGCCCTTTAGGTCAACGCTTTTTACGGTCTTTATCATTGATTTTCCTCCAAGAAAATTATTCAGCAGGGAAAGTTCTGAAAACCCAGCCAGGGGCTCCGGCGCTTCCCCAATGCGCTTTTTCAAAATCCGGCATTTTGAAAAGCCTCATACAAACTCCGCATAACAAAAAGGCCCCGCCCTAAGCGGGTCGGAGCCTTTTTGCAACAAGCCGCGGGGGCATTACTCCGATCTTACTTTTTGCTGTCGATATATTTGAGGAGATCCACCACCTTGTTTGAATAACCCCATTCATTATCGTACCAGGATACCACCTTGAAGAAACGCTTCTCCCCGGGGAGATTGTTCTGAAGGGTCGCTTTGCTGTCGTAGATTGAGGTATTGGTATTGTGAATGATGTCGGTGGAGACAATCTCCTCATCCTGGAATTCCAGAATGCCCTTGAGGTAGCCCTCCGCCGCCTTTTTCATGGCCGCATTGATATCCTCGATGGAAGTATCCTTGACGGAACGAAAGGTAAGATCTACCACGGAACCGGTGGGGGTAGGAACCCGGAAACTCATGCCGGTAAGCTTGCCCTTGGTTTCGGGAAGCACCTCGCCCACCGCTTTGGCCGCCCCGGTGGTGGAGGGGATGATGTTAATTGCCGCAGCCCGGCCGCCCCGCCAGTCCTTTTTAGAGGGACCGTCTACCACTTTTTGGGTTGCCGTATAGGAGTGGATAGTAGTCATAAGGCCGGTTTCGATGCCGATGCCTTCCTTGAGGAGCACGTACACAAGGGGAGCCAGACAATTGGTGGTACAGCTTGCATTGGAAATGACATCATCGCTCTTGGGATCGTATTTGTCGTTGTTTACCCCCATGACAAAGGTGGGAATCTTCTTCTCTTTGCCTTTGGCTGGCGCGGAGATAATCACCTTTTTGGCCCCCGCTTCCAGGTGCCCGAAGGCATTATCACCGGTAAAGAGGCCGGTAGATTCAATTACATACTCAACCCCCAGCTTGCCCCAGGGAAGATTTTTAAGTTCTTTTTCGGCCATGACGCACTGAATCTCGTGGCCGTTAATCACCAGAATATCGTCCTCCGCGGCGCCGGAACTCTTTTTCGTACCGATATTGACCTGCATCCTGCCCTGGGTAGAATCGTACTTGAGCTGATAGGCAAAATATTTGGCGTCGGTAGTGATATCGGTTACCGCTACTACATCGATTTTATCTTTGCCCAGGAGCCCCTGCCCCACAATAGACTGAAATACCAGGCGGCCAATGCGGCCAAAACCATTAATCGCAACTTTCATTTGAACCCCCATTCGATAGTTTTATAACTAAATAGTAGGCAATAAGAAACAATTAGTCAACACTACGCCCCTCTGGGACCGTGTACCGGAATAATTTTCGTAAAATTAACGGGGAAACGGTATTTAGCCGAGGACCGACACATACTTTCTGCGGGAATCAACCAGGGAACGAAGCTCCGTCAGCATGGCCTTATTCACCTCTTCCGCGATGGGAAACACATACCGGACCGTTTCCTCCGTATATCTGCTGATAAATTCGGGATTTACCACAAAACCCAGGGAGATCATGTTGGATATGCGGTCCGCCACTTTGAGGACCTTGGCGTAAAGGGAACCGTTCTTCAGGATACGGTTTAAGAAATCCGGTTTGTTTTCATCGGGGAAACGGGTTACCTCAAGGACCAGATCGTAAACCGCGGGACTTTCATAATCAATCGACAGCAGAAGATTGTGGTTAAAGCCGGGAATATCTTCGATAAGGTCGTGGACGATAGAACCCTTGAGGAGCACCGAATCGATATAACCGTAATCCACCAGGGTCGCCATGGTATCGAGCTGATGACGGAACATATTTCCCCCGCCCTCCCTGGTCTTGCCTATAAGGGCCGTAGCAAGCTGTATATAGGGGGCCAGATGAGTTCCCTTTAGGCGAAGCATTTCATCGGTAGTCACTGGAAAGCTCCTTAAAAACAGGACTAGGCCATATCATGGATGTAGGACCGCAGCTTTCCGGTCCGCTTCAGGGTGTCATCAAGCTTCCGCCTCTCTCCGGCGGCTAATTCAGGGGGGGCGTTTTTAAGGAAATTTTCATTAGCCAGTTTTGCTTGGAGGGAGGCGATGAATTTTTCGTCCTTTTCAAGTTCCCTGGCAAATTTCTGTCTAAGAAAGGCCAGATCCGCCGCTTCGGCGATATAAACAAAGGCCTCGAAACCGGTCCCCGCGAGACCGATGGAAGCGGCGGGCCGCGTTTCAGTTGAGGGGGGGGCGATTTCCAGTTCGCCTATTCCCGCTAAAAGCTTTACCAGATCCGTGTTATCCCGCAGCACCCCCTCCCGGCCGGTCCTGGGCCGTATCTGAACCCTGATCTGCCTGCTTGGGGGAATGGTACATTCGCTCCGCAGAGTCCGCACCATGCGGACCAGTTCCTGAAGGAAAGCAAAATCCTCCTCTCCCCCGGGATCGGCGCGGCCCTCATCGAAACGGGGATAGGGGGCGGTGATCAAAAGTTCCTGTCCCGCGAATTTCCCCTGTTTCACTCCGGCGGGAAATTTTTGGTATATCTCTTCGGTTACCAGCGGAAGCAGGGGATGGAGGAGTCTCAGGGATTCGGCAAGTACATCCAACAGCACCGTGGTGGCCCTATCTTTCTCGGCGTCATCATCCGAATGGGTCGAAAGCTTGGTGGCCTCCACATACCAGTCGCAGAAATCGTTCCAAAAGTATTCATAGGCGCCGAGGGCGGCGTCGTTATAACGGTAGGATAGGAGGGCCTCCTCCATAAGTTTTGCAGCCCCGTTAAGCCGGGAGTAGATCCACCGGTCTGCGGGAAGCAGCGCCGGATTTTCTATCAGGCTGCGGCCTTCCAGATTCATCAGAATATAACGGCTGGCGTTCCATACCTTGTTTGCAAATTTGGAGCCCAGTTTGAAGGATTCCTTATCCACCAGCAGATCCTGGCCCTGGGCGCATAAAAAGGCCAGGGTAAACTTGAGGGCGTCGGCGCCGAATTCATCCACCATCTCCAGGGGATCGAGACCGGTCCCCAGGGTTTTGCTCATCTTCCGGCCCTGCTTATCCCTAAGGAGGCCGTGGATATAGATGTCCCGAAAGGGCGCCCTGCCGGTAAATTCAAGCCCCGCCATGATCATCCGGGAAACCCAGAAGAAGATTATATCGTAGGCGGTTACCAGCGCAGTCGTCGGATAGAAACGGCCAAGGTCGCCTTTATCCGCTCCGGTTCCGTTCTGTACATTCACGGGGTAATCGGAGATCTTCTCCCATCCCAGGGTACTGAAAGGCCAAAGCCAGCTGGAAAACCAGGTATCAAGCACATCGGGGTCCTGTTTCAGTTTTGCCGATCCGCAGCGGGGGCAGACGGAAAGATCCGTCCGGGAGACCGAAATCTTCCCGCAATCACCGCAGTACCATGCCGGAATACGATGCCCCCACCAGAGCTGACGGCTTACGCACCAGTCCCGGATATTGGAGAGCCAATGTTTATAGGTATTTTCCCACTTCCGGGGAAAGAAGACCAAATCCCCCCGGCGCCAGCTTTCCAGGGCCTTTTCCGCCAGGGGCTTCATCCGTACAAACCACTGTTCCGAGAGGAAGGGCTCTATCACCGTATGACAGCGGTAACAGTGTCCCACCGCATGGGTGATATCCTCCTCTTTTATAAAAAGCCCCGCGGTTTTAAGGTCCGCAACGACCACCTCTCTGGCTTGAATTACCGTCAGGCGGCGGTACTTTTCGGGAACCTCGCCGTTGAGGGTTCCTCCGGGATCGAGGATGTTGATAACCGGAAGATCGTGCCGTTTGGCCACTTCCCAGTCATTGGGATCATGGGCGGGGGTGATCTTTACCACCCCGGTCCCAAAGTCCCGGTCCACATAGGTATCGGTAACTATGGGGATACGCCGGTCCGTCAGGGGAAGCAGGACATCCCTGCCGGCAAAATTCCGGTACCGCTCGTCTTCGGGATGAACCGCCAAGGCCGTATCCCCCAAAAGAGTTTCCGGCCGGGTGGTGGCGATTTCCAGGAAGCCCTTCTCCTCCGCCAGGGGATAGCGGATATGGTACATCTTCCCCGGCGTATCTTCATGTTCTACCTCGTCGTCGGAGAGGGCCGTACCGCAGGAGGAACACCAGTTAACCAGATAGTTTCCCTTGTAGAGAAGGTCCCGTTCGTAGAGGGTAACAAAAACCTCCCGCACCGCCCTGGAAAGCCCCTCGTCCAGGGTAAACCGTTCCCTGGACCAATCCACGCTGGCCCCCATCCGGGAGATTTGGTTGGAGATTATCCCGTGATGTTCCTTCTTTACCTCCCAGACCGCTTCTACAAACTTGTCCCGTCCCAGATCGTGGCGGCTCCGTCCCTGGGCCTTAAGCCGTTTCTCCACCACATTTTGGGTGGCTATTCCCGCATGATCCGTGCCGGGCACCCAGAGTACCGGCTCACCCCGCATCCGGTGAAAACGAACGACGATATCCTGAAGGGATATGTTAAGGGCATGTCCCAGATGGAGAACCCCCGTAACATTGGGGGGAGGAATGACAATGGCATAGGATTCGGCGGTTTTCCCGCTTTGCGTTTTCGGCTTGAAGGCGCCCTTTTCTTTCCAAAGGGCGTAGATCCGGGTTTCAAAACTCCGCGGATCAAAGGCTTTTTCCAGTTCCACTGCCTTCATCGGATCTCCTCGGTTCATAATACCTGATAAGCTATGCAATGTCATCCGCCGTTTCCGCCGGAGGGGGATTCCCCCATTCAGCCGTTTCTCGCGCCGGACCCTCCAGGAGGACCCTTTCAATTGCATCGATAACCTCATCCGGAGTGGAGGCCCCGGCGCTGAGCCCGACCGTATCATAGCGGAAGATCTCCCCGGGAAGCTCCGCGGCGCTTTCCACCAGCCAGGCGGGTTTATCCCTTTTTTCCGCTATCATAAGAAGGCGCCGGGTATTGGCGGATTCCCGGCCCCCGGCGATGATCAGCGCCTGGGTCCTGCCGCAGAGTTCCTCCAGGGCATTCTGCCGGTCACCGGTGGCGCCGCAGATGGTATTGATACATTCAAGGCCGGGAAAGAAACGGCGTACAGCCTCCGCAATGGCTTCATACTCGCCTGAGGAAATGGTGGTCTGTCCCAGAAGGGCGGTTCCGGCATGGGGCTTTTTCCGGTGCAGGGATTCCGCCGCCCGTTCCGCTCCGGCAGGGTCCGCCACGGTAATGCAGTCCGGGGCGTATCCCAAAATACCGATAATTTCCCCGTGCCGGGCTTCCCCGGCGAGGAAAATAGTATAACCCTCCCGGGCAAGGGAGCGGGCCTTCATCTGGCTGGCCTTAACCTTAGGACAGGTGGCATCCACCAGCTTTCCTCCCCGGCGCCGTATTTCCTCCTCCAGCCCAGGAGGGATGCCGTGGGCCCTGATAATTACCGATGTATCCTGCAAACTGAGGGGAAGCCCGCCGTCAAGTGTCTCTATTCCCCGGACTTTCAGAGACTCCATAACCTGGGGATTGTGGATAAGGGCCCCCATGGTTTTTACCGAATGTCCCCCCTCCCCCGGAGGAAAACTCCGCCGTTCCGCAAAGGCCATGTCCACCGCCCGGCGGACCCCCATGCAAAAACCTAAAACCCCGGCGCGGATTACCTTCACTATCCATTAGGCCTTAGCCGGGGCAGGCGCGGCGCCCGCCTGCTTCTTCAGAGCCCGTTTCCTCGCCGTTTTATCCCAAAAGAAAACAAAACCGGAGGCGATAAAAATAGTGGAGTAAACCCCGGAGATCATACCTATTATCAGGCAGAGGGCAAAGACTTTCATGGAACCGGTGGTGAAGATATAGAGGGAGACCACCGCCAGCATGGTGGTAAGGGTGGTGATAATAGTACGGCTTAGGGTTTCGCTGATGGCCCGGTCAAGGATAGATCTGAAATCATCATCGGGATAGATCCGCCTGGTTTCCCGGATACGGTCAAAGATGACGATGGTATCGTTAATCGAATACCCAAGGATGGTGAGGATTGATGCAATGGTGATGGTATTAAATTCCATCCTGGTCCAGGCTACGAAGGCTACGATGATCAAGGCGTCGTGGGCTATGGCCAGTACCGCCCCGATGGCATACTGAGGCTTAAACCTGACCGACGCATAGATAAGGATGAGCACCAAAGTCAGGGCCATCAAAATTCCCGCCTGATCCGTAAGCTGTTTAGAGAAGCGGGAACCCACATAATCCGCCCGGGTAACCGCTACTCCGCCTTCACCGAAACGGCTTTCCAGGGCGGCAATGATCTGGTCCGCCGGGATACCCCCGTCCTTGTCCTCCATGCGGATCATGAAACGCCGCTCCCGGCTTTGACCCAGAACCTGGACCGAAACGGTTCCCAGGGATTCAAGGGCGCCCCGCACCTCCTCGATGGCAATGGAAGGAGCCGCCGCCGGAATGTAATGCACCCTAAAGGGATCGGCCCCCAGTTGAGGATTGCCCTGGGCGCTCTGTACCAAAAGTCCGGCGGGGGTATTCTCCGGCGCGGAGACTACAGTCCGGAGGCCGTCGATCTGCTGGGACAAGGCCGTACTTAAATCTCCTACGGCGGCGTACCGGTCGTAGGGAAATTCATAGCTCCGCCCCTCCACGCCTGAACCGGAGAGAACTATCCGTATCCCGTTCCGGTCCAGATTGATGGAGGCGTTTCCCAGACCCTGATAACTGAGGGTGAAAGCCGTGGGGGCAAATTGAACTTCCTGGATAAGCCCCGCCTGAAAATCGATCCCCAGGTTGAAGCCGCCGAAGATCACATAGCCCGCCAGGCCGGCGGCAATTAAAAATACCGACAGGATAACTGTGGGGAGGAAGTATTTTGAAAAGGGAATGATACGCATTACTGTTTAATCCTCCAACTGACGGAGAGTTTCTTCTGTCCCAGCACGTCGGTGCCGAAATCAAAGATAAGCCGGGATACAAAGAGGGCGGTAAAGACCGAAGAAAATACCCCGATGGCAAGGCTGACCGCAAAGCCCTGGATAGGACCGGTTCCAAGCTGGGACAGGAAGAGGGCCGCAATAAAGGTGGTGATATTGGAGTCCATAATCGCCCAGAAGGCTTTGTCGAATCCCGCTTCCACCGCCGCCTTACGGCTCTTGCCTAACCGGAGCTCCTCTTTCATCCTCTCAAAGATAATGACGTTGGCGTCCACCGCCATGCCGATGGTAAGGATAAATCCGGCGATACTGGGCAGGGTCAGGGTAAAGTTAAAGGCGGAGAGAATGCTGCCCATGAGAAAGATATTGAGAAACTGGGCAACCACCGCATTAATTCCCGCGCCCTGATAGAAGATCAGCATAAAGACCATAACCGCCGCAAGGCCGCCGAGCAGGGCGTAAAGGCCCTGACGTATGGTATCCGCCCCCATGGAGGCCCCAATACTCTGCTGGTTTATCACCTCCAGTTCCACCGGCAGCGCCGCAGTCCTTAAGGTCAGGGCGATGCTGTTAGCCTCGTCCAGAGCAAAACCGGTAAGCCGCACCGCCTCCCGGATCGCCTGGGTTATAACCGCCTGGGATTTAACCCGGTCGTCCAGTACGACGGCCAGGCGTTTCCCCACATTGGCGGAGGTAAGCTGGTGGAAAATATTCCCCCCCTCGGAGTCCAGCATAAAGGTTACCTCCGGCTTACCGTCCAGTTCATTCCGCTGGACCAGGGCGCTCTGGATGTGGTTGCCGTCAAGGCCCACCTTCTTCTTGATTGCCGTATAGCCGGTAAATTCATCTATATCGTACTGATCTTTGGTATAGACCCCGCGGACCACCACATCATCGGGCACAATGGAGGGGTCCCTCAGATTTCCGCTACTGTCAAAGGTGGTAGTAGGATGGGCGTTGTAGTAAGCGTAGAAGGACTGGGTAGCCTCTTCATCCACGATATGAAAGGCCAGCCCTCCCCTGCCCATGATGATCTGACTTATCCGCTCCGGGTCCGCCGTCCCGGGGATTTCTATATAGATCTGATCCGTTCCCTGGCGGCGTATAACCGGTTCGGTAAGGCCGAAGCGATCGATACGGTTATTGAGCACCTCCAGGGCCTGTTCAATCGCATTGTTCCGGTCGTCCTCGGTTAGATCCCGGCCAAGCCTTTCCCGCAGGGCCTCCATGTCCGCCTGGAGTACAATGCTTAATCCCCCGGAAAGATCCAGCCCAAGCTGTACCGCATTCTGCTGAAGCTTCTTGAGGGCGAAGATCCTGTCCCGGTAATGGCTCTCTATAACTTCAAGCATATCGATCCGGCCGGGAATGGCTCTAAGCACCGCCTCGGCGTTCCACACATCGGGAAGGGGTTTCTTAAATTTTTTAAGGGACTTCTTTGCCGGAACGATCAAAAAGGAAAGTTCTGCGGGAAGGTCCCCTCCGTTTCGGCCCGCCTGCCTCAGAATTTCCAGTTTCGCCCGGGCGGTCTGGGAAGCATAGATCTTGATCTGTTCCCGGGATCCCAGGGCCAGGGTTTGATCCTCCCTGGGGACCATAAAGTACCAGCGCAGGGTTGGGGATAAAAACGCAAGACAGACCCCAATCGTTACAAGGATGATGATGAACCGATATCGTTTATTCATGCCGTCGCTCCGGATAAAACTTTTCCCGGCATGTAAAATGCCGGGAAAAGAAGGGTTTACAACAGTTCAGTATGGGTACAAAAACTGCTAAAAGCCAGCGTTTCTAATTAATTTGCCGCAGCTCCTTCGCCGCTCTTGTCTTCAATCTTGTCCGCCTGCTTTTCTTCGGTTTTTTCGGATTTGTCTTCCTTGCCGGCGGCGGCCACGGTAGAAATGGCGCTGCGGCTGAATTCAATCTTGGTACCCTCGTCAACCTTAACAATGACGGAACTTTCCTTAACGCTCTGGATAACCCCGTGGACGCCCCCGATGGTTACGATCTTGTCCCCCTTTTTAAGGGCCTCCAGCATACGCTGGGTTTCCTTCTGCTTTTTATTCTGGGGACGAATAATGAGAAAGTAAAAGATAGCAATTATCAGTACAAAGGGGAAAAAGGTCATAATATTGCTGAGGGGACCGCCTTCGGATCCTGAGCCGCCGCCGAAATTACCCATTAACAGGGGTAAAACAAATAAATTCATATAGTTTCCTTAAAAAACAGATTGTTTCTTACCCTACCATAGGGGGGACGAAGGATCAAGGGTCCGCAGAGACCGGAGTCTTGTCAACGGCCGGTAAAAAGCATAAAATTCAACTATGGGCAAAAGCCCAGGGGAGCTGTTATGCAGAAATATGTCTGTGATGTATGCGGTTATGTTTATGATCCCGATAAGGGCGATCCCGACAGCGGCATTAAACCGGGAACCGCCTTTGAGGATATTCCCGGAGACTGGGTTTGTCCCGCCTGCGGGGTGGGCAAAAGCGACTTTTCTCCCGCGGTTTAAGCCGGATCATGCTTTCCAGAGAAGATTTTATCTTCACCATTGGGTATGACGGTCCTGCAGCGGTGGTGGACAGCCAGGCCAAGCGGCGTTACCGGGGGCTTTCCACCAGGGAGCTGGCGGAAAAGGGCCTCTTCCGGGCGGCCTATTCTTCGGCGGTATACTCCAAGGATCCTTCGGAAATTGATGCGGTGTTGGAGATCTACAATAAAACCGCCGGAACCGCCTTTGCCGCCGCCTCATCCCCGGACCGTCTTTTCGGGGTATTCCCCGTGGAAGTAAAGCGTTTCATTCTCTTGTAAATTGGACCTGCCTTCTAATGAACCTTCCCGCCCTAAAGCTCCCCCGCGTAAGCGGGTTTTGGGTATTAGACTCCACTGCGAATGAGCCTCCGCAGGGTAAGCCCTGCGGTATCTTAAGCTTTGCTTTTGTTTGAACGGAGGCTCGTTCGATAGGAAGTTCATTATACCGTCAGGTTTAATACCAAATTTTTGTAAACGTTGTGTTACTTGAGCCGGATCAAGCGCGAACCGAAGGTTCGACGGGGTATTAAACCAGACTTTCGAATAAAGTTTCCGGGGGGGTCATTAGAAGGAACCCAGGGCGAAGCGGTATTCGGCTTCGTAGCGTTTTAACTGGGGGCTGTCCGGAGATATGGCCAGAGCCTGTTTCAGATAATACACCGCCCGGCGCTCGTCCCGGCGGCGGTGGTAAATTGCAAACATAGCGGTCAGGGCGTTGAGATTCCGGGGATCTTCAAAAAGGCTTGACCGGAGATCGTTCATGGCCGCATCCTCGTTGGGCTGGAGCCGGCTGCGGAGATAGTAGTACCTGCTTTTAAGGGCGCCGCCGCCGGCCGAGGCAAGGCGGCTCTCTATCATCCGGCTTGCTTCGCCGGACCGTCCCGTATCGATAAGGGCGGAGGCATAGGCGGCGGCCCCCTCTTCGTTGGACCGGTCCCGTTCATACATTTCCCGGGCATAGGCCAGGGCGGCGGCATTGTTTCCCAGTCCCCGTTCCACCGTATACGCATAGAACAGATCCTGGGAGGAGCGGCGTTCCGCCAGAAGCCGTTCCGCATAAGGCCGGGCCTCCCGCCAGGCTTCCCGGCGTATGGCGTCCTGGAGGACCAGGCTTATCACCGCCGGGGAGGGGTTTCCGGCGCCGAGGAGCCGCTGCATCAGGGCGCGGCCTTCGTTTTGATCCGCCGCCCGGTTTGAACCCATAAGCTGCTGGGCGGTATAGACCGCCGCCTCATTATCATTGGGATTGTTTTTCAAAATAGACCGGAGGTAGTTCAGCGCCGCATCCCGGTTCCGGTATCCCTCGGCCTGTACCCGGGCCCGGAGGAAAAGGTACAGCCGGTTGTTGGGATCTATGGAAGCGTAGAGATCCAGCGGGGTCTGGGCCTGGATAAACTGGCCCTGTTCCACAAAGATATGGGCCCGCATAAGGAGCAGTTCCCCGTCCCGGCTGTGCCGCTGGAGCAGTTCCGCCACCGCCGGTTCCGCCCGGGACCAGTCCCGGTTATTGTAATAACTCCGGGCAAGCTGCCGCTTTATCCCCATATTGTCCGGATACCGGACCACCAGATCCGAGAGCAGCCGTACCGCCTCCTGCCGCTGCCCCGAGGCTTCCCTGACCCGGGCAAGCCCCAGGGCGGCGGGGTAACAGTCCGGAGCCAGTTCCGCCGCCCGGACAAATTCCGCCGCCGCCTCCTGGAGCTGTCCCGTCCGTTCATAGGCAAGTCCCAGAAAACAGGGGGCCAGCACGGAGCCGGGGTTTAAATCCCTTGCCCGCCTAAGATCCGGCAAAGCCGCCCGCAGGCTCTCCGGCGGAACGGTTCCGCCCGCCCCTTCACGGAGCAGGGCCAAAAAGGGCAGGACCAGTTCCAGGTAGTCCGCCCCTCCCCGGGGCGGCGTATAGATCCCCCGTTCGATATTCCGGAATATGCGGGTATAGGCATGGGTCTGGGGCGGATCGGAGGGGGGCAGGGAAATCTGAAGGTCAGGATATATGCGCCGTATCAGAATTACCGCCGCGGCGTTCATAACCCTGCCGAATTCGGAATTGCCCAGACTGCGGCTGCGGATCTCCTCCAGGGCCCGGCTTAAAGATCCGGGACTTCCCGTTTCAACCAGGGAACGGATCTCATCGGCCACCCCCCCGCCGGAGGGTTTTGGGGCGGGATCCGTACCGGCGCCGGAAACCGGAGAGGGTTCCCTTGGACCGGGGGGCTCCGTTTTACAGGCGCCGCAAAAAACAAGGAACCCTGTAAAAAAAAGGAAAACGGCGAATTTCAAAAGAAACTATCCCCGCCGGCGCGAGTCACGGCCGCTGATCCTCGGCCTTTTTAGTTCCCAGGGAAAGCAGCAGAAGCAGCAGCCCCGCCAGAGCCACCAGAATGGGCCACCAGCTTAGGATAAATTGCTTAAAGGAGAAGGGAACTATATCGAAGGAGAAGATCGTCAAAATACAACCCAGGATGATAAAGACCAGGGCGGGAACCACATAGCGGCCCTTAATGGCGCCGTAATGGTACCAGCCGGCGGGAACCAGGGCCAAACCGGCGAACACCGAAAGAAAGGGCCAGCCCTGGGAAAGGGAAAAAGAGAGGATCCGCAGAGCCGACAGGAAAAGGAAAAAACCAATCAATATAAAAAAACTGGCGAAAAAGAGATAAATAGAACGCTTGGTCAGTTTTATGGCAATAAACGCCAGACCTGCGCCGATAATAACAAAGAAAAAGGCCCCCAGCACGGATAAACGGGAAGCGCCCGTCAAGGTTCCCAGAAGAAAGGCGCTTCCCAGAAGCATCAACAGGAGACCGGCGATAAAAACGAGACGGGCGGCTGTTTTACGGCTTGGATCCAGGCGCATAATAATTCAAGTATAACCTTACTGAGCTTCCCTTGCCAATGGGAAAAAGGTTGTGATAGGATCGGAAACACTAATGTTTTCTGTATATGGTACGGCAAAAAGGATCCTCCTCTTCGTTTTACCGGCTTTTTTATGTACGGCTGTATCGCCCTCTTTTGCAAGTGAAAGTGAAACCGAAACCGGCCCGCGGCCCCGGATCGAGCGGCCCCTGCGGCAGAACAGGTACGCCCCGGCGAGCCGTTTTATCAGCCGCCGTATGGCGCGCCCTACGGCGGAAAATACCCTGACCATACCGGGCATCGACAACCCCCTTACCCAAAAGTATATCAGCCAGTATTCCAGCCCCGGCGGACTGGCCTGGCTCAACACGGTGATGGAGCGGAGCTCCCCCTACATAGGGTTTATCCGGGGAGAAATCGCCGCCCGGGGCCTGCCCCCGGAACTGGTCTACCTTCCGGTGATAGAGTCCGCCTACGTGTCCACCGCGGTAAGCCGCTCCGGCGCCGCCGGGCTCTGGCAGTTTATGCGGAACAGCATAGCCCCCTTTGACATACGGGTTACGGACTGGATGGACGAGCGGCGGGATTTCTGGAAATCCACCGTGGGCGCCCTTTCAAAGCTGGAAGAAAATTACCGTTTTTTCGGCGACTGGCCCCTGGCCCTGGCGGCGTATAACGCCGGGCTCGGCGCGGTACGGCGGACCATAGCGGGGGCGGGAACCGGCGACTACTGGCTCCTTTCGGAAAGAAAACTCCTGAAGAGCGAGACCATCCAGTACGTTCCCCGCTTCCTGGCGGTGGCCCATATTCTCTCCAACCCCCGCCGCTTCGGCATTGACAAGATCTGGCCCGAGGACCCCCAGTGGACCAGGGTCCCCGTCGGCAGGGCGGTGGATCTGGATCTTCTGGCGGAATACGCCGGAATTGACGGGGATGATCTTAAAAAGGCGAACAGGGAGCTTTTCTATGCGGTTACCCCCCCGGATCCCGGCTACCACTTGAAAGTACGGGCCGGCGACGCTCCCGCGGTGGAGGAGACGCTGAAGCGGACCGATCTGGTCTTCATCAAGTACTACTTTTATACGGTCAGATCCGGGGACACCCTTTCCGCCATAGGCCGGCACTACGGGGTATCGGCGGATCAGATTGTATCCGCAAATCCCGGCACCCAGCCCAGGTATCTTAAAATCGGAACCCGGCTCATCATCCCCGCGCTTAAAGAGGCGGGCCCCTACCAGCCGCCCCCCCGGAATGCGGAACCGTCTTTTACGGGAAACCATTTGGTAAAGCGGGGGGAATCCCTCTGGTCCATCTCCCTGGCGTACAACGTAGCCCCCGAAGCCCTGGCGGACGCCAACGGCATGGGCCTCAACGATACCCTCCGCGAAGGAAGAAGCCTGAAAATACCGATAAAGAACTAGCGGCCTGCCGCGTTCAAGCCGCAGGCTGCCGCAGGCTTTCAGGAGTGAGGAATGGGCAAGCAAAAGACTAATTCCGGATTGTTGTGCATGGCGGGGCTGCTTTTCCTTGGGGCCGCAGTTTACGGAGAGCCGGAGCTGCAGGTCCGGGGATCGCTGGAATGGGACAAGCGGGAATTGAACGCCCAGGTAACCCTGGATCTGGCCTCGGCGGGAATACGGCTGCCCGCCGGGAGGGGCCAGGCGGAGGAGATCCTCGCCGCGGAGTATCCCGGCCTCCTCCGGCCCTTTGTGCTCTCCATCCCGGCGGATTCCTCCGGGACCATCGGGGATCTGGTGGACCGGGGCGTCTTTTCCCTCCGCAAAACCGGCGATATAATCGCCGCTTCCCGCAAGGTTCCCCCCGCCCTGTCGGCGGATCTCCGCTTCCTCTCCGCGGGCTATACCGTGGCCATAGATGCGGTAAGCGCCGCCTTTGTAGAGCACCACCGCCCCGCGGAACCGCCCCGCACCCTTAACCCCGTTCCCAGCGCCTCCTATACGGGGATCATCATCATCGCCGGGGAGGCCCTTCCCGTCCACGGCCGCCGTACCTCGGCGGTCCTGCTTCCCTGCCTCTTTCCCAAAATTTGGGATACGGACATGAACCTCATCTACGAGCGGAACCATACCGATCCCCGGATCAGCCTGCAAAACGCCATAGTCCGCTACGAAAGGGAGGAGAACATATTCCGCCCCACCCCCTCGGGCTTGTCGGAAGAACTGGAAAGCCTGGTGGGCCCCAGGCCCCTGCGGATCATCGCCAGGGGGGTCTTCGGTATCCGCCCCACGGACCCCATCATAGACCGGGAAGACGCCCTCACCATTATCTCCTCGGAAAACAACCGGCGGCTGCTCCGGGAAGGCCGGGTAGCGCTGATCGTCCCCGAAGCGTCCCTCAAAGTGCCGTTCCAGTACCCTGATTAGACTAAAAGCATGGTTAGGAGAAAAGACGAACGGCGCGAACAGGGCGTGTCAGGCTTTCATTTTCCGGATTATTCCTGAATGATTCGCAGGCGGGGTTCATACCCAGGGGCTTGCCCCTGTTGCCAAATAATGCAAGCGGAGTGATGGAATTATAATGAGCGAAGTAGGTATTGGTATGAACCCCGCATACAATCCATACCTTGCAGAACGAAGATACCCAGGAGCAAGCTCCTGGATATCTTCATTATTATTCGCTGGTGAATACCAGTATCGCCGCCGGGGCAACACCCGTTGTCTGTTATCACCAGCAGGGAAATGATTACAGGTTATACAGGCTCAAAACCCAGACTGCCGCTTATACCGTACCGGCGGAATTGGA
>JAISMC010000098.1 GCA_031276965.1 Treponema sp.
GCCTTCCGCCTCCAGGCAGCGCTTGACCAGCCGTTCCGGCGGGAAGAGGAGGGTCCCCGGCGGAAAGCCCGCCCCCGCTTCCCGGCCGGTTCTTTCCGTCACGACGAGGACGCCCGCGGGGCTTAAGAAACCGGCCCCTTCCACAAGCGGGCGGGCCCGGAGCCAGTACCGCAGGGCGTCCAGGGCTTCGTCCCTCCTGCCGGGATCGGAAATAATGCCGGTCAGCCTTTCGCCGGGGAAAAAAGGCCCCCAGATCACCATGGTTTGAGGGGCGCCGGGGTTCCTTGCCAGTTCCGCCACCCCCTGGGCCTGCCAGGTTTCAACCCTGCCGCCGGGAAAAACAATCGTCCCCTGCTGTGTCAAAAAGGCGGCCATCTTCGCCTGGGCAAAGGATTGGGCGTCAAGGGCGGTGTCGAAACCCAGGACCGGCCTTCCGTTGACTTCAGGATAGAAGATTTTTGTTTCCATCGTTACAATTCCATAGTTACGCCGCCGGTTAACGGCCCCTCGGGGAATAGAGATACCTGAAATAATCTATATCCGTCGAAAGGGTCTTGTCAAAGTTGGGCATGGTAGAACGGTAGGATTCTATAGCCCGCCAGAAGTCAAAGAAATCCCTGTCCCGGTTATAGGCGTCCGCGTAAATTCCGGAAGCTTCGGCGTCCGCCTTTCCCCTGATGATTTCGGCTTCGGCGTAGGCGTCCGACAGTATGGACATTCTTTCGTTGCTCATCCGGCCCAGCCATTCGGCTTTCTTCCCTTCCCCTTCAGAGCGGCGGTACTGGGCGATCTGGTTTCTTTCCTTGATCATCCGAGCGTATACGCTCTGGGTAAGATCATCGTTGTAGCGGATCTGGCGGGTTACCACATCGATCAGATCAATCCCGTACTCGGGAACCATGCGCCGGGAACGGCTGAGTATTTCGGCGGCCAGTTGGCGCCTTCCCTTGGTTATGGGTTCCCGGCTGCCTTCGCTCTGAATCGCCGCCGGAAGCTGTTCCAGCAGAAGATCGTCTTCGGAACTTTCCTCGGGTTTTTCCAGGAGCAGGTTGGAATTCCTCACCGATTCGCGGAAATCGTTTTCCGCTACCACGGTTCTCACCTCGGAATCGATGATTTCCGCAAGCTTCTGGTATGCGTCCTCCAGGGTCGAGATGGATTCGTAGAATTTCTGGGGGTCCGAGATTTTCCACCGGGCGGTAACATCCACCCAGATGTACTGTTTTTCCTTGGTGAGCATGCTTTTCTGCTCCCCGTCCAGGGCCATGAGCCGCTTGGGATACCGGATCACGCTGTCGATGAAAGGTATTTTGGCATGAAGCCCCGCTTCGGTTATTACCCTGGTAAGTTTTCCCATCTGTACAACGACAGCCTGTTCCCCCTCGTCAATCACAAACAAAGGCCCCAGGATAAAAAAAACCAACAGAACGATGAACAGAACCGCGATGGAACTTATAAGCTTTTTCATTAACGCGCCCCCTGACCCAGCTCCCTGAGAGGGAGGAAATTGTCAAAACGGCGGTCGATGATCACCGTGCCCTTGTCGTTCTTAAAGACTTCTTCGATCATCTCGTAGTAAAGCCGCTGGCGGGTAACTTCCGGCGCCCGGCGGTACTCGTCGTAGACCGCGTTGAACCTGGCCACATCGCCCTTGGCCCGGTTGACCCTTTCGGCCGCATACCCTTGAGCCTCCTGGATGAGCTGTTCCCGTTCGCCCCTGGCCTTGGGGATCTCCTCGTTATAGACCTGCTGGCCCTCGTTGATAAGCCGGTTCATATCCTGCTCGGCCTTGTTGACATCGTCAAAGGCTTCCTGAACCGCCGGGGGAGGATCGATGTTTTGCAGCTTAACCGTGATCACGTTAATGCCCAGCCCGTAGCTCCTCAGAGTTTCGTTCATGAAATCCGCCGCCGCCGTTTCTATGGCGCTCCTTTCGGATCCCATAATATCCATGATGGCCCGGTCCCCCACCAGCATATTGATCACCGATCTGGACACGTCCCGGATAGTACGGGTCCGCTCATTGACATTGAAGGTCCAGTCTTTGGGATCCACTATCCGGTACTGCATGATCCATTCCACCGCCACAATATTGAGATCCCCGGTAAGCATGGTAACTTCGTCCACATCCCCTGAATAGGTTGAGGAAATGCCCGAAGAAAGGATACGGAAACCGAACTGTTCGGTCTGCACCGTGGTTACGTTTACCACATACTGCCGGTCAATGCCGAAGGGGAGCTTGAAATGAAGCCCCGGCCCGGTAGTGGCGTGGTACTTGCCGAAACGGGTTATAACCGCTTTTTCGGTTTGATCCACAATGTAGAAACTGGTAAACAAAAAAATCAGCGCTCCTATGACAACCAAGCCCAGGGTGATGCTTCCGCTGTTGAAAAATTTCCCCGCTTTAGGCGGGCTGAAATGGGACATTAAAACCTCCTGGCTTTTGCCTCTGTAATCCAAAGTAAAATATATCCATGCTGGTACTTTACACAATTCTCATAAAATGGTATACTACCTTGTTATGATATTTCCACTTAAAGAACTTATTGAATACGATAAAAATATGTATGAGATCACCTCCGCCGCTTCCCGCCGTTCCTATCAGCTTTCCATGATCGAAGACCCGGAAGTTGAGGAAAATGACGGCAAGATGGTATCCCTGGCGGCCCGTCAGGTCTTTACAAAAGTGATAGAATTCCGCATCGATACCGAGTAAGGCTGTGCCGGCGGCTATACCGGTCATAATTCTTTTCGGCCCTACCGCCTCGGGTAAAACCGCCCTCCTGGACGAGCTTTTTATACGCTGGAAAGTATGCCCCGGCGAGGTAATTTCCGCGGATTCCATGCAGGTGTACCGGGGCATGGACATAGGCACAGCCAAACCCTCCCCTGAGGCAAGGGCCCGGATTCCCCATCATCTCATCGATATCCGCAATCCCGATGAACAGTTTAACGCCGGGGAATTCGTCCGTCTGGCCCGGGAAGCCTGTCTTGGGGCCTGGGCCAGGGGAAGCCTTCCGGTGGTTTCGGGCGGAACCGGTTTTTACCTCAAAAACCTGGTATTGGGGCTTCCCGAAGCTCCCCCCTCGGCCCCGGCGGTACGGGCCGCGTTGAAGGAAGAACTGGCCCGCCGGGGAGCCGCCGCCCTGACGGAGGAGCTGGCCGCCCATGATCCGGTAAGCGCCGGCCGGATACATCCCAACGACAGCTACCGCCTCCTCAGAGCCCTGGAAGTGTTCCGCGCCTCCGGCCGGCCTTTGAGTTCATACTCCCAGACCGGCGGGGACGGCGGGAACTTCCGCTTCCTTATCCTGGGCCTCACGCGAAGCAGGGAAGATCTCTACCGCCGCATAGACGAGCGCTGCGCCGCCATGTTCCGCGCCGGCCTCCCGGCGGAAGTGGAGCGCCTCTTTGCGGCCGGCTATACCCCGCTGGATCCGGGGCTCAGGGCCATCGGGTACAGGGAATTTTTTATCGAAGAAGAAAACGGCCTTTGGCGGCTTTCCCGTGACCTGGCCGGGGTAGAAGCCCTGGCGGCCCGAAACAGCCGCCGTTATGCCAAGCGGCAGATCACTTTTTTCGCCTCCATACCGGGCCTGAAGTGGATCGAAGCGGGCGGGCCGCCGGAAGAAACGGCCGGAGCGGTGCAAAGGGAGCTTGCGGCCTTTTTACAAACCTGACCGGAGGAAAACACGGGAGCGTTGCCCTTGACGCGCCTTACTTCCGTATGCTCAATTCTCCCAGTTTGAAAAAACCTTCGGCGCGCATATAGTCCCTTATGCCGCCGATAATCTCGTTCATGGCCGGAGGATGGGCAAAGGTGGCGGAACCCACCTGAACGGCGGCGGCCCCGGCGAGGAGGAATTCCAGGGCGTCTTCCGCGCTGGCTATGCCCCCCATGCCAACCACCGGAACCCTCACGGCTTCGCATAGCTCCCAGACCATCCGGAGGGCGATGGGCCTGATGGCGGGCCCCGAAAGCCCGGCGCTGATGTTCTCAAAGACCGGCGCCCGGCGGCATATATCGATGGCCATGGCCTTAAAGGTGTTTACCAGGGAGAG
>JAISMC010000175.1 GCA_031276965.1 Treponema sp.
GCAAAACGTTTCCCCTTATCCCCGGCGCTGGCCGCTTCCAGGGCGGCGTTAAAGGCGATAACCTTGGTATTGTCGGTGATGGTGTTGATGGTTTTAACAATATCCCGGATTTTGGAGATCTTGTTGCCCAGGGCCACAATCCCGGAAATAACCCCGTCGTTTTTCTCTTTTATATCCCCCATTTTGGTGACGTTGCTTTCCAGGACGGAAAAACCATGGTTAATGTCTTCCTCCATTCTGGTGGCGATGGTGGCCACGCTGCCTGTTTTGTCGGCAATATCCGCCGCAATCTGGGCGGTTTCGTTCATGGTACTCACAATTTCTTCCACGCTGGCCGCCTGGTTATTGGCGGTGGTAAAAATTTCCTTGGAAGAATGAAAGATCTCGTTGGTGGATTCCTGGATGGTCTTGGCGATTTCCCGGGTTTGGGCCACGGTTTTCGAGGCGGCCTCCGCGGCCGCGGCCTCAAGCTTGAGCATGGTATTGAGCATCGCGTGGTGCCGCTTACTGGCTATCCCGGTGATAACCCCCGCCAGTATGTAGGCCATGCACCAGAAAAGCGCCTGATAGGCGGGAAAAGATACCGGCAGGCGCTGGTCCCCCACAATGGCGGTATAGGGGACATCGATGACCTCTGTTTTAAGGAACATCACGGTAACGAAAAGGACGGCGGTGAAGATCCCTGAAAAGACGGCGCAGCGGGCATGGTACCGGAAAGCCCCCAGAACTATCTGCAGGATATAAAAAAGGGACTGGACGCCCATAAAGCTAACCGGCATTAAGATCTCCGGGTAAGTTGCGGATACGAAGAGGCACAAGGATAGGATGCTCATATCTATAATAACATTAATATATTTCAGGAAGGGGTGGAGCAGTTTCTTGTTCCGCAGATAGAATAAGAGTGCCAGGGCTTCAAGCAAAAATAACACCGGACCAGCGTAGGCCCGCCCGGGCAGGGCGGCATGTCTCGACTGATATTCCATAAAAGAAACAAAGCCCATCCCCGAGACGTAGATGACTGCTAAGGCAAGACGGAAATAGTTGATGATCACTTCCCCGTCCCGTTCTTCCAGGCGGATCCGATCTGCCAAACTTATCATAATAATCTCCTTAATTAAGGCGCCATGGCTTATTCGGTGGTTCGGTATTTTCCCACCATATCTTGCAGTCCCGCGGACATAATATTAAGGTTGTCCGCAATCTTCGAGGTGGAGACCGTGGCGGTTACAAACTGTTTTACCCCGGCGGAAATTTCCTTGAGGGTAGCGAAAATTTGGGATGAGGCGTATTCCTGCTGTTTACTCAGGTTGGAAATCTGTTGGGACCGGGTGGCGACGTTTTGGGAATTTTCCACAATATTTTCAAACACCGCCTTCTGCTCCACCATCCGCTCATAACCCTGATCTATCTGTTTGGAACCGTTGTTGGCCTCGGCGATCAGGTTTTGGGAAGCCGCCTGGACTTCCTCAATTTTTTGTTTTATCTCCGAGGTGGAATCCACCACGTTATCGGCGAAGCGCCGGATTTCCCCGGCCACCACCGAAAACCGGGCCCCCACTTCCCCGGATGAGGAGGCTTCCAGCGAGGCGTTAAAGGCGATGAGCTTTGTTTGATCCGCGATACCGTCAATGATCCCAATAGCCTCGTTTATCCGCAGGATCATGTCGGTCAGGTTTCTAATTTCGTTGATGATCTTCCCGTTTTGGGCCCGAATTTCTTCCATCATATCCTGATTCACATCCCGCAGTTCCGCTCCCTTCCGGCTTAACCCTTCAGTTTGTTTAGCCAGTTCGGCCACCTCAGCGGTTTTTACCGCCATCTGCACCGAGAGGTCTTTGCTGTTTTCCATGGTGCTTACAATTTCCGATACGCTGGCGGCCTGCTCATTGGCGGTGGTAGTGATTTCCTTGGCCGAAGCGGAAAGATCGAACACCGAAGAAGAAACCAAGTTTGCGTTTTGATGAAAGGAATTAAAGGCCGCCCTGAGCTGGGTGAGGAAACGGTTAAATGCGGCCATAAGTTCGCCAAATTCATCATTGGAGCGGATCGTTAACTCCATGGATAAATCGTTATTTTCCAAGCCCCAAAAAAGCTGTTTCAAACTTTTGGTAGATTGGAATACATCCACCGCGCTTATAACGATGATAGAAAAGGCGAAGAGTATCGTAATGCCGATAAAAAAGAGGGACAGGGCTGATATGGCGGCATTTTCCAGCATGATAACGAACATAACCGTAAGGGGTAGGAGGAAAACTAATCCGGAGAGAATTAATTTGACGGTGATTTTTAAGTTCTTGAAAGCCATAGCTACCTCTTATACCTTTATCGGAATCTAGGCGCTATTTATGTACTATTTGTAGAATAATAGGAGTAATTTCACAATCGCTTGTTTTAAAACCGCCTTTCCAGCAGCCTGTTGTACTTGTGGATTTTTTGCGCCGAAGCGCAACAAACTCCTAGTTTAGGCGTTTCTCCAGGGTCCGCTGGTAATAATCCGGGGAAAATCCCCCGATAAAAACCTCGTAGCGGAGTTCCCTTCCCCGTTGGATGCTTTCCAGGGCTTTATGGATCTTGTATTCGTATTGAACCGGGTTTCCCTCGGCGGCGAGAACGCAGAGCCGGTAAAAGGCCGGCCAAAAGGCGCCGTTTTTACCGGCCGCTTCCTTGTAACTCAGTTCGGCCTCTTTTTTCCGGCTGTTGAAATAATGGTATTCCCCCCGCAGAAAACAGGTAAAGGCGGAAGGGTGGTAAGCTTCAATGAAGGAAAGCAATGTATCCGTCCCGGAAAAATTTTCCTGGCCTAAAAGATAAATCACCCCGGCAAAAAGGTCGCTGCCGGAAAACTCCGGGCCAGAAAATTCCGGGCTGGAATTTTCCGGATTATCTTCCCCGGACCGGCGCGCCGCCCTCTCCGCCGCTTCCCTGAGCAGTTCCGGCAGTTTCTCCGCGATGGGATGCCCCCCTTCATGGTCGGCGATAAGCACGGCGATGGCTTCCGGTTCCGGCGGGGATATGACCGTTTTTTTCCGGGGCCTGCGGAGGGGGGGCGGATCGGAAGGGGCCTTATCCACGGGCCGTACCGGGGCAGGGGCCGGAGGGGCATCCTTCCGGTTGGATAGAGGCGCCGCTGCGGCAGGGAGGGATGCCCTAGGCGCCGCAGTTTCGGCTCCTGCCGGAACTTTTCGGAAATAAAAGGCTTCCTGGGCGTATTGGCTTTCTAAAAGGGGATGGCTTACCGCCGGGGTTTCGGAGACCCCTAACACAAGGAAAGCCCCGTCAAAAAGGGCGTCCACCAGGCGGTCGAGGATTATTTTACGTTTATCCGCGGAAAAATAGATAAAAGCATTGCGGAAAAAAATAAGATCGTAATGGTTGCCCATAAAGCCGTCTAAAAGATTATGGGTATAAAAACGGACCCGGCCCCGTAAAACAGGATCGACGGCAAATTCCTGCCCCTCAGGCCGGGTGTAGCGGTCCAGGAGGAATTTCCAGCGGGCGCCGTCTTCCCGCAGGGAATTCTCCGTATACCGGCCCTTTCTGGCGGCTTCAACCGATTCGGGGTTAATATCAAAGGCGTCAATCTCAAAATTAAAGAGGCGCTCCGTCCGGCTGTAATCGTCCGCGGCCATGGCCAGGCTGTAGGCTTCGCAGCCGATGGAAGCCGCCGCGGAACATATCCGCAGCGGCCGGTTAAGCCGGCTCAA
>JAISMC010000139.1 GCA_031276965.1 Treponema sp.
GAAGTCTTCTCGGAAATTCTGGAAAAATGCCGGGTGGTTACCACCCCCGGTTCCGGTTTCGGCCCCGCGGGGCAGTCTTTTATCCGCTTCTCCGCCTTCGGCCACCGGGCCGACGTGGAAGAGGCCTGCGGACGGCTTTCGCGGCTGGAAAAATAGCGCAAAGTTAAAGCGCCGCGCTTCCCCCCGCCCTCTCTGTACTGTACGGCGGAGTACAGGAGGCGGTATGGATTCGGAAAGTGATTTTCTCGGTGGAACAGTACAGCGTCTCTTCGGCCTTTCCTATCTGTTCCCCTATCAGCGGCTGGTGATAACCAATATGCTGGAAGCGGCGGAGGCCGCGGGCATCTCCCTGCGCCGGTCCTGCGATCCCGGCGGCAGCGATGAATCTCCCCTTCCTTCTCAAGAACAAGTCCCGTGGGCGGAGTCCGAAGTGTCCGGGACCGCCGCCGGAGGGGAAACGGACCGGGCATGTCTGGGCCGGCAGATTGTGATTCTCCCCACCGGGGCGGGAAAGTCCCTCTGCTTTCAGCTTCCCGCCATGATCCTTGAGGGTCCCACATTGGTGATCTATCCGATCCTTTCGCTGATGGCGGACCAGGAACGGCGCCTGCGGGAACGGGGCTTTTTTCCGGTTACGCTCCGGGGCGGCCAGAGCCGGGAGGAACGGGATCTGCTCTGGGAACAGATCCGTTCCGGCAAAAGCCGCTTTATCATCGCCAACCCGGAGGTGCTGCTGACCTCCGCGGTGATGGAAAAACTGAACGGCCTCGGCATTGTACATGCGGTGATCGACGAGGCCCACTGTGTCAGCGAATGGGGGGAAAGTTTCCGGCCCGCATATCTGCGTATAGGTGAAATTATCGCCGCCCTGTACGGGAACGGCCCGGAGCCCCTGATAACGGCTTTTACCGCCACCGCCAGCGCCCCGGTGCTGGAAAAAATTGAGCGTTACATTTTCGGCAGCCGGGGCGCACACCGGATCATCGGCAGCCCGGACCGGAGCAATATCAGCTACGCCGCCCAGGGCTGCATACTCCGGGATTTGGCGGTCCGGGACCTGATCCTAAAACACAAAAGGCCGGCGATTGTATTCTGCTCTTCCCGGAGGGGAACGGAGAAGCTGGCCCGGCGGCTCAGAAACGACCTGGGAAAGACCGGCGCCGGAGAATTCTCCGAAACGGAAATACGCTTCTATCACGCCGGCCTTGACCGGGAGGAAAAGACCGGCGTAGAACGGTGGTTCTTTGGAAACCCCCGGGGAGTATTGGTCTCAACCTGCGCCTATGGGATGGGCGTTGACAAGCCGGATATACGCACCGTGATACACCGGGACTGCCCGCCTTCGGTGGAGGCCTACCTGCAGGAATCGGGCCGGGCCGGCCGGGACGGCCTTCCTTCCCGGGCAATTCTGCTCTGGGGATCCAATGATGCGGGGATCCTGGCCCGGCGTGGAACGGGACCGGACCGGCAGCGGATGGAGCAGATCCTGTCCTATGCCAGAAATACGGGACGCTGCCGGCGGGAGACCCTGCTGGCTCTTCTCGACTATGAAGGTTCCGGCGGCAGCCCCGGAGGCGATTGCTGCGATGTCTGCAGCGGAACCGCCGGAGAGACCCTGCGGGAAGAGGCCAGCCTGACGGATTTTTTCCGCAGAAACCGCCGCATCTATACCCTAAAAGAAGCCGCCGCCGTTTTAGCCCGCACCGGTACAGTGGGGTGGACTGAAGACGAGGCCCGGCTGGCGGTGCTGGAGCTTATCCGAAACAAGCGCATACGAAAGATGCGGAATTTTTTATGGAAGGATAAACTGACCACGGCAAAAAGCTTTGAACAATAATCTTATCCCCGGCCAAAAAACTCCAGAGCCACGGGGTCCTCCGGCTCCAAGTCCAGGACCGTGCGGAAAAAAGCCGCCGCCTCATCACTGTCGCCGCTCTTCATGGCCAGCACTCCCAGATTGGAAATGATCTTTACATTATCAGGATCGTCCCGCAGGGCGGATTCCAGGGCCTGCCGGGCGCCGAAAAAATCCCCCAATTCCATCAGGCATATCGCCAGTTCGTTTTGAGAATCGCCGCCGCCGCCCAGCTCAATGGCCTTTCTAAAAGAAGCGGCCGCATCTTCCCAGCGGGAAAGCCTGCGGAGCCCCCAGCCCAGGAGGAACCAGCCGTTCCAAGCCCGGGGGTAAGCTTCCAAAAAGGACCGTATGCTTTCAAGCCCCTTCTGTACTTCTCCCCGGCATATACAGGCATAGGCTTCGCTGAAACGTTCATCCTCCAGACCGCTGCCGTCAATTTCCTGCACCAGCTTCAGGGCCTGTTCCCGTTTTTCAGAATCCCCGGCGTCTTCGGTTTCGGTAAGGGAAAGATACCGGACAAAACATTCCCGGGCCTGGCGGAAATTCCGGCGCTTCATAAAAAAATAACCGCCGTTGAAGAATGCATTGGGAAAGGACGGGTTCAGTTCCAGCGCTTCCCGGTAGGCGGTTTCGGCTAATTCGCCGCCCGTTCCGGCGGCTTCCTCCCTGCCGGCCTTTTCCAGCGCATCCGCCCGTTCTTCCAGGATCAGGGCCCGGTTAAGGAGCACCACCGGAGACAGAGGAAAGATCCCCGCCAGGGCATCCACAATTTCCAGGGCCGGATCGAAATCGCCGTTCCGGGCCTTGAGGATAGCCGCCTCGTTAAATTCGTTAAAAATATCCGGCTTTACCGCCAGTACAAAACGGCGGTAATAGTCCAGCCATTCGGCCTTTAATTCCGGCATTTCCGCAGTTTCCGTCCTCTGCGCCTCCGGTCCGCCGGATATTCCGCCCCGTTTGGCGGCTTCCATCATTACCCGGATCATCCCGGAGAGGATCGTCTCCGGGGAAAGTTCGTTTAAATTTAACGGCTCCGTTTCCCCTGACTTAACGGAGAGCAGCTCCACCGGAATGGGAATAGCAGGATCGATGTTGAAGCCGGAATCTTCTTCATCGTGAGCATGATGAACGCCGCCTGCCGCTTCAAGCCGGCCCCGGAAAGATTCGGGAACCGGAAGAAAAACAATCTGCCGGTGATCGTTCATTGCTTTTGTCCCAAATCTTCCAGGCCGGCCAGCACAAAGCTCTCCTCCGGCTTGTCCGGGGCCGCAGGCTGAACCGGCTTATCCGCCGCCGGCGCCGGTTCCTCAACATGGCGCCTTTCCGCCGCAGCTGCCGGGGTTTCCCCTTCGGGCCGCAGATCCAGCCTTACGGTACTGAGGAAATCGTTGATCCGCATCTTATAACCCATGGGGACCGCGGTTCCATCAAAGCGTATGGCCAGGGCTATCAGTTCCTTCCGGCCCTCTACATTTTCGACTCTGATAAAGGTCCCTTTAAGCAGAAAACTTTCCCTGGGATCTTCAAAATCCACCCGCAGGGCCGATTGGCGGTTCAGTAGAAATTTGGCTATCCCCATCATAATAAGCTTGGCCCCGGAAAAGGAAATATCCCTGAGTATGCAGCGCCGGGGAACTCCCTGAATAAAAATGGCGGTTTCTTTGGAGACCATCCCCAGTTTGCGGATCACGTCCGGGGTCAGAAGAATCCGTTCATCCCGCCGCTTTGCGGAATTGACGTTGGCGTCAAGGAGCCGCCCCATGATCTCGATTAGATCGTCCGGCGGACGCTGGGTAAACTGCAGCGTAAAGATGGCCGCATCCTTGGAACCGCCGTAAGGGGCATAACCCGCCGACCGGACCGTTACAAAAAAGGTTACCGGAGTACCGGTTTCGGCGTTCTTAAAAGAAAGGCGGAGACTGGCGGAATTGTTGGCATCCCGCAGCTTGTTCAGCAGGCCGGACTGGATATTCACCACCACCTTGGCATCCTGAAAGGAAGAAGAGTAGATAACGCAGGGCCAGAAGTCTCCGACGCATTTTAGAAACACCTGCTGGGTGATAAGCCCGGTGGCATGAATTATTTCTTTGGTAAAGGTTACACTTATCGTTTTGTAACGTTCATAGTAATTGGTGATCTTCTGACTGGTTATAAGGGCCATTTACTAATGAATATAAGTCAATCAACGAAGGAAAGCAACGCCTACCACAGACCCAGTTTCCGCATCCGCTTTGCGGTATCCCGCATATCATATTCGATCCGCTTAAACTGCCAGATTCCGGTACCGGTGTCGTAGAGAGCGTACCGGGCGGCGGCCCTGCGGAGGCTGTCCGAAGAATGGGCATCCATGGCGTCCCGTGGAAAGCCGACGCTGCCGGGGTTGAGGAGCATCCTTAGTTCCCGGTCCACCTCCACCGTCAAGTCGGGGCTGCCATAGGCCGCGCTGTAGGGAGAACCCGAAAGAGGATCGGGCCTCTGATATTCAAGAAAAACCGACGGAAGATGGGTGTGGCCAAAAAAGCAGGCGGAAAAGCCGGAGGCGGAAAAGCTTAACGCCGCATCCCCTTCGGAGAGGATATAACTCCAGACAGGGTCCTCCGGCCCTCCATGGGAGAGGACGATTCCCTCCCAGAGCGCCTTGGGGCTTAATCCCGCAAGATAGGCTTTACTTGCCGGACGGAGGACCGACTGGGTCCATTCAAGAGCCCGCCGGGCATGGCGGGAAAAATCATTAATTCCCACGGCTCCGGCGGCCCCAAGGTCGTGATTCCCCCCCAGGACCACGGCGCAAAGTTCCGCGGCCAGTTCCACACATTCGTTGGGATCGGGGCCATATCCCACCACATCCCCCAGACAGAGAATACCCTCCCGTTCATTCCGGGTTTCCTTCAAGACCGCCTGAAGGGCGGCTAAATTGGCGTGTATATCCGAAACAACTAAGACCCGCATTGGAATAATTCTAGCGTAGAATTATACTATTAAAAAAGCGAGTAAAACCATGGGCCGGGGAAAATCAATACGACTGGCGGATATCTTATCGGATCGTTTTTCCGATGTATGGAAACTGCTTTCCGAGACCACTCTTTTCTTAAGCCGGATAGGAGAACTGCCCTCTTACGAAAATCAGCTCCGGGAATGGCGTTTGGAACTGCAGAACTCCAGAAAAAAGCAGGAGGTTTCCCAGCGGATCCGTTCCGGGTTAACCGCCCTTCGCAGGACCCTCCGCCTTCAGGGACACGACCTGAGCCTGGTAAAACAGAATCTGATCTTTGACGGTTTCCGCAACGACGCCAGCCTGGGCCAGGGGTTTACCAGGGTGGTTTTATTTATTTCCAGCGATAACATCTACTGGATTTCCGGGGAGGAGAATCATATAAGCCTGGCCTCCCATCTGGAACAGCAGATGGAAGATCTTATAAATGCAAAACACAGCCCTATCCGCATTACCGCCCGGCACTTCCTCTGGTACCGGCGGCACGGAAACGATCTTACCCTCTCCGGTTCGGATACGGAAACAAAAGAAGACTATGCGCACCTTAAAGCGGCGGGAGAGGCGAATACTTTGTGGTTCTTGGCCAAGCTGAAAAATTTACGATGAGCCCCGGCGCAGCCGGCCGCTTCCCCGGTCCGGATACCGGTAAAGCCTGTCCAGAATAGCCTTGATCTTAACGGCATATTCCCTGTCCGCCGCCCAGGTTCCCGCCAGACCCGCTATGTCCGGGGCCGAACCGTAACGAACCCACCGGTAGCGGGGATCCACAAGCTCCCCCTTTAATTCCTCTTCGGAGGCGTAGGCCTTGAGGTGCTGAATGTGGGCCCGGACTCCGATGCGGGGCGAGGAAAACCGCTCCCCGTTTTGGCCGGGCCCTATGGCGCCAAGGCCGCAGAAATTGTTCATGTCCGGCGTAACCAGTCCGCCGTAACGGAGAAAGCCCGTTTCCAGGCACATCTGGGCAAAGGCTATATCATGGTTGACCCCTTCCACGGCGGCCTCTTCGGTATAGAGCCGGGCAAGCTCCGCCGTAAAACGGGGATCCGCGCCGGGGTTTGAATCCAGCAGAAAGGCGGCAAGCTTTTCCGGATCCTTCCGGCCCGTTCCCATGATCGCCCCCGGCGCCGCCGGACCGGTCTCCGGCAAAGGACCCGCCTCCGGCGGCATGGGAGGTCCGGCAACGCCGCTCCGGGGCGAAGCCGCGCAGGAGAACAAAAGGCCCAGGGATATGGGCAGCCAGAAACCAGCGTATCGTTGCATATCCCTTTATCGGCGTAAAATTCAAAATAACTAAAGCGTCCCGTACCGCAGCGCCCTATCTAAGACATGCACGGCATCTATCATCAGGAGAATTCCCTCTTCCTGCGTCCCCGGGAACGGCTCTGCCGGGACGGGCCCGGAGCCCTGTCGGATCAGGAACTGCTTGCCATACTGCTCAACACGGGGATCCGGGGCAAAAACGTAAGCGTCCTGGCGGGGGAATTAATGGAGTATCTGGACCGGGAAAAGGGCATTCCTCCGGTAACAGAGCTGGTACGGCTTGCCGGACTGGGCAGCTCCAGGGCAAGCGCAGTGGCGGCGATGCTGGAATTCGGCAGAAGGAGATGGGGCTTTGCGGGAACCAGGATCCGGGGCCCGTCGGATATTTACGCTATTATCCGCCACCATGCGGACCGGCGGCAGGAACGGTTTATCTGCCTGTCCCTGAACGGGGCCCACGAAGTACTGGCGGAGCGGGTTGTTACCATCGGCCTGGTAAACAGGACCATCGTCCACCCCCGGGAGGTATACGCCGATCCGCTGCTGGACAGGGCTTCGGCGGTTATCGTCGCCCACAACCACCCGTCGGGACAGCTGGAACCCTCCAGGGAGGATGACGAGATAACCGCCAGACTAAAGGCCGCGGCGGACATCCTGGGGCTTCGCTTTCTGGACCACCTGATCTTCTCCGGAACCGCTTACTACAGTTACAGCCAGCGTAACCGGCTGCGCCTGTTCCAGGAAGAGGCGCAGGAGGAACCGGCTCTGCAGTAATGAAGTTGTTCAATAACTTCAGTTATTGAACAACTTCCGCTTAAAAACGGCAGAATTTCACAAAATGCGAAGTATTTTGTGAAATTCTGCGAGACTTGTGAAGAAACCAACCGGGTTTCTTCACAAGTCCAATGGCCCCCCGGTAAACAAAAAGCCCGGCAGAGCCGGGCCTTTTACGGTACAACCATCCCTTTTGCCGGGCCGTACATACCGAAGCGCCGCCCAGCCGCCCACGGCAGGCTTCCGGCGTCCGCCTTCCCCGCCTTCCGCCTAGGGGTCCCAGCCGCCCGAAGCCCCGCTGTCAAGGGTAACGCCGGGCCCCACGGTACTATCCCGCTTTTTCGGACCGCTGTTAACATAGACCGCATGGCCTTGACCGTTCACCGGATTGCCGGAACCGTCTTTGACGAGATTGCTGTTGCCGCCCTCGCCGGAACCGTAGATAACGCCGCCGCTTTTTGTAAAAACGCTGCTGCTGGAAACATATACCCCGCCGCCGCTGGTGGTGGCGATATTGCCGCTGATGGTTCCGCCCTTCATCTCAAAGCTGCCCATTAAGCCGACAGACACCCCGCCGCCGCTATTGCCGCTGACGGCAGCGTTCCCGCTCATGGTAAAGGCGCCGGTGTCGGAGACAGACACCCCGCCGCCGTTGTTGCGGGCAATGTTGCCGCTGATGGTCCCGCCGTTCATCTCGAAGCTGCCGCCGTAGACATACACCCCGCCGCCAAGGAACCCGGCGATATTATCGCTGATAGTTCCGCCGTTCATCTCGAAGCTGCTGCCGTAGACATACACCCCGCCGCTGTTACTGCTGCTGCTGCTATTACCGCTGATGGTCCCGCCGTTCATGGTAAAAGCGCCGCTGCTGGAGCGGAAATACACCCCGCCGCCGCCGCCTCTACTGCTATTGCCGCTGATGGTTCCGCCCGTCATGGTAAAACTGCCGCTGCCGTAGACAAACACCCCGCCGCCGATGTTTCTGGCGGCATTACCGCTGATGGTCCCGCCCTTCATCTCGAAGCTGCCGGAATTGACATACACCCCGCCGCCGCCGTCGCTGCTGCTGCTATTGCGGCTGGCGGTATTATCGCTGATGGTCCCGCCCTTCATCTCGAAGCTGCCGGAATTGACATACACCCCGCCGCCGTTACCGGCGCTTTGATTGTTGTTTTGGAGGACGGCCCCGTCCCGCAGGGTCAGGACGCCGCCCGCTACGTTGACAAGCGGGGCAGTGGCCGTAACGCCGCCGGTGGTCATGGTGTGGGCGTCGTCCCAGAGCGCCCCGCCGTCCAGAACCAGGGTTCCCCCTTTGGGATGGGAATAGCCCAGGGTCAGTTCGCCCCCGGCG
>JAISMC010000185.1 GCA_031276965.1 Treponema sp.
GGGCGCTGCCCTGCAGCTTCCGCTCCCCGGAACTGAGCCCCGGGGAGCGGGCGATCCTCCTGGAGGGCTGCCTTATCAACTACTACCGGCTTGGGAAGCAGCCTTTGGAGCCGGTCCGGTAGACCCCGTGCAATGCGGGATCGAGGCTATTGACATTTTTTTCGGAGCGTATTATACTTTAGAACATTATCGCAGGGTAGAGCAGTTGGCAGCTCGTCGGGCTCATAACCCGGAGGTCCCAGGTTCGAGTCCTGGCCCTGCTAAATCGTAAGTCCTTATAGGGCAAAGAAATAGTTTAAGACTACCGGAAGAACCGGCGCCTTAACTCCAAAACCAGCGAGTGAGAGAGCGAGAAATCTCTCTTGCGGAGGAGGAGCGATGCGCCGGTTTTATTTACACGCCAGACATAACGGCGTTTTTTATGCGGAGCTTGTGGACCCCCGGACGGGCCGGAAGCCCGCCTCCCGGTCAACCGGTACGAAAAGCCGGGATGAAGCCCTGCGGATTGTTACTGCCCTCAAGGACCGGGGCCTTATCAATAGTGCCGCCGTGAAAGCCGGAAAAGGGGCGGTAAACCTTACGGAATTTTTCAAGGCATTTTGGGATTATACCGTTTCCCCCTATATCAGGGAAAAGCTGGCCCACGGACAGAGTATAGGGAAGCGGCATTGTTATGAAAGCATGAGCCGTTTTAACCGGTACTGGGGACCGGCCTTTAAGGGCCGAAACCTGGATAGTATAACCCGGCAAGACCTGAAGGATTTTTCCCTGGACCTTGCTGAGAAAAAGCTTTCCCCCGCCTCGATAAATAAAATTACCACTGCCTTATCCTGGGCGTACCGGGAAGGAAAAATAACCGTTGATCCTACCGGCGGGCTGGTGAACTTCTCCGGCGGGGCAAAAAAACGGGGTGTGCTGATCCCCCCCAGATGACCGGCTTACGAAGCGGGGAGGCCCTGGCCCTCAAGCTGGAGGACATCGAGGAACGGGCATTGAATATCCGTCATTCCCGGAGCGCCTTTGACGGCCTTAAACCCCCAAAAAACGGGGAGTCCCGCCGAGTCCCCGTTTTGCCAAAAGTCCGGGAAAAATAACGCTGTTAACCAATAATCTTCAGCGACCGCCTAAGACCGCGGGAGGGATATATAAAGACCGGCGGCAGATAGAACTATTTTTCAAGGCGGTAAAACAGAACCTGAAGATAAAACGGTTTTACGGCAATTCCCCGAATGCGGTGATGACGCAGGTGCGGATAGCGGTAATAGCATACTTGTTGTTTTACCTTTTAAAAATGAAGTCAAAACGAGCGGGGCTCTCATTCACGATTTTTATACCGGTAATAAAGACGGTGTTATTTCAACGAATGCCGCTGTTTGAATGGCTTACAAATCCTGATCCGCCGCCGCCTAAACCTGCCCCGGCATTACAGCCGGTTTTTGAGTTTGTATGGTAGGGTTATTTGTTTTGGACACTAAGAACTTATCCGGAAATAAGGCCTGGATGGACCGGGATGAGGTTTCGCCAGATAATAATGGCACAGGCAAACTCTACCGGTGCCTGATAGTTCCCCGCTTTTTTCTCATACCTCACCAACCGTTTCCTGAACCGGTTCATCCACGAATGGCACACTTCCACTACCCGCCGCGGTTTATACAGCGGATTTCGCTCCTTCCCGGCTTTTTCTTCCCCTCGTCCACGGATGTGCGCCGTATATCCCATCCCTTCCGCCAGCGCCCGGCCTCCCACATGCCCCGCGTCAAGACAGAGACGCATCCCTTCAGGATGTGCCGCCACGATGGATTGCAAGGTGGCTTCCAACCGTTTGCTGTCATGCCGGTTGGCTCCGCTTAGCACCACTCCCACGGGTAATCCGGGTGATTCGACCGCCACGCGTCGTTTCACCCCTTTTTTTTCCTACCGCTTCCCGGGTCAAGGGCGCTTGCACCATACTTCCATCGACACTTTGCCATTCCCAACCCAATCCCTTAAGCTCATCATAGGTTAACAACCCCTCCTGCCACATCCGCCGGAAAAAACCGGCCTCCGCCCGTTCACTGAAATACTGATGGACGCTGCCGGCTGCCCCGTATACTTTCGGGAGGGCCTTCCACTGGATACCGGTCTGCAATACGTAGAAGATGGCTTCCAATACCCGGCGGGGCGGCATCGGTTTCCGCCCTGCCCCCGGTTTTCGCCGGTAGGTCTTGTGCTCATCCCATTTCCGTTGGGGACTGAATCCCCGAACCCGTTCCCCCAGTTCGTCCGTTAATTCCCATAATTTGATACTTCTTCCTGCTACTCTTTTCATACCTTTTTTATCGGCTTTTCCCTATTTGCGGATAAGTTCTAAAGATATCTTACTGGATTTTCTTGGCGTGAAAGGGAATGAACAATTAAGAATGAAAAATGAAGAATGCGGGAAGCGGATCGCCGTTGGCGCCGATGGGAACGGCTTACATGGCGTGGTCATCTTCAACGACAAGGACTATGACCCATTCGGCTGGGCCATAGGACAACGGGTAAAGGCCGGGGTAATCCGGGCCGGTTCCGTGGGGTTCAGGGTAATTGAAATAGAACTGCCGGACCACTGCTGTCCGGTTTAATCATAACAGACCCTCCAGAAGGAGCTGGTGCGAAACTATTTTAGGAGGAGGCGGCTTGTTCGTACATAATTCCAAAATAGAACCTTTGGTAAAAAGCGTTG
>JAISMC010000003.1 GCA_031276965.1 Treponema sp.
AAGCATTCCGGTTTTTAATATCCCTACCATAGTCGGCCGTCTTTTTAACGGCGTCAATTTTGCTCCCATGTCGGATGTTAAGGTGGAGCTGCACCGGGATGGGGATCTGGAGATCATGAAGGACCAGAACTGGCAGAACCCCTATAATCTGGTCCGGAATATTGGGGGGACCTTTACCTTTTGGCCGGAACCCGTTCCTGCGAAATCGGCGGGGATCCGCAAGATATTTGAATACTCCGTTAAGATTGAATCCCCCGGCTTTGAGGAACTGAGTCATGTATTTAGAGTTCCCGTGATCAGTGAAATCCGCACCGCCGGTTCATTTTCCCCGGATCGGACCTTTAAACTGCCGGACCTCTACATGTTCCCCCCCGGGGAAGGCGAGGACAGCTAAGGGCCGCCGGGCTATTAAAGGAAGAATGCCGGAACAGTGTATTAATCGGAGGAGGGGGAGTCGAACCCCCGACATCCAGCTCCCAAAGCTGGCGGTATAGCCACTAGCCTATCCTCCGTAAATGTTTCTTTACTATAAACATTCCCCCGTTTTACGTCAACTTTACCTGCTCACTTTACCCCCTCACTTCTTAATCAAATCTACTTTTATATTCCGGGCGTGTATGTTGTCCACTTCCTCAAGCTGGTTCATCAGGGATTCGGGATCGTTGAACCGTTTTTCCCGCCGTTTGTTGAAAATGGAGTAGAGGATGGGCGAGACAAAGAGGGTCATAAAAGCGCCCGACAGGAGGCCGCCCACTATGGTAAGGCAGATGGGCTGCATGGATTCCGCCCCCTCGCCGGGGAAGAAGGCCATGGGGACCATGCCCAACACCGTGGTCAGGGTGGTCATGAGGATGGGCTGGAGCCGGTTCCTCCCCGCCTCTATGCAGGCTTCCTTAACCGGCATCTTCCGGGAGACAAGCTGGTTCGTAAAGTCCACCAGGACTATGCCGTTGTTGACCACGATGCCCACCAGGGCCACGACCCCCACCAGGGAGTAGAGGTTCAGGGTTTGCCCCATGATGCGGTATACCAGGGAAACGCCGATGGCCAAAAGGGGAATGGACACGAATATGATAAAGGGGTCCACCAGGGATTCAAACTGGGCGGCCATGACCGCGAAGACAAGAAAAGCGGCCAGGAGTATTATCACCATGAAGACTCCGCCGAAACGCGCTATGTCCCGGGCCGCGCCCTGGTACTCAATCTTAACCGTATCGGGGAGGACCACATTGTCCCGGATCAACTGTTCCACCCTGGGCTGTACCACGGTGGCCACCGCGTTGGGGGCAAGGCCCGCGCTGACCCGGTTTACCCGGACCCCTTCTTCCCGCATGATCTGCTGGGGGGACAGGGCCTTCCGGTAGGAGATAAAGTTATCCAGGGACATAAGGCCGTTGGCGGTCTGGATCGTCATGGCCCCCAGATCCGCCGGTTCCAGGAGTTCGTCTTCGGCGAGGGCTACGATGATGCTGATGTCGTCGCCGCCGATGTGGAAGCTGGTGGCCGTGGCGCCGGTAATCGCCGTCCGCAGCAGGGATGAAATGGTATTGACGTTTACCCCCGCGGCCGAGGCGGCGTCGGTGTTGATGCTTATCTCGTAGCGGGGCGCTCCGTTTTCTAAGTCCGTGGTGGGATTCACCACCTGGGGTTCCCGGGCCTTAAGGAGGGCCACAATTTCGCGGCAAACCGCGGAGGCCGCCTCGGCATCGTCGGACACCACCCGGATATTTATATTCTGGCCGCCCCCCCCCGGCCCCCGGCCCGCGGAGAAGCTGATGGTAACCTCGCTCCACATATTCAGGAAGGGATTCAGGGTATCCTGGATCTGCCGGGCGCTCATGGACTGTTCCTCCAGGGGCGGCAGGTTTATCTGGATGGACCCGGAGTTGCTGTTCCCCGTATTAAGGACCAGGTTTTTGACAGCCTCCGCCGGGATTTCCCTTTTGATGATGTCCTGGAAATCGAAGAGGTACTGCCGGGTCAGATCATTGTTGGTACCGATGGGCAGCCGGACGGACACATTCACCTGATCATCCGCCTGGGACATGGGCGTCAGGTTCATCCCCGAGGTACTCAGCCGCTGGATCGAGGGAATCAGCATGGCCGCCACCAGCACCAGTATGAGGAAACGGTTCTCCAGGCAAAATTTCAGGGCCCGGGCATAGCCGTCTTCGAGTTTTTTTATCACCCCCGCCATATAATCATCCGGAACCTTGAAGAACTTCCAGCGCAGAGGTTTCTGGGTCCTGGTATATATCTTTAGGATACTGCCGCAGAGGGCCGGCACCAGGGTCACGGAAACCACCAGGGATACGATGAGGGAGACCACCACGGTGATCACCATTTCCTGAAACATCATGCCGTACATTTCAAGTTCCGCCCGGTACACCAGGGCGGGTACGAAGACGCATACGGTGGTGGCGGTGGAGGCGATGATGGCCAGGAGCATATTCCGGCTGCCCAGAATGGCGGCCACCGCCGGTTTTTCGCCCCAGCTTCTCCGCTTGTTGATGTTTTCCAAAATGACGATGGAGGAATCCACGGTCATGCCCATCCCCAGGATAAGCCCCGCCATGGTCATCATATTGATGGTAAGCCCCATGATGGACATGACCGAAAGGGTGATCAGAATTGAAATGGGGATGGACATCCCCACGATAAAGGCGCCTTTGATATTCCGCAGGAACAGGAAGATGATGACCATGGCCAGGACCGCCCCGGCGATACCGGACGAATAAACCTGGCTCATGGTGGAATCAATCAGGGAGGTATCGTCGCTCAGGATAGTAACCTTTACCCCCTTGGGAAGGTTCGCTTCCATCTCCTCCATTACCGCCCGGACGCCCTTTGAAATGGTGGAAGGGTTGGCGCCGGATTCGTTGGTAATGCTCATGTAAAGGCCGGGGACGCCGTCGATGTAGACCCGCGTCCCCCGGTTGTTGATGGTTTCGTACACATCCGCCACATCGTCAAGGCGGATGGCCGCCGAACCGGAGCCCGATGAAATCACCGTGTTTCTGATGTCGTCCAGGGATTTGAAATATTCATCGGTGATAATTTCGTAGTCCGTGTTTCCGTGGGTCAGGGTGCCGTTGGAAACCTGCACATTCCGGGCCGCCAGGGCGCCGGTGATATTGCTTAAGGTAAGGTTGTAAGCCTGGAGCCGGTTGTTGCTCACATCCACATGGATTTCCGCGGCGGCGCCGCCGTTCACATCGGCGGAGGCCACGCCGTTTACCCGTTCCAGATAGGGCTGGACCGTATTTTCCGCCACCTCCCGCAGGTCGTTCAGGCTCATGTCGCCGGTGATGGAAAGCCGCATGATGGGCATGGCGCTCATGCTAAAACGCATGATGGTGGGGGCGCCCGCGCCGTCCGGCAGGGCGTTGCTTATCCGGGTGAGTACCGCCGTTACATCCTCCACCGCTTCGTCCATGTCCTTGTCGTAGCCGAACTCAAGCTGGATCATGCTGGACCCTCCGGAAGATCGGGAGGTGATGGATTTGACATCCGCCACCCGCCGGAGCTGGTTAAGGATGGGCAGGGTAACGGTTTTATCCACCTCCTCGGGGCCCACGTTACTGTAGCTTGTCCTTACGGTAAGGGTGGGCATACTCACGCTGGGAAACAGCGCGATCCCCAGCCTGGGAATAAATACCGCCGCGATGACGCAGACCAGCACATAGAGCATGGTTACGGTAACGGGTTTTCTGACCGATAGTTCGGATATGTTCATGACCTGCTCCTCTTACAGCGATGCCGCCGCGATCCGCACCGGCGAACCGTCGGTAACGGCCCCGGCGGTGATAACCCGGTCGCCGCTCTTAAGGCCGGCGGTAACCTGTGCCTCCGAATCGTTGGTGAGTCCCAGGGTAACCGGAACCCGCCGGGCCAGATTTTCTTCGTCGATGATGTACACCGTGTCTTCGCCGTTATAATCCTTGACGGCCGATCGGGGTATTACCAGGGTATCCTTCTCTTCCCGGATAACCAGCCGTACCGAAGCGAACATCCCCTCTTTTATACGCGGGTCCTGGGAAACCAAATTCAGGGTGGTTTCTATGGTGCGGTTTTTATTGTTCACCACCGGACTTACCGTACTGACCGAGGCCTTGAATTCTTCCCCCGGCGCGGAGCTAAAGGACACATAGGCCGGGAGGTTCTGCCTAAGATAGACGCTGTATTTTTCCGCCACATAGATCGTGATCTTGAGCTTGTCCAGGGCGCCGATGACGGCGATTACCGTGGAAGGCGATACCGTAAGGCCGCCGGTTACCGGGAGGCTTGTGATGGTGCCCCCCACGGGGGAAACCACCGGGCTTTCAATATACGCGGAACCGGGGCGGGAAGGGTCAATGTAGGCAATAGCCTCCCCCTGTCTTACGGGGTCTCCCAGGTTTTTTAATATGCGGATGATTTTCCCCGAGGTATCGGGGAATACGCTTACCTCGGACTGGGAAGATACGTCGCCGTTTAGTTTTATCACCTGCTGGATAGATTCCCCCGCCATGGTTTTGGCCGACACGGTAATGGCGTTAGCCGCCGCCTGCCCCTGGCTGCCGTCGGCCGCCCCCCGGCCTTGACCGCCGCCCGCCTGCCCCTGACCGGAACCGGCCGCCGCTTGGCCGCCCGGCCTTTGGCCGCCACTGCCCTGGCCCGCCGCCGCCTGGCCGCCCGGCCCTGGGCCGCTGTTCCCCGGGCCTCCCGCCGCAGCCGGCGGTCCGGCATAGGGCGCTCCCCCGGCGGATGCGGAGTTTCCTTTTAACATAGAATACGCCGCGATACTCAGAAAGATCGCAATCAGAATAATCACAATAATTTTTGCCGCCGCATCACCTTTGCCGCTGCCCATATCCACTCCTTTTGTATGCCTAAAAAATATTTAACCGCGAAGGCGAATAAGGCGAAGAAGGAAGGAGAAAACAAAGGAAAAATTACGTATTTCCTCCCTTTTGCGCCTTCTTCGCCTTCGCGGTCGATTTCTCTTTCCTTTCTGTAATTACTCATATCAATATGTTTAGTATAATCAACCTGCTAGCGGCAACGGCCCGGACCATGACCGCCCCGGAAGCCCCGCCGGTCATCGAAGGAACGGAGCTTGCCGCCGGGGGGAGACCCTCTCCCTGGCCGGGATCTGTTTTCCGGCCGGCGGAACTCCTCCGCCGGAAGGGCCAGATCGTAGCTTTTCCCGTTCAGGTCCAGTTGGGTAACCCGGAACACTTTCGTCCCGGACCGGCGGGGGGAATCGAAGGCATAGCCGGTCAGGCTTACCGCCGCCCCTTCCTTGAGGCCGTCGATAAAGCCGAAAAACCGGTCGAGCCCCGTCACATAGTAGAGGCTGCCATCGCTCTCAAGGCTTATCATCCCGCCGGTGATTCCCAGGTTCCCGTTGATCTTTACCGGTTCCGGAGCGGGCCTGGGGCCGGCACTCGGCGGTGGCGCGGGCTGGGTAAATGCGGCGCCCGTAGCAGCCAGAACACAGAGGGCTAAAAGGATCGCTCTTTTCATATAAACTCCTATCCGGTCTCACAGACCATTATTATTCATGGCGGGGTCTATAGCCCCGCTTCATCCCTTTGCATATAGTTCATAGAGTTCCGTGATATCCATATTGAGGGCTAGGGCCAAATTATAGACCGCGCTTAAATAGGCAATCTTCGCCGTCATCGCCGCCTGTTCGGCGCCGACCCTTTTCTGGTTGGCCGCCTGAAGCTCGGTCCGGTTCACCAGCCCGGAACGGTATCCCTCTTCCGTAAGTTCGTAGGTCCTCATGGCGATCCGGTAATTAAATTCCGAAGGTTCAATCTTTGCGGAATTCTGAACCACGGCGTTGACCTTTTTCCGTATATCCTGGGCCGCGGCTTTCTTCGCCGCCTCCAGAGCCGTCTCCGCCAGGGCGACGCTGTCCTGGTCGTTCTTCCGGTTAAGGCTTTGGGCGGAACCGGGGATCCAGGGATCCAGGGGAATCGAAACCGATACCGAAAAAGTTCCGGAGACCGAGGGGTCCTCGAATTGAAAGCCCCCCGGACTCAGGCTGATCCGTTCCGATACATTGAGGGACGGCGCCGCCTGCCTGATCCGGCTTGAGGCGTTCAG
>JAISMC010000025.1 GCA_031276965.1 Treponema sp.
ACGAACAAAGAATTTTTAACCACGAACCTCACAAACCACACGAACCCCCACAAACAAATCGAAGCCATCAAACAACAAGTTCGTGTTTTTCGTGTGGTTCGTGGTTCTTCTCCTCTTCTTCCGTCCACAGGAACCTCACAATCCCGCCCCAAGGGACTAAACTTGACCCGCAAATACAAATGAAGAGAAAAAACCACAATCGAACCTTCGGTTCGAGCACACAAAGGAAAGAAAGATGATTACCCGCGAACAAGAAAGACTCGCCAAAAATAGGTTAAATTGCGCCTATGCTCTAACCATTCCTCCTACCGTTCGTGTCTGTTCGTGGCGGACCAAAGGTCCGGCGTGGTTGACCATCTTCCCTCCCTCCGCGGTCCATTCGCCTGGGAAGAATGAAGAACCACGAACGGCACGAACCCTCACGAACCTGCGCTTTGATAGTTTCTTCCGTTCGTGTCTGTTCGTGGCGGACCAAAGGTCCGGCGTGGTTAACCATCTTCCCTCCCCCCGCGGTTCATTCTCCGGGGAGAATGACCTGTTCTCCGGGGAGAATGACCTGTTCTCCTGAGAAAATGACCTGTTCTCCGGGGAGAATGCCCCGGCCGGGCGGGAAAACGGGGGGTATTTGCAGGGATTTGCCGTTAAATGGATGCCCATGTTAAGAAACTGCGCCCAATGCGGGGAAAGGGGGCGGTTGGCCGCTCTATAGGGAATGACGGGCGTCTGCACAGGAACCCTCCGCACAGGAAATGGCAAGCCGCAGGGTCAAGCTGCGGCGGCTAACAGCGTAGATCCCCGGAACCATCCTGTCAAGGTAAGCCGCCATGGACGGCGGCCCCCGGCAAATGCCCAAAACGCCCTGCGTTTTGGATCGGCATGGACGCCGCCGCCATCCGTGGCGGATTCCCATATTGGAGTTTACGCTTCGCGTAAACTCCACCCTAAAGCATTGGAAACAGCGGCATCCATGCCGCCATCCGTGACGGATCGGCATGGACGCCACTAGGCCGCCATGGACGGCGGCCCCCGGTAAATGCCCAAAACGCCCTGCGTTTTGGATCGGCACGGACGCCGCTATTTGCCGGGGCCGTCTTTTATAGTATATTTGCGGCATGGGATTGAACGACACTCCTTCGGCCAACAGGGTCCACATCGGCTTTTTCGGGCGGCGGAATGCGGGCAAGTCGAGCCTGGTAAACGCCGTTACGGGCCAGGAGACGGCCATTGTTTCCCAGGTTAAGGGGACCACCACCGATCCGGTTTACAAGGCCATGGAGCTCCTGCCCCTGGGGCCGGTGATGATCATCGACACTCCGGGGATTGACGACGAGGGAAGCCTGGGGGAGCTGCGGATACGCCGGGCGAAGCAGGCGCTGAACAGGACCAATGTGGCGGTGCTGGTGGCGGACGCGGAAGAGGACGCCGGGGACGGCGCATTCTCCGGCGGGGCCGGCGGGGAGCTGCTCCGGGCCGTCGAGGCCAGGCATATCCCCCATATCACCGTTTACAACAAGAGCGATCTGCTGCCGGAGCCGCCCGCCGCCGTTCCGGCGGACGCCCTCTATGTCAGCGCCAAAACCGGGTACCATATTGCGGAGCTTAAGGAGCGCATCGCCGCCCTGGCCGCGGCGGAGGAGACGAAGTTCCGCATCGCCGGGGACCTCATCCATCCCTCCGACTTTGTGGTTTTGGTGGTCCCCATCGACACGGCCGCCCCCAAGGGGAGGCTCATCCTTCCCCAGCAGCAGACTATCCGGGACATCCTTGAGGCGGACGCCGCCGCGGTGGTGGTCAAGGAATTTGAGCTGCGGGAGACCCTGGAGCGTCTGGGGAAAAAGCCCGCCCTGGTGATTACCGACAGCCAGGTCTTTGCCAAGGTTTCCGCCGATACGCCGCCGGACATTCCCCTGACCAGTTTTTCGATCCTCTTCGCCCGGTACAAGGGCTTCCTCCTCCCGGCGGTCCGGGGGGTCCGGGTCCTGGACAAACTGGAGACGGGCAGCCGTATCCTGGTGGCCGAGGGCTGCACCCACCACCGGCAGTGCGACGACATCGGCACGGTAAAGCTTCCCCGGTGGATCAGGCAGTACGCCCGGAGGGAGCCGGAATTTGTCTTCAGCTCCGGCGGGGACTTCCCCGAAGATCTTTCGTCCTTCGATCTGGTTCTCCACTGCGGCGCCTGTATGCTTAACGAGCGGGAGATGCGGTACCGCCGGGAATGCGCCGCCGCCCAGGGGGTCCCCTTTACCAACTACGGCGTCGCCATCGCCCATATCCAGGGCATTCTGAAACGGAGCGTCGCCATGTTTCCCCATATTCTTGCGGAGCTGGAGGACTAGATGCGTATCGAGCGGGACGGCCTTGGCGAAGTGGAGCTTCCCCGGGACGCGCTCTACGGCATTCAAAGCGCCCGGGCGGGGGACAACTTTGCCCTGGGCTACCGGCGGGTGAACATGCGGCTTATCCGCGCCATGGTTATGGTGAAGAAGGCCGCCGCCCTGACGTACCGGAAGCTGGCGGAGCGGGAACGAGGCGCCGGCGGGGCCGCCGCCGTCCCCCGCGGCGCGGAGGCGGAGGCCGGGATCTGCGGCGCCGTGGTCCGGGCCTGCGACCGGCTGCTCTCCGGCGAAGCGGAGGAGGCCTTTATCGTTGACGCCCTCCAGGGCGGGGCGGGGACCTCCGCCAACATGAACGTCAACGAGGTGGTGGCCAATCTTGCCTTGACCATTCTGGGCGAAAGCCCCGGAAGCTATCACATCATCCATCCCCTGGATGACGTAAACCGGGGCCAGTCAACCAACGATGTCTACCCCACGGCGCTGCGTATCGCCGCCATAGGGCTGCTGCGGGAACTGAGTTCAGGCTGCGCCGCGCTCCAGGAGGCCCTGCAGAAAAGGGAGCGTGAATTTGAGGGCGTCAGGAAGCTGGGCCGCACGGAGCTGCAGGATGCGGTGCCCGTTACCCTGGGGGCGGAATTCGGCGCCTATGCCCAGGCCCTTGCCAGGGATCGCTGGCGGCTTTACAAGGTTGAAGAGCGGCTCCGCCAGGTAAACCTGGGGGGTACGGCGGTGGGCCTGCCGGAACGGGCGGATTCCCCCGGCGGGAGCATGGCCCGGAAGTACCGTTACGCCGTGGTGGAGGAGCTGCGGGAGCTTACCGGCATCGGCCTGGCCGCCGCGGAGTATCCCATGGACATTACCCAGAACAACGATGTCTTTGTGGAGGTTTCGGGGCTGCTCAAGGCCCTGGCGGTGAATCTCTCCAAAATAGCGAACGATCTCCGGCTGATGAACTCGGGCCCCCGGGGCGGCCTGGGCGAAATAAAGCTGGCCCCCCTCCAGGCGGGCAGCACCGTCATGCCCGGAAAGGTAAATCCCGTCATCCCCGAGATGATAATCCAGGCGGCCCTCAAGGTAATGTCCAACGACGGGACCATCGCCGCCGCCGCCTCCAGGGGCGAATTTGAACTTAACGCCTTTCTGCCCCTCATCGCCGATGCGCTTCTGGAGAGCCTCTCGCTTTTGGAGCGGGGGGTCTTCCTCTTTAGGACGAAATGTATAGAAACCCTGGCCCCCGACGCTGAACGCTGCGCGGAACTGCTCGACGCCTCCTGCGCGTTTGCCGCCTCCTATGTGCCCCGTCTTGGCTATGACCGGGTAAACAAAATCATCGCGGAATACGGGGGGGACCCGGAGCAGGTCCGGCGGGCCCTGGAGGACAGTTGAGGCCCCGCGGCCTTCAAAAGACGCTGTTTTGGAAAGCCTTAAACGGCGGCCTTGTCCGGGAACTTTGGCTGCCGGATACGTCCGGTACTCCTGCCGGGGGGCCGTCCAAAATCCGCCGGACGGCGGTTTGCCAATTCCGTTCCCCCGTATTAAATTCAAGCTATGGCGTCGATCTTCGAGTACCTTGCCTGGCGGGGCGATTTAAGTTTTAAGCAGTCTCCCTTCAATGCGGTGGACAATATGATCTGTTCCCTGCTTTCCTACCTGCCCATGGACGGCATTGTTCCCGGACCGGAGGAGGGGACGGCGCTGCCCCTGGGGACGGTAATGGACAGGCTTGCGGACGCCGCCGCGGAGAAGGGCGGCAAAGAAGGCGCCATCCTTGGCGCCGCCGATCCCACCGGCAGGGAGACGTTCAGGCTTGTTAAGGCCCTGTCTTCCTCCGGCCGCTACCGGAACCTTCGCATGACCGGCTATGTCAACCACTTTGATGTTTCCCGGGAGAAGCAGTTCGCCGCGGTTACCATCCTCAGTCCCCGCCGTTTCGCCTATATCTCGTACCGGGGAACCGACGACAGCCTGGTGGGCTGGAAGGAAGACTTCAACATGAGCTTCACCCCGGTTCCCTCCCAGCTTGAGGCGGCGGTCTACCTGGAGACCATGGCGAAACGCATCAGGACCGGGCCGCTTCTGCCCGGGGGGCACTCCAAGGGGGGGAACCTGGCGGTGTACGCCGCTTCGTTCTGCCGGAGGGGGGTGCGGAGGCGGATCGCCGCGGTATACAACAACGACGGTCCGGGTTTTAACGGGGATGTGCTTGCGGCGAAGGGCTACGAGGCGGTGAAAGACCGGATTCACACCTTTGTTCCCCAGTCGTCGGTGATCGGCATGATCTTTGAACATGACGATGATTATACCGTGGTCAAGAGCGCCCAGACCGGGCTCATGCAGCACAATCTGTACTCCTGGGAGGTAACCTTTAACGACGTATGCCGCCTGGACCGGGTTACCCAGCGGAGCCGTTTTGTAGACCGGACCATAAAAGACTGGATAAGCGGCCTGGATGTTGAGCAGCGGCGGCAGTTTGTTGACGCCCTCTTTGACATTCTGGGATCCACCAAGGCCCGGTCCTTTACGGAACTGAGCTCAAACTGGCTTAAAAGCGCCGTGGCTATGGTTCAAACCTTTACCGCTATTGACGACGCCACCAAGAACCTGATAGGCAAAACCCTGGGAACCCTCATTGAATCGGCAAAGCATAATCTCCATCTCCTGATGGCGGGAGAAAAAGAGAGCTAGGCTTCGCCCAGGGAAAAATCCCCAATGATTTTGAACCGTTTTCCGTCCCGGACTACCCGGAGGCTGCGGCCGGGGAAACAGCGGGGCAGCCGTACCGCTACCAGCGCCGCCGCTTCTTCCATAAGAAATTCAAACTGTTCCGGCGTTACCCGATCCAGGGTCGCCGCCCTGAGGGAGATGATATAACCCCGGCCCTGACCGGAACCGATGCCGGGGGTAAAGTCGGGGGCAACCTCAAAGAGGCCGTCCATTTCGGGATTCTCCGTGCTGCCCCGGCCGGGCCGGTTGGGGTGGAGCGTAAAGGCCGAGCCCCATTCTTCTTCCAGAATGTTATCCACCTCGTGGAAAAGGGCCTCCAGTTTTCGGGTAAAGAGGACAAGCTTGGGGTGTGTGTACATTGAGCATAGGGTACAGAAAAGCCCCTTCTTTTTCTATTGGAAATCCGCCGGAGGGCGGCTTCGCCGCGTCAGGGGCGGCCCGCTGCGTTTGTTGTTTTTAAGCGGCCGGAGGCGGTTCCTTGGTTTGACGGAAATTAACGTTTCCGGACAGCCCTATTCTTCTTCAAGATCCAGTTCGTCATCGGAGGCCTCCTCAGGGGCTGCCTCCGCTTCGGGGGCGGCTTTGATTTTCTTGGCCTTCTTAAAGGATTCGCGGGGACGGTGGTGCAGCCGGGCCACATAGGAGACCAGGAAAATATAGAGGAGCAGCGCCCCCGTTACGGCAAGTACCTGCCAGGACTTGATCACCTGGATCAACAGATCAAAAAGTTCTTTGGACATATTCCCTCCGCTAAAAACCGCTTTCTCCGCCGAGAATCCTGACGATATCCGCCAGACTGCGGATAATTCCCGTGGGCGGCTCTTTGCCGGAGCTCTTTTCCGGAGGATACCCCCGCAGCCGCAGGGATCTGCGGTCTCCCGCAAAGAGGAGGGTCTTGAAACCCGCTCCGGCGGCGCCGTACATGTCATTGAGCATGTCGTTCCCGATATAGACGCAGGCTTTCGGGACTATGCCCTTTTCGCCAAGGTATTTTGCCGCTCCGGCGAAGAGGGCGGGGGCGGGCTTGGCCTCTCCTCTCTCGAAGGAATAGACGAGCAGTTCCGGCTCAAAGCCCAGATTCTCCGGCCCGGCGCCAAAGAAGGCGTCAAAGAGCAGGGGGGTAAAAAACTGCGCGTTGGAGATGATTCCCAGGATGTACCCTCCGCGTTTTAAGGCCTGCAGGGTTTCCAGGGCGCCGGGCATGGGATACACGGGGTTGACCGTCAGTTCGTAGCGGAGGGCAAGTTCCTCTCCGCCGCCGGTAAATTCCACCGGATTACCGGCTTCCTCCAGGAAAGCGGCCCAAATCTCCTCGACCCGGACCTCCGGGTGCGGGGACGAGGAGGCCCGGCGGCGTTCTTCTACGGCGCCGCGGAAGTAGTTCTGCAGTTCCGCCCCGGTACGCTTAAAAACCGCCGCCAGGGGGTCAAGGTTTTCCGCAGTTCCGGAGCAGAATCCGGCGGCGATGTCCCCGGCGGCGGAGCAGAAGAGGGTTCCGTATAGGTCGAAGAGTACCGCCCGGATGGCCGCGGCATCTTCAAAGGGACCGGCGCCGGGGTATACCAGGACGTTCAGTTCCGGGGGCAGCGGGGGAATTTCGGGCTGCATGGGAACGGCAGCGCCGCGGATAAGGGCGGCCAGGGCCTTCCGGCGTTCCTCAGTCACGGCCCACTCCAACCATAAAGATTTTCCGGGGATCCAGGTAAAGTTCCAGCAGTATGGACTTTGAAAGCCGCTGGGTTACCGGAGCGCCGGTAACCGACCGGTAGGTCTCCCGCAGCAGGGCCCTGATCCGGTCCTTGCCGTAGGCCTGCCGAATTTTCTCTTTATTGGTCTTAATCAGGGCTTCGTCCCGGGAAAGATCCCCCAGTTTCATCAGGAAAGGATTACTGTCCCCCATATCCTGATATACCACCTTATTGGATCTTAAGGTCCTGATAATGTTCTCCTGCAGATCCTCGTCAAGGCAGCCAAAATCCACCGTATTCTGGGACAGCAGGGCGTCCTCCATGGTTTTGACAAGGTGCGCCGGGGCTTCCAGGCCGAAGGCTTCGTATACGGCGATCAGGGTATGCTCCATTTTATGCTTTACCAGGGGCAGGGAAAGATAGGCCATGGGGATATTGATGTCCGAATAGAGGGACTCGAAGCGGACCCCCTCCTCCTCAAAATCCCTGCATACATAATCAATGCGCCGTCCTATCACCGCCCGGTCCGCAAGCCAGGGTTCCAGAAAAGAAAAGCCGAAACCTTCCTTTACCGAGGTGGTAATAACACAGACTGCGCCGGCCATAATTTCCGCCAGCGGGGCGGCGCCTGCGGCGGCGCCTATTTCAAATTCCACCGGCAGTTTAAGTTCCTCCGCCGCCGCAATCCAGCGCCGGTAGATGGTTTCGTCCTTTTGGGTGGTCGGCGGCAGGGTAATCGCCATGGTTTTCCCCTGGGGTATGAAGAGGGAGAGGAGCAGGGCTTCACCGATATTTTTCCGCCGTATTGCCCGGACCGGATAGAGATAGCGTTTCCGTTCCGGCGGCTTGATCGTGGAGGCGGACGCCGTGGAAAGGGCGGACACTTCGTTGGGGATGAGATGGAGGCCTTCCGGTTTAAGCCCCGCCCGGTGCAGGAAGGAATAGTCCCTGCTGTTGATAACCGCATAGTGGCAGTTTTCGGGGTATTCCCCCGGATAGTAAACGTCGGGCCTAAAATCCTCCGCCAAATCATGATTTTGCAGAAGCAGCCGTATCCCCTGACGGTTCAGGATATTCAGGGCCGGAAGGAGGGCGGCGTTTTTCCGTATCAGGGGATTATGGACATGTACCACATCCGCCGGACAGCCCCAATGATCCTTCATGGCCTTAAGCAGGTTCCGGGCCAGGTTTCCGGCGGCCTCTTCCGGGGCTTCTCCGGCGGCGGGCCGGAAACGGTCGTAACCCAGGGCTTCCACCACAACCACAGGGATGCCGCCGCGGGCGGCGCCATCCCCGGCGGCGCCGTTTTCTCCGGCAATAATCAAAACTTCATCGGAATCCATGAGCAATCCGGCCTGGCGGTACAAAACGGAACTGACCCCGCCGGGCCACAAATGATAATGAACGAAGGCTATGCGCACAAACTCCCCCTTTCAATCATCGGTTATAAAAAAAGATTTATGTACGAGGCTTTTTCAAAATTTAACAATAGAGTTGTTCAATAACTGAAGTTATTGAACAACTTCCGCTTAAAAACGAGCATTTCCCAAAACCCGGTTAGTTTTGGGAAAGCCTCAAACTTCTGCGCAAATTTGAATTGGCGGAGCCGGAAAGGGTTAATTCCTTTTCTGCTAAGTAATTACAAACGCCGGTACGGTACGGGCGGCGTACCGGGGGAATAATTTTTTTCACTAAAGTATAGAATTTTATCTCGACAAAAAATCGAAATTCGTTTATCATAAAACCATGTTAGATTACAGCGAATATATTGCCGATTGGCCGGATATGCCCTATCCGAATTTTGTCGCCTGGCTGGATGATATTGCCGCCCAATGGTCTGACGAGACGGCCCTGTTGTTCCGTTCCGGGAAACAGCGGGAATTTTCCCGGTGGTCCTTTAGCAAGTACGCCGAAGAATGCCGCCGTATAGGCCGGGGGCTCCTGGCGGCGGGACTCCGCAGGGGGGACCGGGTTATCCTCTGGGCGGAAAACTGTCCCGAGTGGATGGCGGCCTGGATGGGGACGGCCATCGCCGGCCTGGTTATTGTTCCCGTTGATTATCTTGTATCAAATGATGAATGCGCCAATATCATCAAAATAACTAAGGCGCAGGCCCTTTTTTATTCCCCCCGGAAGCAGGAATTTGCCGGTTCCGCGGCGTCCAAGTTTGATTTTGTTAAGGCCCTGGTTTGTCTGCATAAAAGGGATTTGGACCCGGCCCAGGAGAACGCCGGTACGGTGTTCTTTGAATCCTTCGGCGCCGGCGCGGGGGAACAGCAGCTTCCCGCCGCAGCGGATATTGCCGGGCATGATCCGGTGTCCATTGTTTTTACGTCGGGTACTACCGGATTTGCCAAGGGAGTTACCCTCCATCATAAGGGGATCCTTGCCAACGCCAATGCGGCGATCCGGTCCCTGGTTCCCGTGCATGGGGATATGTTCCTCAGTGTACTTCCCCTGCACCATACCTATCCCACCTGTACGCAGTTTATTTCTCCCCTGTCCGGGGGGATTGCCGTGATTATCGTGGACAAGCTGGTGGGCAAGGTGGTCATCGATGCGGTCAGGGACGGGGGAGTTACCCATCTTATCGCGGTTCCTCTGCTTTTCAACAAAGTAAAGGCCGCCATCGAACAGAGCTATAACAAGCTTCCCGGCGTCGTCCGCCTGCCCTTGAATCTTCTGCGGAGCATAGCCCTCAGCAGGGCCAAGAAGGGGCGGCCCGAATTCGGCCAGGCGGTCTTTAAGTTCCTCCGTAAAAAAGCGGGGCTGGGATCGGTTAAGCTTACCGTCGCCGGGGGCGGCCCCCTGAACCCCAAGACGGCGGATTTCTTTGATTCCCTGGGCTTTAATATCGTCAACGGATACGGGATGAGCGAGAACAGCCCTCTGATCAGCGTAAACACTCCCCGGCACAAGAATAATGCGTCCGTGGGCCTTCCGGTTAAGTATACCGACGTGAAGATTCTAAACCCCGATTCTGAGGGCATTGGCGAGATAGCGGTAAAATCCCCCTCGTTGATGCTGGGGTATTTTGAAAACGAAGAGGCCACCAGGGAGGTTTTTACCGAAGACGGCTATCTTCTTACCGGTGATTTGGGACACCGGGATGAACAGGGCTTCATCTTTATCAACGGAAGAAAGAAAAATCTTATCGTTAGTTCCGGGGGAAAGAATATTTATCCCGAAGAGATTGAAACCTGTTTCGAGGGTTCCCGGGTGGTGGGGGATATCCTTGTGGTGGGCCGCAAAGAAGCCGTGGGGGAGCAGATATTTGCCGTGGTGGTTCCCAACTACGAGGCCCTGGCGGAGGATTACCCCGGCAGGGAACCGGATGAAGGTTTTATCCGGAAACTGGTAAAGAACGAGATCGAAACGGTTAACCGCACGCTTCCGGGATATAAAAAGATACAGAATTTTATCCTTCGTAAAGAAGAATTTGAAAAAAATGCACAAAAGAAAATACGGCGTTTCATGTATAAACAGTATGAAAACGCCGTTCCGGAAGCTGACTAGCAGCCTGTTGCACTTGTGGATTTTTTGCGCTTGATGCCGCAAAAAATCTCCGATTATCGGGCTGCGCGTACCTCTGGTACGAACGCAGTTTGCATAGTAAAAAATCGACTGAAAGTCGATTTTTGAAGGTTTTACGCGCGAAGCGCAACAAACTGCTAGCCCGGTTTTTCCGGGGGTCAAAAAAAATTACAGGATGAAACCAGATGCAGCACTATCGCAGAATGGACAAGCTTCAGAGTGCGCAGATCAACAAATACAATGTGCTCCGCGGCCTTATCCGGGAAGGGCCCATAAACCGGGCGGCCATCGCCAGGCGTACCGACCTGAGTATCCCAACGGTGATGTTCATAACCGGAGACCTCTTACAGAAGAATATCATCCGTTCCCTGGGGAAGGGGGAATCCTCCGGGGGCAAACCCCCGGAAATGCTGGAAGTAGTCCCCGAATGCTTCTATTATGTCGGTCTTGATATCGGGAGAACCACCATCCGCGCTGTGGTAACCAACGCCGTTTCAAAACAGGTCGCCTGCCTTCAGGAGCCCACGGACAACCCCATACCGGAGCGGCAATTTGTTGACCGGCTTTGCAGGATGATCCTCAAGGTAACCGGCGATCTTAACACCAACCGGGAACGCATTCTGGGGGTGGGCGTCGCCATGCCGGGGCTTATTGAAAATGAAACCGGCGGCGTTTTGTTTTCCCCAGATTTCGGCTGGCACGACGTCCCCCTGAAGGATTGGCTTGAAAAAAGGATACCCTTTCCCATTACCGTGGAAAATGCCAACCGCGCCCTGGCGATAAACGAAAGCTATGTCCCCCGGGAAGAAGGCCCCCCGCATATCACCTTTGT
>JAISMC010000040.1 GCA_031276965.1 Treponema sp.
CCTTGGAAATCCTCCCGGTCAGGGAGGAGGAGATCAGGCCCCCGCGGCCTGATTTCGGCTGGATTTTATTACTGGGCAACCGCTCCTTTTCGGCTGGAATAATTATTAGGCAATGCGACATGTAGTATTTTTTGTTTTTTTATACTATAATATGGAATATGAAGACAAAGGCCTTGTTTTGTTTTTTGTCCGTACTAATCCTGCTGGCGGCCGGGTGTTCCCTGGACAGTTCCGGGGAGGGACCCAGGGTCTATAGGAAAGATCTGAGCCTGGCCGATCTGGGGCTGTCCGGTGATGGCGGGGCGGGTAGTGAAAGCAGCAGCGTCTTTGTCGTTAAGGTCAATAAAACCAATAGGAATATTCCGCGCGGCGCCACCGGCCGCGCCTATCCCGCCGAATCCCCCGCCGGGAGCCAATTCTCTGTCCGGCCCTCTCTTCCCGGCATGATTCCCCAGGCTTCGGTTTCCGGGATTTTCCCCGCCGCCGGGGGAGAAACCGTGGTCCGCTATGACCACCCCGGCGCCCGGGCCTTTAATGCAAACCCGCCGCCGCCGGACCGGCGGCTCCCCGGCGGCCCGGAGATCCGTCCCCTCCTTGCCCCGTCTTTTAGCGGGGTGGGAGATCCTGGAAATTTTTGGGTAGAAAACAACAATGGCGAGTGGGTCAAAATACCGGCAACCCTGCAGGCCGCTTCAAACCATGCCGAAGTGTGGGTGGCGGATAGCAATTACATTTCTGGCGCCTCAACAACTACAGATAACAAGATAACCACAGGCCAAGCCCAAGCGGTGGCTGATAAATTCGATGTCATCTACGGCCCCACGACCGCGGTTTTTGGGTACGAGTATGGCGGCGGCCCCTCCGGCAATGGGGGCAAAGATCACAATCTTAAAATACAGATCCTGATCTACGATATTGACGGCGATGAGAGCGTATCCGGCAAACCCGGTTACGTCGTGGGTTACTTTTGGGCCAAGGATTATTATACGCAAGAGGAGTTATACGCATGGGGTTATAATTATCAAACCAACATGGCCGAGATTTTCTACATAGACGCCCATTTTACGGACTCTTCCCCGGAGACTGTCTATTCAACCCTGATCCACGAATACCAGCACATGATCCACTTCAATGAAAAGTATCTAAAAAACGGGCTGAATTCCGAAACCTGGTACAACGAGATGCTCTCCATGCTGGCGGAGGACATGATAGTAGACTCCGGCAACAGCGCCCATCCCGTTAAAGAGAGAATACCCTATTTCCTCGAATATTATGCCGGTACGGGGATTACCGACTGGCGCTCTGATGATAAGGCGCTTTGGTCTTATGCCAATGTCTATGCCTTCGGGGCTTACCTGGCCCGTAACTACGGCGGGGCGGGTCTTATAAAAGCCATGGCGGAGAATAATCACGTTAATGAGGCTTCCGTTTCCGCGGCCCTGGCTTCGGCAGCAGCCAATCCGGAGGTAAGAACTTTCGGGCAGGCCCTTTCTAAATACGGGGAGGCCCTGATCTATAAAGATACCAGTGGGAGCCGGGCGTCCTTCAACAAAAAGGCTGACGGAATTATCGCAGGTATCACTTATACCTTTGACGGTTTTGATATTATGAGGTCTAATAAATCCGCCTTCTATTCAGGCGATTATGTCCTTTCCGGTTCCAAGGTTAACAAGGGCCCCCTCATATATAACTTAAAGTACGCCTTCGAAATGTTTCCCTACTCGATTATTGTTCAGTCCAGTCCGGAATGGCTCAATGTAACCGGACCCCTTTCCATTACCGTGGAGGAGCATCCGGGGGTGGAGATACATATTCTAGCGCGGCCCAACGACCCGGCCCCGTGAGTACGGGCGCTTTTATGAAGGGGCGGCTGTTTTCCGGGGCCCTGCTGGCCTTTCTCTTAGCCGGCTGCGCCGGTCTGGGCGGGACTCAAACCCTGCGGGGGACGGTGCGAATCTACGGCAATGAACCCCATACCTATGCGGCCATCGAGAGCGGCGGCAGGGTGTACGGCGTGTATCCGCCCGGACAGGAACGGGAGCTGCGGAAACTGCAGGGGCGGGAAGCGGAATTCAAGGTCCGCCCCCTCGACGCCGGGGCGCCGCCTCCCTTCTGCGACAGCATGGTAAGCGTCCTTTCGTGGAAGCTGCTGCACTAAGCCCAGCCGCGGGCCGGACCGGAGCCGCTGCTACGCTTCCTCTTCTTCGGGGGGACGGGCAAAGAACTGCATAATCTGGACAAAGGCGTAGAGCTTTTTATAAACCGCGGTAATCCGCTGGGGCAGGGAAGACTCGGAGGCCGATTCCAGTTCTTTCCAGTTGATTATCAGATCGTGGGGATTCTTGGGATAATCATCCAGGATGCTTTTGAGGTTTCTGCCGATAACGATTAGGGAATTGGCGGCCCGGTTTATCATCTTCTGGGCTTCGCCGTTAACGCTCTTTAGAATAATGCCGATATACTTGGCCTGCCCCTTGTCCCGGTCCGCCTTGACGATGGCCGCCTTGAGGCGGGAGCCGTTTTCTCCGTTATCCGCCAGGGCTTCGTCAAAGGCCAGTATCTCGTCGGCTATGGCCATAATTTCGTGGTAGCCGTTGGAAAGCTGCTGGGACAGCAGGTTATTGGTCCACTGTCCCCGGATAAGAAAGAGATCGCAGAGTTCCCGGATATCTTTTTTTACATAATCCAAAAGAAAGGCCTTTAGATAGTTAAGCCCCGCCGCCAGGATAAATCCCCCAAGGCTTTTTTTAACGTAGATCTCGCCGTTTTTTTCGGTATAGTACTTGAGGCGTATCACATCGGCGGAACCAAAGACCAGTTTGGCCAGCTGATCCAGTTGAGCGGTCCGCTTTTCATGCTGAATTTTGCCGATAATCTCTTCGATTTCCGCCTTTTTCGCATCAATGTAGGGATCGACAATATGCTCGCCGGGGATCCGGGGGTTTGACTGCCAGGAGGGATTTTTCTCCACATGGCGGATTATCAGTTCCAGAATGCCCGAACGCCGTATGTCCCGGACAAGGTTGAGCAGCTTGCCCCAGTGTTCGCCGTTAACCACGTCCATGCCGCCCTTGTAGGTTTTAAGCGCCTTGAGGGCCGTCTTCCAGTCCTGGCCGGGATCTACCGCTCCGGCAGCCTCAAGAAAGTCTTTAAGGTCCTCGGCGATATACTCCGCCCGGACAGGCTCCGGTTTTGGAGGCCGGGAAAAGTTCCGCTCCTCCAGGGAGGCGTCGAATTTTTTTAGGAGGAAATAGAAGTCGAAGGTAACAAACTGGATAAAGCCCAAAATGGTATTGTAGCAGTTGTCCACGGCGCTTATCCGGGCATTGTCGAAGATCCCGGTAAGGGAGGAAAGCTCCTCCCGGAGCTGCTTGATCAGATCCTTTTCCGGAACGGTCTTTGCCCGTTCCGCTATGGCGTCTTTGGTAAGCCGGGCCTGCAGGGCCAGATGCTGCTTTTCCAGAAAAGATTCGATGACCAGCTTTTTAAGCTGATCCGACTTGGCGGCGTTTTGGAGAAATACCTGCGCCGGGGAGACGATGCGGTAGGCGTCGAAAAAAAACTTTCCCAGGGCGGGGGCGGCGGATTCCAGTTTGGGGTTGTAGAAGCGGCTGTACTTGTTTTGGGCAAGGTCCCGGACTGTCTGTTTGAGGAGACGCTTCATCTCCGCCTCCGGGTTCTTGTCGCCGCCGAACAGAGAAAAAATTGCATCAAAAAAGGACATGACAACCTCGTTTTTTGCAGCGGCCGGCTGCTCTGCCTGGTCCGGTAGATTTGATCCGGGGATATGGGTACAGTATCGATAAAATGAAGGAATCGTCAAGGGTGAAGGATGAGATTTGCCGTCTTGCCCTGGATGCGGGCTTTGTCCGGGCCCGGATTCTCGCTCCCTTTGAACCATCGGCCTGGATGCCGCCGGCGGCCAGGAGCGTCCATACCGGCGGTCCTTCCGGCGCGGGGCGGAACTTCACCGAAGGCGCTCCGTCCCTGCTGGTAACGGCCCTGGCCTACGGCAGCCCGGACCCCGGCTTTCCCCCGGAGGCCGGATCCGCGGAGCTGCTCTCCATCGCCCCCTTTGCCCGGCGCAACTATTACCGGGAGGCGGTAAAACGGCTCCAGGGGCTTGCCCGGCGTTTCCGTTCACGTTACGGGGGAAGGCGCCGCGATTACCGTATCCTCTGCAATTCCCCGGTCCCGGAAAAGCCCCTGGCCGCAGCCTGCGGCGTTGGCGCTCCGGGGGCAAACGGCCTTATCATCACCCCCGAAGCGGGCTCCCTGGCGATCATCGCCGCCATGACCCTGCCCCTTGCCCTGGAGGGGGACGGTCCGGTAGAGGGCTTCTGCGGATCCTGCGGGAAGCGGCCCCCCTGCGCCGCCGCCTGTCCCACCGGAGCCCTGGAGGGGGGGCGCCTGGATTTGACCAGGTGCATACAGTGGTACGCTTCGGGCCGGGGGGAGCGGGTCCCCCCGGAAGTGGTCCGGCGCTGGGGGAGGCGGCTTTACGGCTGTACCGGCTGCCAGGACGCCTGTGTCCAAAACCGGCGTTTCATTCCCGGCGCCGCCGCCTCCGGGGAGGGGTCCCTGCCGGCCTGCATGGACGGCGGGGAACTGCTTGCCATGGACGATGATGCGATACGGGCCCGCTTCAAGGGAACCGCCATGGGCCTCTCCTGGCTGGGGCCTGCGGCGATACGGCGAAACGCCGCCCTGGGACTGGGGCGGTACTAGCTTTGCCGGTTCATTCGAAAGTCTGGTTTAATACCCCGGAGGCTTGTCCTGGGGTTTTTCATTTACGCCGATATAATGGAGCATTTCCCAAAACTCGGTTAGTTTTGTGAAATGCTCTTGAAAAAGCGGCCTAAAGTCCGCTTTTTCCCATAAATCTAAGGCTGCTTTCCCAAAAACTGAAGTTTTGGGAAAGCCTTAATGAACTAAATTTTTACATTTGCCTGTTTTTGTATTGACAAAACTCTCTCCGGGGATCTACTCTGTTAACCATCGCTGGTTCATCATTGGAGTTGTTCGGAAAACTGAAGTTTCCAAACAACTCCGGTGCAGTTTTTATGAGGAGGCCTTTTGATGATTACATATAATTCCTTGTATTACAATGAATTAGTTGGGGGGGGGGGCCCCCCCCGCCGCCGCGGGGGGGGGGGGGGGTTGGGTGGTTTTTTTGGGTGGTGGGGTTGTTTTTGTTATTGGTT
>JAISMC010000061.1 GCA_031276965.1 Treponema sp.
ATGGGCATCATGAACGAGCTCAAAAACCGCGGGGTAAGGGACATCCTCCTTGCCGCCGTTGACGGGCTCACCGGCTTTCCCGGCGCCATCGCCGCCGTGTTCCCCACAACCGAAGTCCAGCTGTGCCTGCGGACTTTAGTCCGAGTCCACAGGGTCCGCAACCCGGTCCGGTTTGTCCCCTACAAAGACCGCAAGGCGGTAACCGCCGCCCTGAAAACCGTTTACCCGGCTCCTTCGGCGGAAGCGGCCGCCTTCGCTCTAAAGGAGTTCGCCGATATCTGGGACAAGAAATACCCGATGATTGCCAAGTCCTGGCGCAGCCTCCGGGCCGGAATTATTCCGTTTTTCACGTTCTCCCCTGAAATCCGGAACGCGGTGTATACGACTAACGCCATAGAACCGGTGAACTACACGATACAAAAAATAACGAAGATACCCAGGAGCAAGCTCCTGGGTATCTTCGTTGGAGAGGAAATTTATTATACAGGCCAGTTCCATACCCCCCCGATCCGAAAATTGGAGTACAATTTTTTCAGTGGTGGTAAATTTTCCTGAGCAAGCGCGAACCAAGGGTTCGACGGGATATGGACCCGGCCCCCCAATCAAACACCGCCGGTCATTCCCGAACGGCGAGGCGGCTATGAAGCTGATATTCATGGGCTTGAAAAACATATCAGGGAAATGGACAATGCCGATACGGGATTGGGGGACTGCCCTCAATCAATTCGCAATCATTTACGGGGAAGACAGGGTTCCCCTATGATCTACCGTTTACACAAAATAAATTACAGGGCCGGATTTTGTCAAAAATCCGCGTTTTCTTGGGGAAACTTGTGCCGGACTAAAGTCAGGGATAACCAGCCAGGTTGTCGAACAAGTCCAATATTATCCTTGGATATAGAGCCGCTGCTTTTTTCTATCCTTGTTTTTCTAATCATATACCTATACAATGCCCATATAGATGGGTTCCCAAAAACAAGTCCTTGTCTGCGGACTAACTACTAATACTGTTATTAACAAAGAAATTTTTCGCCTCGATTTTGCCTGGTCCGGTCCGGCTCCCAGGGCGGGACAGTTTTTTCTTATCAAGCCGGAACGGACTTCGATCTTCTTGGGCAGGCCGGTCAGCGTCTTTGCCTGGAACGGACAGCGGCTGTCCTTTCTTATCGCCCGGCGGGGCAGAGGCACGGAGGAACTTGCCATGATGTACGCCGGGGAAAGGGCTGAACTTACCGGTCCCCTGGGTAACTGCTGGGCGGACTTTGCGCCGCCGGATCTTTTAACGCAGGGATGCGGTTCCGCAGAAACGGAGGCATGGGCGGAAGGCCGGCCTGATGACAGGGCCCCGGCACCGGGCGGCGCTGCAAAAAAAACCGCGGAAAAACCTGTCGCCCTGGCGGGCGGTGGCATCGGCATTGCGCCGCTGGCCGCTTTTGCGGCGGAGCTTAAGCGGGGAAGTTTCGACTGCTACGCCGGTTTTAGAACCGGCCTCAAAGACGAAGAGGAAGATCTTTTGGGTCCGGCCCTTGTTAACGCCGCTGAAAGTATCATCGCCGCCGAAGATGGCTGCGGGGGCCTCAAGGGGCGGATTACCGGTTTTCTGGATGCGGCAAAGTACCGGGCAATTTACGCCTGTGGTCCCGAACCCATGCTCAAAGCGGCGGCGGCAATTTGCAGAAAGGCGGAGATTCCCTGCTTTATCGGCATGGAACGGCGTATGGCCTGCGGAACCGGAGCCTGCCTAGGCTGTACGGTAAAAACCGCCGGAGGCGGCCGGCGCTGCTGTACCGACGGCCCTATCTTCCCCGCGGAGGAAATTTATTTTGATACATGACCACTGTACCGCGGACAGGGCCGCCGGTTCCGTTTTTCCGGCGGCGGATCTGTCCGTTACTATCGCCGGAGTCCGTTTCAAGAATCCCGTGATAGCCGCTTCGGGGACTTTCGGATACGGACGGGAATATCAGGGGCTTCTGGACATCGCCGCCCTGGGGGGAATCTGTACCAAGGGCCTCACTCTCAGGCCCAGACCGGGAAACAACGGCATACGGCTCCACGAAACTCCCTCGGGACTGATGAATTCCATCGGCCTTGAAAATCCCGGTATCGGCGCCTTTATTGAAAGGGAACTTCCCGCCCTGCGGGAATTAGGACCGGCAGTCATCGCCAATCTTTCCGGTTCCTCCATAGAAGAGTACGCTGAAGGGGCACGGCTCCTCGCCGCCAGTTCCGTGGATATGATAGAACTCAACATTTCTTGTCCAAACGTAAAGGCCGGGGGGATGAGCTTCGGTCTGGACCCGGAAGAAGCCGGAGGGGTATGCGCTGCGGTTAGGCGGGCTGCGGGGAACAAACCCCTCATGGTTAAGCTCTCCCCCAATGCGCCGGATTTGACGGCGGTGGCCCGCGCCTGTGTCAAGGCCGGAGCGGATGCCCTTTCTCTGGTAAACACCTTTAAGGCCCTGGCCATCGACATCAAACGGCGGCAGCCGGTCTTTGACAATATCAGCGCGGGGCTTTCGGGTCCCGCCATACGGCCCATCGCCCTTAGGATGGTGTGGGAACTTTGGGAGGCAGTGGAAGTCCCCATAACCGGCGTGGGGGGCATTGCTTCGGCGGATAACGCCCTGGAATTCCTTGCCGCCGGCGCCGCCGCTGTTCAGGTAGGTTCCGCCACCTTCGCCCATCCTCCGGCAATGAACGAAATTATCCAGGGTATCGCCGTCTACATGGATAGCTTTGGCATGAAAACACTCCCGGAAATCAGCATAAGAAAAAGGTGAAATATGAAACAAACGGCATGGAAAGCCTTTACCGCAGCAAGGAAAACATACAAGGCATCGGTGGAAGAACTGCGCCGCGCCCTGCCGGATCTGCAGCGGATCCAGCAGGCCCTAATCGACGGCCGGTCTGGTCCCGCCTATGCCGTGGAAACCCCCATTGTATACAACGAAGCTCTTGACGATGTGGGACCCGAAGATGAAATAAAACTGATCCTGGTGGCGGATAATCCGGGCCGCCGTGAACAGGCTGCGGAAAACCGCCGTTATCTGGTGGGACCCTCGGGAAAAATTGCAGAGCAATTTTTCCGGAACAATCCGGGCCTGGGCATCGATTTCCGCAAAAATACAATCATCCTCAACAAGACTCCTATCCACACTCCCCGTACCGCGGAGCTGAAAGAGCTGTACCGCCTCGGCGGCAGTTCCGTGGAAAAGGCCGCCGCCGAATCCCAGCGGACCATGGCCCGGCTTCTGGCCGGTTTCCACCGGGCCCTTGCCCCCGTGCCGGTTTGGATTACCGGGTATTCTGAAATGAAGCGGGGAGGCGTCTTTGAGATCTACACCGAAACTGTTCAAGAGCTCTACGATCCCCGGAGGCGGCAAAACGAAACAACGGCATCCCGGCGGCGGGATCTCTGGAAAGCACTGTTCCTGTACCGGCACTTCTCCATGAACCAGTTTACCATCGATCTGCGGCAGCAGGCCCGGGACGGGGAAAGCCCGGAGGACGCCCTAAGACGGATAGGAGCCTTTTACCGGAAACGTATCCTTAATTTTTAACAATTCTGTAATTTTAAGGCTCCTGGCTATTGAACAATAGAAGGCTTATAAATTATAATAATGGCAGGAATACATAATGGAAAAAAATTTGTTGGATATTTTACGGATAGGCATTTTTTACGATGGTTATTATTTTTACAAGGTCAGCAACTATTATAAATATGAGCACGAAAAAAAAGCCCGCATAAGCATTTCCGGCCTGCATGAATTTATCAGGAGCGAGGTCGCCGTCATGACCTGTACGGATATACGCCAGTGCCAGATCATCGACGCCCATTACTTTAAAGGCCGGTCCTCCGCCAAAGATCTGGGGGAAAAGGTTCAGAGCGAGCGCATATTTGAAGATATTCTGATGCGCGAAAATATCGTCTCCCATTACCTTCCTTTGAGGTATGGAGAAAATAATATTGCCCAGGAAAAGGGCATCGATGTTTGGCTTGCCCTGGAAGCCTATGAGCTTGCCATATATAAGCATTTTGATATTCTTGCTTTAGTCGCCGGAGACGGGGATTATGTTCCCCTGGTCAGAAAACTCCACACCCTGGGAGCGCAGGTAATGCTTATCTGCTGGGATTTTGCCTATCATAACGAAAACGGGGATATGGTGGAAACCAAAACTTCCCGGCAGCTTTTGGATGAGGTATTCTGCCCGGTCCAGATGTATCAAAGGATCGAGCAGAACAATAGTGATTATATCAAGAAACTGTTCGTTCCCGACAGGGGGCTTGACAAACCACAGTCCCTTTTTAATTCCAAAAATGGAAATATCTCCGGCAGTTACGCCGAGGATGCACAGGAATATGAATCCAGTATCTTCAGCATAAATAAAAACGGATTCGGTTTTATAAAGAATGAAGAAATAAACAACATCTTTTTTCATTATAGTACTATTACCAACAAAGATTTCAGCGAACTCCAGCCCGGCATGAAAGTAAAGTACACTCAGGAAGAAGATACGGAACGAAGCAAGCGGGAAGGGGCGCCCCGCTACAGAGCCTGTGCGGTAAGCATTATTGAATAGGACCGGCACAGGCCCCGGCTATCTCTTCTATGTTAACAAGGTCCAGGCTGCCGGTCAATTCCTCCGGACGGCCGCTTCTAAGATAGAAAAGCCAGCACCGGACGGGTTTGCCGAAAATATCCGCCGCCGCCCGCTTGTAAACCGCAAGCTGTCCATAGTGTTCCGCAGGCTTCTCCTCCCGGTCAGTCTTAAAATCAACTACATGAACTGTTCCTTCCGTTTCAAAGATTAGATCGATCTGTCCCGTAACGGAAATATCTCTGCCGGCGGCTTTAACTATGGTAAGAATGGGATACTCCGGCTCCCGGTAAGAAGCGCCCAGACTGAGGCGGCCAAGTTCCGATTTAAAAAACCTGTCCGCCATGGCAAGGGCCCTGGCATAGACCGGAAGAATGTATTCCTCATCCAGCTTGGCGGTTATTCTGGGCGGAATACGGGGAGGCTGTTCTTCAAACCGGGCCTCAATAAAGCGGTGAACCACCGTTCCAAAACCGGCGGCGTCAAGTCCCGCCTTCGCCAAAAACCGGTCCAGATCATCGCCAACCTGTTCCTGCCTGCCGCCGCCAGGGGATTCTCCCGCTACATCGGAAATTCCGCCTGCGCCGCCGCCGGAAAAGTCAAACTCCGCCTGAGCTGATTCCGTCCCGGCGCATTCAGCGGCGGCCCCGCCGGAACCGGAGGCCGGGCCAAGGTAACGCAGACTGCTGGCATTTACAGCGCTGATCGCCGCCGCCGGAGCGGTAATGATTTCGGCCCCTTCGTAGAGGGGGACAGCGGCCCGGACCGCTGCCGCCATGGACGGCCCCAAATGCCGCCGGGCCCGCTTATCAATACCGGCCCACTCCAGGAATTCTATCAGATCGATACTATAGGGCGGGGACTCACATCCTGCCAGTACCGGAACAAGCAGATCCAGAAAGCCGGAAATTTTCTTGTCTTCCCTGTTGTCCAGTTGATACAGCCGTCCGGCGATAAATTCTTTGGTATATTGACGCTGCTCCGGATCCTGGTCCTTCTTTTCCTTTTCGGTCTGCGCCGGGAGGGTCATAGTAAGAAAAAGGGCGCTCTCCGCCCTGGTCATGGCTACATAGAGGAGACGGCGCAGCTCCGCAATTTCCTTCCGGTTTTCCTCATCCCGCTGGAGATTGAAAAAGTAGTTCCCCCTGCTTTCGGAAAGCTCCTCCGCCTGGGGCAGATTGAGGGTAATGCCCCAGCGCCCGCTAAAGTAAACTCCCCTTGTATTGGCCCTGGGCATTTTCCCGGCGCAGCAGTATACAAAAACCACGGGGAATTCCAGGCCCTTGCTCTTATGGATGGTCATAATCCGTACCCCCGGTTCCCGTTCACCGGTAACGGAGAGATCCGGCGGCTTTTCCTTGTTGATCAGCTCTTCAGTGTAATCGATAAAATCCGCCAGGGTCTTTCCCCTGGCATCAATGGTCCGGGCAAGTTCAAAAAAAAGATCAAAAAGACCACCGTAAATCTGGGAATCCGCGGACCAGATTGTTTCGTAACGGTAGCCTTCATTGTACCAGAGCCTGGTTAAAAGAGCGGCAACCGGCATGGACCGGGAATCTGCCGCCAGGGCATTGTACCGTTCCCGTCCCCGGCGGAAACATTCCCGCTCTTCCTCCGGGATGAGGGGCTCCAGAAATTCGTCAAAAGGGGGAAGGTCTTCGTGGAGCATACATACCGAGAGGGTCAGATCGCTTAAACGCATAAAGGGAGAACGGATAAGGGCCGCATAGGCCAGGCGGTCCCCGGGATAAATCAGAAGGCGGAGCAGATTATAAAGATCGTTCACCGGCGCATCGCTGAAAAGTCCCGCTGGCCGGTCAGCGTTATAGGGGACACCGAAATCCTTAAACTGTTTTTCCAGATTATGTTGATGGGTGGTGGAACGCTGAAGCACCGCAAAATCACCATAGACACAGGGACGGCTTATCAATTCTCCCTTCTCCCGGACTTGAACAGAGAACCCCCCTTCCACCATAGTTCTGATCCGGTCTGCTATATAGGCCGCCTCAATGTCGTAGGAGGAGGGACCATCCTTTTCAAGCCGGCCCTTATCAAGAAAGCAGAAGTGGACCGGTACATTCTCCGTTCCCGCCGCCGCAGGATCGGTCCCCGGCTGGGGGTAAACCGGAAAATACCGGGCCTCAAAATTATCCGCCGTTTTTCCGGTTCTGCAAAAAACAGCCCTGCCTGTTTCCCCAGACTCCGCTCCGGCCGTTCCGTTTGCAGAACCGCCGGTATCCGCAGGGGATCCTTTGAAGGTACACGATACGGGAACGCCTCCAAAAATAAGGTTAAAGGCGGCGATCATTCCGGGCCGGGAACGGTAGTTGTAGATCAGGTTCAAGGTTCCATCGTCCGATGGGATATCCCCTGCAGCGGATTCTCCGGAACCGGCGGCGCCCCGGAAACTGTCCGCCAGCTCCCGAAAAACCGATACATCGGCTCCGCGGAAACGATAGATGGACTGTTTCTCATCGCCCACAAAAAACATCTTATCCGGCGAAAGATCCTGCGGGCCGGGAAGCTCCGGTTTATCCCGTCCGGGCTTTTCCGCAAGAAGAAAGATCAGATCCCGCTGAAGCCGGTTGTTATCCTGAAACTCATCGATCATCACCGCCCGGAACTGATCCTTATACACCTTCCGTATGTCCGGATATTTGATCAAGGCGTCCACCGCAAGATGGGCAACATCATTGAAGGTTAAAAGTCCCGCCTCCCGTTTCAGCCGGTTGCAGAGGGTCTGGAATTCATCCATCAGGGGAAAGACGGATCTGATAATGTCCCAATGGAGAGCGGTATTGGCGATGGTTTCCAGATCGCCGTATAAATCCCGCAGTTCATTAAGATGGTCCTTGACTTCTCTGTAATGTCCGGACCTTGCATCGCTGTGGCTGAGGCCCTTGATCGCAAAAAGGTACTCGAAATAACGGACGAACTGTTTCCGCAGAACACTTTCCGGTCCGGTTTCCCCGGAGCCTGCGCCTCCTCCATCCTGCAGCAGTCCATCAATACCGGGAGCCGGAGGCAGGGGAACCCTCAAAAGGGCGCCCAGACTTTCATAAAATTTCGCCTGGGGAAGGCCGGCCCACGAAGACCGGATAAGGCCGATCAGGTCCGCCGCCTTTTTGGTCTCTGCCTCCCACTGGCGGCATATCTCCTCTCCCTGAACTTTTATAAAACGATCAAAGTCCAGGGGCCGGGAAATGGGACTGTACCGGAGGGCGGTCTCGGCAAAGAGCTCTTCCGCCACGGTACGGATCTTTCTGTCCGCCAGCAGAACCTGCAGGCTGGGATTATCCCGGTAACTCAGCACAAAGGGAAGGCTCGCCTCCAGGGCCAGATCCCGTACCGCCGCATCATCGCACTTAAAATCGGGACTGATCCCATAATGCCGGGCGGCGGTCCGGGCCGCCATGGCGCAGAAAGAATCCAGGGTGGATATCTTCGCCTTATAAAAATCCGCCACCGCCTCCCGGGCCCGCTCATCGTTCTGGCAGACGAGCAGATCGTAGATGCGGCTGTACATTTCGGTTACCGCCTTGTTGGTAAAGGTAAGGGCCAAGATCTGATCTACCTTATAGCCCTTTTCCATGATCAGCCACGCATAGCGGGACGCCAGGACTCTGGTTTTGCCGGAACCGGCGCCGGCGGCAACTACCGCATTAAATTCGGCGGCGGCGGCCTTACGCTGCTGGGGATCCAACCCGGCGAGAACCGCTTCACCGGACATGGGCGGCCTCCTGAGCGGGGGCATTCAGGAAAAAGCTTGTCCGGCAGAGCGTTCTGTAATCGCAGCCAAGACAGTCTTTCAAGCTGAATGTCCGGGGGGCAAAATCCAGCTCCTCCACGGACTGCCGGAACTGTCCAAGCTTTTTCTCCAGAATGTCCAGGGTTTTCTGATATTCGTCCCGGCTGTGACCCCGCTTCCTCCCCGGAGAACCTACCATCACGGAAATATCATGTTTATTGATGATCATAAAGCAAGCTGCCGCCGTCCTTTGTCCGGTCTCTTCCTCATAGAGTTTGATGTATAGAGGAATTTGAAAATCCCTAAGGTCATCGTCCTCCGTCCCGGTACTGGCCTTTTTGGAATGACTGCCTCCGGTTTTATAATCAATGATCACCACCTCATCGCCGGGGGAAACCGAAACCCGGTCAATGATTCCATTAAGCAGCATACCCTCCTGTTCCAAACACAACCTTTGCTCCAGGGCTCCCACAATATAGCCGTCAAAGTACTTCGCCTCCGTTTTCAAAAGGACGCTTAATCTTTTAACAATCGCCGCGGACTGGGAAACCAAAAGGGGAACCGCCAGGGGACCTTGAAAGGCCTGGTACTGCCGGGCGGCAAGGGCGGTAATACGGACCAGCCAGGAACGGTAACGATCAATATGAGCGGACTGAAAAGAGCCGTCCTGTTCCCGAATCTCACCAAAGAGGTTTCTCAATATTTCATGGTAGAGGAGCCCCAGGGAGGCGTCGTCCAGGAGCTGCGCTTCCAGGAAAAACGGTTTAAGGCCGAGAATCTTCTGGTAAAACCAAAGGGCGGGACATGTAAAGAAGGGATTAAGATCCGCAGTAGCGGAGACCTTCATCAGCCGGCCCGGTTCATCGTACTGCCTGGCGGCTATTCTTTTACGTAGCATCTGATGACAGAAGCCCGGCCCAGGGAAAGATGTCCGGAGCAGATTGAAGCGTCCCGGAGAGAAACTTCCCTCCAGAGCAGCCCGCCAGCGCTTAAAACCTTCCTGTTGTACAGGGAAAAGCTTTGACGGAAAGATGTTTCCGCCCACCGCCGTTCCCCCTGTTCCTGCCTCATTCGTTATAGGCGCCGTCATGGACGACGATGTCATGGATGACGCCGAATGCAGGCCGGCCCACCAGGACCGTTCCTCCGTAAAGGGATCGTCCGGCGGCGGCGGGGCCTCAAGGATGCTGCCGGCAAAGTAACTGTGGGGAATGGCCCAGCCGGAAAAGTTTTCCCTGGATGCGCTGATTCGGGTATAGGGCTTGAAAGAACCCCAGCCCCGGGGCCGGTAAAGACGAAAAAAGGAAGCCGAAGCGTCGGTATCTGTCAGACCAAGACGGCTCCGTTTGTCCTGACGCAGAAAGCGAAGGGGCTGGTATAATACCGTAGCGGCATCCTGGGATGCGTTTAGCAGGAAGTGGCAGCTAAAGGGGGCCGCCGCCGCAACCCGGTACCGGAAGATATTTACCCCGGCCTCGCTGCGCTGCGGTACATACTGCTGGCTCTGCAAAATGGAAAGATAAAAGGCGAAGGGCGAAACGGGAATAAGTTCCGGGTACTCCTCCTCAAGCTGGATCAGGGCGGAAAGCTCCTCTATACAGCGGGCCAGAACCGCATCCCCTTCATCACTGATCCTGTCCCTAGAGAAAAACCCCTCCCCCCGGGACCAGTCTTCCCGGGAGATAAAATCCCCGGTATTTTCCCCGGCAGAACGCCCAACGCCCCGTCCTGGGTTCCCCTGCCGGCGGATCTCCACCGCCGGTTCCTCCCGGATTTTCCAGATCCGGCCCCGAAAGGCAAAGTAACGGCGGCGGATCTCCGCAAAGCTTGAGGAACCGGCGACGGATCTTAGGGCGGATTTCAATTCCTCATAATAGCGGCCCAAATTTCTTTCCCTGCTGGCCCGGAAGGCCCCGGTCCAGACATCCACAAAACGGCCTTTTTCGGCGTAGCCCGAAACGCAGTTATTCTTTATGCCGAATTCAATCAAGGCCCGGTTTAATTCGGGATAACGCCAGGGCAGACGGTCATTCAGGATAAGCGCCTTTAGGGAAGAAAAGGAAAAATTATTGGCGGTACAGCCGCCGATCAGCGGGAAAAGTCTTCCCGCTCCGTACTCGCCCAGGGGCTGTCCCGAATGGCGGTGAAAGGGAATATTGTAGAGGGACAATTCCCGGAGCAGATAGGGCTCTATGTCCTCAAGTCCGGGTACGCTGATCGCCATATCCTCATAGGGAATCCCCCCTTCTTCGTGGAGGCGGCGAATCTCCAGGACGGCGGACCGGATTTCTTCCCTGGCCGAATTGTAGAGCCGCAGGGCTCCACCGGAATCCGGCTGAGCCGGGCCGGTATCCGCCGAAGCGCCGTCCCCTGCGGCGGGACAGAAGGCTTTCTCCCCGGCATAAATCAGCCGGACCGGCGGGACCGTCAACAGAGCTTCATATTCATCAAAATCGTCAATAATTTCGGGAAAAAAAATAATGTAACTGTATTCCCTATCCCGCAGGGGCGGCTTCTCCCAGGAAGGTTCAAACAGCCCATACCTGTCAAGAAAGGCGGCGTACTCCCTCTTGATAAGTTCCATGTCGCGGTCTTCGTCATCGTTCCGGTAAATTGCAGCCTGCGCCCGCTTCGATTCCCAAAGCGCCAGGGAAGGCAGCAGCGCCGCCAGAGACACAGCGAAGACCGCCCCCTCTTCGGCAAAGGCCGGCGGAATAAGAGAATGGAAGGGAAAACCCGTTTCCCCTGTTCCGCCGGTCAATCCGCCGCCAGCTTTGACGGAGGCGGCGTTTTTTTTGATCAGGGCCTCCGCAAAAAGCCGGCGGATTACGCCGCTTACGGGCCGCCGGCCCCGTACTTCCGCCCTGACAACCTTTTCCTTAAAACGGTCCCAGGCCAAAAAACGGTCCAGGGCAACAGAGCGGGTCCCCGTAAAGAGACAGACCTTTCTAGCCCAAAGGGACGAGGCGGTTTCAGAGGGAAAAACAAAGCGGACCTTGGGGTTAGTAATCTCCCCCGCGAGGATCTCTAAAACGGGATTCATGGATGGGATCAGTATAACATCTTGGGGAGAGAAAAAACAGCTTGCGTGGGAATGAAAACAGACGCCGCCGGAGACGGCGCCTGTTCAACGGGTTTATCCGGAAACTAACGTTCCCGGACAATACTGGTTACTTCTGATGGTTTCCGGTGAGGCTGTGCTTGCAGCCCATTCCGCTTTCAATGGAACCGCAGTAAACACACTTACCTGCACCGTGTCCGTGAATATGCTTTCTGGTAGGAGTCTGCAGGCAGCCATTTCCGTAAGAGGAAGACCCGCAGTAGATGCAGTGTTTTTCATCATCATTATGCTGATGCAATCCGTTCAAGCTTTTGGGGTTGACAACACAGAAAAGCATAGATAAAGTGGCAAGCAAGATTAACGCCACGCCGATGAAGTGTTTGGGTTTCAAAACCCCCGCTGAGGCTTTTGCCAAATGCGGCGGTGTTGCGCTTGCCAGTTGAATCCGGGGGTAACCAAAGTTACCTGTAAAAAATGAATTCTTCAGAGGTTCCCTATAGAGACCGGCGTCTTTTGTGAATTTTCTAGAACCCAATACTTCGCCCCGGATGCTGTTTCCGGCCTTAATTCCTAATGTCCCCGGCTGGTTTCCAGGGTTAAATTCCGTACCCACCGGCCCTTCTTCAAAAAGTGACGGGCCACCAGATACTTGGCAATATCAGAAAGCTTCAAAATAGCAAACATGAGTACCGGTTCCAGGGGAGTACAGAGGGCCAGGATGAAAGCGCCCGGAACAAAGAGCAGGGTATTTACCGAAACATCAGCGTACATACCCATGGCAGTATCTCCCCCGGAACGGGAGATGGCAAACTGGGCGTTAAGCAGCGACCAGAGGGGCAGGTACGCCAGAATAACGTAGATAAGCCCCAGGCTGATACCCCGGGCCGTATCGGTAAGGTTGCTGAATACCACCGGTATCAGCAGAGTGGAGGCAAGCGCCCCGGCGGCGGCGATAATGGCCCCCGCCGCGATGGAGCCGGACTTGATCCACTCCGCCCGCCGGCGGGCCTCCTCAAGACGGCCCGATCCCAAGGTACCGCCGATGATTACCGCAGTGGCGGTCCAGATGCCGCCGAAGATCAGGAAAAAAATATTCGCAATAGTCCAGCCGGCGGCCATTCCGGCAACTACCTCGGCCCCGCCCCTGCCGTTGTAAAGAGCAGTTACAATGGTTTCGGAACTGATCCACGAAGCTTCGGAAAGAAAGAGCATTGCCGATTTTGAAAGTATGGTCCCGGTAAGCCGCCGGTTGATCCTGAATATGCCGGTAAAGCCCACAAAGAAAGGGGCAGGCCGCAGACGAACATAGACGAGAAACACCGAAATCTCAAAGATCCGGGCGGCGATGGTAGCCGCCGCGGCGCCGGATACCTCAAGCCTGGGCGCCCCCAGGTTCCCGTAGATGAGCAGCCAATTGCCGGCGGTATTTATCAGGGTGGCGGCGGCGGAAATGTAGAGAGGAATCTTGGGGAGTCCGATCTCCCGGAAGGAGGTGCCGATTGCGGCGGCAACGGCGATGGGGACCAGGGTAAACGAAGTGAGCCGCAGATACCCGGAACCGGTAAGGACGATCTCTTCCTGGGCGGCGTTTCCCATGGTCATCATGGCGATCATCCTGTCCGGGATGAGCCAGCAAAGAATAAAGTAAAACGCCGCCGCGGCAAGGCCGAATATAACCTTAAAGCGGTAGGCATGCTTCATTCCCTCATCGTCACCGGCGCCGTTAAACTGGGCCAGATAGATGCCCCCGGCGCTGGAAACCGTATTGATGATCACCAGAAACACAAAGTTAAGCTGATTTGCCACATTAACCGAAGCCATACTGATGTCCCCCAGACCGGCAACCATAAAGTTATCGATCAGAGAGACCATGCCCATAATAAGCTGCTGGAGCATCACCGGCAGGGCAATACTAAGGGCTTCGCGATAAAAACTAAGGGGGCCTATTTTATTTTTTAACTGCATAGCTTTTCCGCACCGGTACGGGAAACCCTGAATTTAAGGCCTCCTGCAATGTTTTTTTGATCCTTCCCGTCCCCCGCCCGGCAATATATTCAGCCTTCTCCAAATAGAGACCAATTTAAAGGATGTCATAATTTATACATCCACCCCCAAAACAATCTTCAGCGCCCAGCCTATGGCGAAGGATAGGCCCGCAACTCCCAGGCTGATCAGAGTCATCTCCATAAAACGGCGCTTGAAGTTCAGATCCTTGGCAGTAGCCAGATAGTAATTAAAAATAAAGATGATAAAAACCGCTGCCGCCATGGTTATCCCCAGGGCGGCGAATTTACTGGACAACAGCAGGAAGGGCAGAATAAGAAACAGCACCGTGATGATATACGCCCCTCCGGTATAAAGCGCCGATTTTACGGCCCGGGGGTTGTTCTCCGCCTTGGAGGAAAGATAGTCCGAAGCGGCCATGGAAAAGGCTGCGGAGATTCCCGTCACCAGTCCTGCCAGGGAAATAACGGCGGTAGAACCCAGGGCCAGCGTAAAACCGGCAAGGGCGCCGGTCAGTTCCACCAGAGCGTCGTTGAGTCCCAGCACGATGGAACCGATATACTGAAGCATCTCCTCATCCAGCATATCCAGCAGGGCCTTTTCGTGGGCGGCCTCCTCCATACTGATGGATTTTACCTCGGGAAAGTACTCAATAAACTCCATGTAAATTTTAGAGGCGGTTCCCTCGTTTTTTTCCATCTGTTTAAGGGTAAAGGTCAGCCCCAAGAGGCGCGCCAGGAGAAGGGTGATAAATACATGAATGCGCCCGGGTTGTACCTCAATGCCGGTCTTTCCCTTCCAAAAAGCGGCGTGCCGTCTCTCCGCTTCTCCCGCAGTACGAAGTATCTCCGCATTACGGGGATCCTTACAAAGCTTCGCCAGACGGATATAGACATGATATTCGTTGACCTCACGGCGTTGAATTTTCAGAGCGGCCCTCAGCAGTGTTTCGTCACTTATCATAGCATATTATAAACATAACGAAGCCGGGATGCAGAATCAACATCCCCAGCCTTTCAATGGAATTTTCGGAAACTTCAGTTTTCCATTGAATCGAATGAATCGCGGGTTCTTCAACAATCACTTAAAACAACAAGAAAACGTGGATTTTTGTCAAAACCCACGTTTTCTTGGGAGACCTGTACCGGACCAACCAATCAGGCTGCCGAACAAGTCCAATTAACAGGACCGTTGAATCTTCGGCGCGCATTTGCCGTACTGAAAATCTATTCCAGCAGCGAGTCCAGGTCAATTTCTGCAGCAGTACAGGGCATGACAATACCCCAGCGTTCCAGCACCTCAGGGTGAATCTCCCCGAAAACTCCCGCAGGTTTTCCCTTATAGATAATTGAAGCGGCCCGTCCTGGAATAAACCGGGGATCCGCCGATTCCTCCACCTCATATTCCCGGGCTATATAATAGAAAAGCGTTTGCAGCTGTCCCGCGGCGGTATTAAAATTAGCGTCCCTGTCGGCATTGAGAAACCCCGCATACTGCCTTGTCCTGGTTCCATAATTTTCCGCAGGGTCCCGGTAGGCCGCCTTGCCAATCTCGAAGATACGGTGAGGATAGGCGGCATGGCCCGATACGGATTCGCTCATCATAAGAGAGGCCAATACCGAATCCCGGACATATTCGTAGTTTTCCGTCATAGGGTTGGAGATTCGGATAATCCGGCTGCCATCGCCCCGCATATTTTCAACCAGATCCTTCCGGGACCCCAGGTAATTGTAGATCATCTCCTGATAATTCATGCCCACCAGGATCTCCTTGACCCGGCGGCTAAAATAGGTGATCGGCGTAAGCCGCCCCACGGTAAAATCCCGGGGCCGTTCGGGTTTGAAAGACGGCAGGGTACGGCCTATCATCACATCTTCGGCCACATCTGCGGCGTGGAGGAAATCATTCCGGTACTCCGGCGGCCAGGCTAGTATGCCTTCAAGCTCGGCGCTGTCCCCCCGTTCCATCCCCCTGGCCTTTTCGGCCCTTACTCCCATCCTGGTCAGGGCGGCAATACAGTCGCCGGCACTGAGTTTTTCCCCCAGAAATTTTTCCACCCGGACCAGGGAACAGAATACCGGCTCCTGGAAATAACAGGGAGTAGTAACACTGCGGCCAAAGGGGGTATCGTACTCATACTCCACCTCCACCGGCTCTATAACATAGCCCTGATCCGCAAGGTCGCAGGCCATAATCGAAGCCGCCAAAGTTACCGAAGGCTGATCCGTTCCGGTAATCTCCACAAAGAGATCCGTATCTCCCACCTGGACCGCTCCGAGATCGGCGGAGTTGATAATGGGCGGATACGAGAGGATGCTCCCCTGGCTGTCGGTGAGCAGGGGATGTAACGGTTCATGCTCCTGGATAAAGGCGTATTCCTTGCCTTTGGGATGCTGCTTCAAAATTTCCCGAAGCGTCAAAGGAGTATCCCATTGAAGGGGCACAAAGGAAACCGAATCGGGATCAACCGCCCTGTAGCGAATGGGCCACCGGATAATGGCAATACGGTAAAGGCCCATGGAGATAGTCCGCCGTTTCCGGCCAAAATTCCAGGCCAGCTTTTCCTGGGTCTGGATCATATCCCGCAGGGAGAAACCGGTAACCGCCCTGCCCAAAGCAATAAAGCCCGCAAGATAGGGCCGCACTTTTTGAACCGTCTTCTCCACCAGCACCTTGTGGTCAGTCCTTTTTACGTCCCCCGGACGAGAAAAAAAGGAATACTCCGGCGCCTTGCCGCCGTTGTGTATGCGCAGCTGTCTGGCGCAGCCCGCAGTACCCCAAAGGTCAGGACGGTTGGTATCATTTAACTCGATCTTGAGGGTCCGTTCCGCCGGAGGAAGGCTTTTATCCGAATCCTCGTCCAGTTCCGCCTTGGCGCAGGTCAAGGCCTCTTCGAAAATATCCCGGTTCTCCCAGGCCCGGCCCCGCCCAGCGGGATCGGCTAAGGTATAGAAAGCTTCTTCGTTAACTTCAATCTTGGGCATAATTCGATACTACGGCAAAAAAAGCCCCTGTTCAATAGGGAGGTACAACCCGCCGGATGGCCGTAAAAACAAAAACCGCCCTGCAGTCGCAGGGCGGTTCCATCTAACGCGGTTCTGTAAACTATACTTCCCTAAGACCGCCGCGGCCCCGGCCCCGTCCGGCGCCTCTGCCGCGCTTAACGGGTTTTGCACCGGCGGGTTTGGATACCCCCGCCTTACGGCCCCTCTTCTTGGGAACTTCCAAGGCCGGGGGAGTAGCGGCAGCAGTCTCGGGCTCGCTGGTATTCAGCATATCAAGATAGGACTGACCCGGAGCAGCGGCGGCGGCCTCGGCGGAAGCGTCGGCAAAGGACTGATTGATATCCTCCCGCACCGTGGACCGGCGGCGGCTGAAGGATGCAAAGGCCGCATCCTGGAAGCCCTTGGACACCCCATGGAGGAATTCGTTGAGCACATTCGCCATGGCATTCAAGGTTGCCTTTTTCCGCTTAATAGAAGTGATATCTATTTCCAAGAAAAGACCGGGCTGTACATGATAAGGATTGATCATGTAATCAAACTTGTTAAATTCATTCTCCAGGAATTTGAGCCGGTCTTCCATCAAACGGCGGGCAATAGGATATTGATAGTCATACATGGACTTCATCTTATTCCACATCAGGATGATCCGCCGTTTAACCTTATCCTTCTCGTAGATGTAGGTCCGGTTCATCCGCTCAACCTCAGTCTCGCCGGCCTTTACAAAGGCGACCTCGTCCCATACCTTGGCGATATCCTCATAGAGAGGTTCGCCGGACTTTTCTTTGAAGAGTTTCCGTATGCGGTTCTTGTTCTTCTTGGCCAGATCTTCGTAATCGGTAACCTTGAAAGCGGGCTTGGCATCCTCGTAAATAACGTGAAGCACATCCCAGAGATGCTGCACTTCGGTCTCAAAACTCTTCATCTGTACGTCATAGGCCTTGCGTTCCTCAATGAGCTGGGCATTGTCGCAGTACCGCATCCGGACCTGATACCGCTCGTCGGGGAGGTTGGCCGCATCGGTATCTTCGTATTCCCGGACCAGAAGTTCTCGGGCATTTTTGAGGTTTTCGATGTACTGATACCCCATTCTGGAAGTGTCCAGGATGGAAGTGATGGAGTTGATTGCCGTATTGAAGCCCCGGTTCCGGATATTTTCGATATCGACAATCTTTTTGAGGTTTTCCCGGACATTCAACGAATCATAATCGGCGGGATCAATCTCCGCCCGAAGATCCGTCAACCGGTCCATAATGTTCTTGGCGATCAGGGAATACCGCCTTGATTTGGGGTTGTCGGTGTCATCCTCGGTAAATTTCTCGATTTTACCCATCTTGGTAAAGATAATCTCGCTGTCGGAAAGCTCTTCCAGACCCTGATCCACCCGCTCATCCTTAAGCTTCTCGATCTCCTTATCAATGGTATCCATGATGTGCTTGGAGATAAGATCCTTAATGAGATATTCCACCGTTGCCTGATAGTGGAAGATCGGACTGATAAGCTCGGCGTCCAGAATGTTCACCGAAAGCTTAACATCTGACACGGTCTTGGGCTTATCAATATTATCCTTGAAGGCGCACTTTACGATGGAGTAGGCGTTTTCGCCGCGGATAAAGGCGCCGGTATCGGTCTTTTGCCGCAAAAGGCTGTTGGTCAGGTTTTCCAGCTCGTTGACCCCCCGCTGAATGTGTCCCTGCAGGTGGCCGTACATATTGACCATCGATTTTTCAATTTCGCCGGTGTTGAACTTATCGGCGCCGCCGACTTCATCCAGCAAATTGGCAATTTCCTTGGGGGTATACCGGGCAAGGACCTTGGTCTCTTCGCCGTCGATAAAGTTCCGGACCTTTTTTACCATCTCATCTTCGGCCGTTACCGCATAACGGTTGAACATGTTCTGGAAATTCTGGTTGAAGTAGTTGTACAACTTCTCTTTCAATCCGCCCATAACGTCCAGGCGTTCAAGAACATCCTTGGGCAGTTTTGAAGTGATATGGTGGATAACTTTGTTAGTCTCTTCCTCCAACAATTGGTTTACTTCATGCTGTTGATCCCGGTATTCCTGGGCTAACGAGTTCCGCGAACCGACAGCGCTTGGCTTCTCAGGGTGAAATACATTCGGGCTTTTGGGTAAATCCATGGCTCCCATAATAAAGACTCCTTTAACAGATACTATTTTCCTTAACAACTAATAATAACTTCTTTTGAAAGGAAAAGTCAAACCCTTTTCATCAAAAAAAAAGAAAATATCACACTTTTTTGTAAATTTAACCATTATTTTACCTTATAAACCGCCTATAAATAGTGTTTGTCCATAATGTAGATACATTTCGGACTAAAGTCCGCGGTCTATCCGCAAAGTAACCGGCTTTGTGGACAGACACTAAATATCATTTTAGCCAAATTTCGTTCTTCTTAGGCGGACATTTTCAATATCATAGCTGAAAAGCTCCCGCAGATCGTTGAGTCCCAGCGCCATCAGGGCCATCCGGTCTATGCCTATACCCCAGGCCGCTACCGGAACATCAACCCCCAGGGATTGAGTTACCTCGGGCCGGAAAATGCCGGACCCGCCCAATTCAAACCAGCCCAAAACCGGATGTTTGATATGCACCTCCACCGACGGTTCGGTAAACGGGAAATAGCCGGGAACATACTTGACTTCCCTGGCCCCCGCTACCTCCCGGGCGAACATGTCCAACATTCCCAAGAGGGTACGGAGGTTTACATCCTCCCCCAGAACGATGCCTTCGGTCTGGTAAAAGTCTGAAAGATGCGTGGCGTCTACCCGGTCATAACGGAAACACCGGACTATACCGAAGTACTTGCCGGGAATATGCGCCTTGGGAAGGGTTTTTGCGGAAAGTACCGTTCCCTGACTGCGAAGTATCAGCCGCTTGGTGAATTCCCGGTCAAAGTCATAATTCCAGCCCCGGCTGCCGGTTTTGCCGCCGTTTTCGTGGGCAGCGGCCACATTGGAAAGCCATGGTTCATCAATGGCTTTGGCTTTAGCGAATCCGCCGGGACTTGAGGGATCCGCAATGTGATAAACATCATGAATATCCCGGGCGGAGTGAAATTGAGGCATAAAAAGGGCGTCGGAATTCCAAAATTCGGTCTCCACCAGGGGACCGTCGAACTCCTCAAAGCCCAAGGAGGCAAGCTTATCCTTTACATCCTCCAGAAACTGGGCATAAGGATTGGTCCTGCCCGGAATAAGGCGGGTGGGAGGCACTTTTACGTTATAGGAACGGAAACTCCTGCCCTTCCAGGAGCCGGATTCCAGCATCTCCGGGGTAAGGCTGCCGGTTTCGTCCCCGGTGATTCCCGCCGCCCTGAGGACCGCCGCCGCCGCTTCCCCGCCGGCGCTGAGGCCAAAAACCACCGTTTCCCGGTCCGTCTCCCGGAAGGGCGCATCCGCCGCCCCCCGCTTCTTGGCGAGCCCCCCCATGGCAAGCCTTTCCGCCCCGGAAAGACTGTCATGGTCAAGGAGGCGCCCTTCCGCAGAGGCCGCCGCCGCTGTTTCCAGAAGGCCCCGTATTACCGCAAGGCGCTCCGCGGCGGGACCGCTTTTCGGCCTGCCGTTTTCGGTTTGAGCCTCCGGCAGCGCCCAGACCACCTGCTTCCCGGCGTCCATGGCGAGGACCCCAAGTTTGGACAAGCTGCCAAAGGCGCTTCCCGCATCCTTATTGTCGAGTCCCAGGGTCCGGGCTATTTCGGGAAGCGTAAGGCCCGTTTTGTCCCCCTGCTTTATCCGTACCAGTTCGATTATCCGTTCTTCGGGGGTCCCCTTTTCCTTCCACCGGCGGCCCAGTCCGGTCAATTCAAAGAAAATTCTTGTTTCCCGGCGAATTTCAGCAATCAGCCCTTTGCCGGCAAGCCAGGATAGGGCCTGATTGCCGTTCCCGCTCTTAAAATCCAACTCTTTCTCGATTTTTTCAACGGTCAGTTCGTCCCCTTTTTTATAGGAGAGAAGGACCCGGACCTCCAGAGGATGCAGATTCTTCACTACCGTTTGTATATCAATGTCCATGCGAGAAGAATAGCAAATTACAAGCGGGTTTGAGAAGGGCGTGAAGGAAAGAAGCTGTATTCACAGCGGCGTCTCGTTTATATCCAAACGGGATCTTTTACAACATTGGACTAAGCGGTTATTGTTCAGAAACTGAAGTTTCTGAACAAGTCCATTTTCATAAAACATTCCATAAAGTAACCGGCTTTGTATTTTTTGCAATTTGGCGCATAATGGAACCATGAAATCCTTTACTAAAGAACTATGGTTCAATACAAAGAGGTCCCGGGAATTTATCAACATCACCGGAGAAGTGGAGGAACTGCTGGATGAATCGGGGATACAAGAGGGGCTCTGCTTGATCAACGCCATGCATATTACTTCCAGCGTTTTTATCAACGACGACGAACCGGGGCTGCACCATGATTTTGATGTCTGGCTCGAAAAGCTTGCTCCCAACGAGCCGGTAGCATCCTACCGGCACAACACCGGAGAGATCAACGCCGGCGCTCACATGAAGCGGCAGATTATGGGCCGTGAAGTGGTTGCGGCGGTAAGCGGCGGGAAACTCCACTTCGGTCCATGGGAGCAGATCTTCTACGGCGAGTTCGACGGCCAGCGGCGCAAGCGGGTATTGGTCAAGATTATCGGAGAATGAACCTCCCGCCCTGAAGCTCCCCCGCCGAAAGGCGGGTTCTTGGGTATCAGACCCCACTGCGAATGAACGTCAAAGGGCGCCCGGATTTAATAGGCTGAAAAGGGAACTATTCCGGTAAGCTCCACCCTGAACCGGGCGGAAGCGGCCCACTGACCGCCATCGATGAAATAATGGGGAAAGGCCGCCAGGCTGATAAAGCCCCGGGCCTCTTTGGGCCGGTTCCGCTCGCTGCCCCGCAGCATGGCCCGGACTGCCGCCCGGGCGGCGTCTTCCAGGGCTTTTCGTTTAATGCCGAGCCAGTCCGCCGCATCCACCGGCCCCCCCAAAGGACCGTATCCCACGGCCTGAGCGGTTCTGGCGCCGCCGGATTTCCATGCAAGGAACCGGCGTTTCTGCGCTTCGTTAAGCCGGTAATCGGTCCAGAGATAGAAGCGCATATTCCGGACCTGGGCATCGGTAACCCGCAGCCCCGGATCTCCTGCGGGGATGGCCCCCAGGGGGGTCAGTTCAAATTCCTCCGCAATGCCCCGGGCCTTCTCCCCGATGTCGTAGTTAAAGGACCATCCGTATATCATGGCCGAAAAAAACATAGCCGACTCATCCAGGGCCCGCCGTCCGGCGGTTTCCGTATCCAAAGGATAGGGGGCCTCCAGAAAGACCGCATAGACCGGTTCCAGATCGATCTCCACCTCGCCCCGAAGCAGCTCCTGGGCCCGGAGAGCCAGCGGCGCCATAAAGAGCAAAAGACTGAACCGGCAAAAACGGAGCATACCGTATTATCGGCGGTTTTGGCATTAAGCAAAGTCCCCGCCCGCCGCCCGGAAGCCCCGCCCGGAATATAGACGCAATTCGTATATATCCCACCTGCCCGGAAGTAAAGCGAATGCGTGTTACATCCACCCCCCGCCCGGAATATAGATGCAATTCGTATATATCCCGCCACCCGCCCGGAAGTAAAGCGAATGCGTGTTACATCCGCCGTCCGCCCAGGAATATAGACGCAATTCGTATATATCCCGTCCCCTGCCCGGAATATAGACGCAATTCGTATATATCCCGCCACCCGCCGGGAATATAGACGCAATTCGTATATATCCCGCCCCCCGCCCGGAATATAGATGCAATTCGTATATATCCCGCCTGCCGCCCGGAAGTAAAGCGAATGCGTGTTACATCCGATCCCCGCCGCCCGCCCGGAATATAGACGCAATTCGTATATATCCCGCCACCCCCCCGGAAGTAAAGCGAATGCGTGTTACATCCACCCCCCCGCCCGGAATATAGACGCAATTCGTATATATCCCCCGCCCCACAGGGCGATATAAATGTATTGCGTATATTTCGCCGAAGCGTTACAATAGCCCCATCGTGAAAAGCCTTTCCGGCTCCGTACTAACAAATAACGCCGCCGCCGTCTACTTGGCACGGTTCTTGCACTCTCTCTCTCTCTCTCTCTCTCTCAATATAACACTCACCGTCATCTTTTAGGCGGCCTTCGGCTCCGCCGCCGGCCTTGCCGCGTTCTCCGTTACAAGGGAAAAATTTGCCCTCAGCCTCAGTTAGACAGCCTTGAAACAGCCGGCGGCATAGCCTGCGGCCCCGGCCCCGCCGCCGCCGCAGGGGCGGTAAACGCCCCTGCCCCCATAGCAAACCCGTTCCGGGGAATAACAGCCTCCATCCCGCCAACGCCAGCACAGGACTCAAAACGTTCGTAGGAACGTTTACTATGCCGGCGGGGCATTAAAACCGCAAAGGAGTTTCTTTTATGAACAAGAAACGTTTACTTCCGGTAATGCTGACGGGTCTCTTTGCACTAGGTCTGGCCTTTGTTTCCTGCGGTGGCGGGGCCGGCGGCGACGATCCGGCGGGCAACCTGTTTACCCTGACCAATATTTCCGACGCGCAGTTGGCTGAAGGAGGGGCCGGTGGTGCCGGTTTTGCCTATGTCGGTCTGTATCCTGATACCGCAACTAAAGCGAATGTTTTAGCCGACGTTGCCGCTTTACAGGCCGATACTACGACTTCGTACATTATAGCGGGCAGGAGAATCACCGGAACCGCTAAGACCCTTAGCGGCTATTTTTACTCTGCGGATTCCGGTTTTAACAGTGTATGGCACGGCGCCGGAACCTATCATATCTGGATTGGGCTTTACGACGGAACCAGCACAACAACGGTTTATCGTACCAATACCCCTCTAACGCTTACGGACTACGGCAGCGTCAGCTTGGACGCGCAGACGGATTCTACAAAACAGTGATACTAGAGTTGTTCAATAACTTCAGTTATTGAACAACTTCCGTGAGACTTGTTCAGAAACCAACCGGATTTTTGAACAAGTCCACTGAAAACCGTTCCGGAACGGCGGCTCCCGGATCCCCGAACGGCCTGTTTAGGGGTCCGGACGGCCTGTTCGGGAGACAGAACGGGTCATCCGGTCGACAGAATAGGCCGGGGGTAAGACAACGCGGGACGTGTGGGAGACAACGCGGGTTACGTGAAAGACAACGCGGGTTACGTGAAAGACAACCTGAGTCAGGGGTAAGAAAAGCTCTAAAAAATTCAGTTTTTAGAGCTTGCTTTAAAACTTTTTCCGAAAACCGGCCTGTTTCGGGCAGGCCGGTAAGAAGCCAAAGGAGGTATCTATGGCCTACAACAATGATTGGCTGCCCCACAGGCGGGCGGACCAGCTTACCATGTGCGATAACTGGATTATCTACATGACCGCGGCCCGGCGGACGGCCTGGGGCGTGCCCCAGGACCAGTTTACCGGGCTGGCCAACCTGTACGATGCGGCCAAGGAACTGCTGCGGCAGGCCCTGGACGAGGACGAGCGGACCCGCGTCATCACCGCCCGGTGCCAGGCGGCGTTCAAGGCCCTGACCGCCCAGCAGCGTTTCTTCAAGGACCGGTACTTCAAGATGCCGCCCCTTGACGAAGGGGATATCGCCGCCCTGGGCCTCAAAACGCCGGACCCCTCCCACACGCCGGTCCCGCCGCCGGAGGGCGCGCCCGCGGCGGCCCTGGACTATCCCGGCGGCCCCCACGCCATGATGGTCTACCTGGGGCCCATGGCGGGAACCCGGGAGCTGGACCCCC
>JAISMC010000075.1 GCA_031276965.1 Treponema sp.
GAATGAAGAACCCAGGAGCAAGCTCCTGGGTATCTTCGTTCTGCAAGGTATGGATTGTATGCGGGGTTCATACCAATACCTGCCTCGCTCATTATAATTCCATCACTCCGCTTACATTATTCGGCAACAGGGGCAAGCCCCTGGGTATGAACCCCGCCGGTGAATCAAAATACCGGATAAATGGAATTGAACCGTCCGGTCCGCCGGTCGTGTCTGGAAAGGACAAGTCCGGGAGCCGTTGACCTGTTCTTTCACAGCAACGTATAGTTTTAACATGGAAGCGGGTACCTTCAACCGGTTGGCGTCGGAATTGTCCCTGGAAGAACGGAGCCGTCTTCTGGACAGACTTAACAGCCAATCGAGCCTTTCCAGGGAGCCTCTTTACGAGGAACCGGCGGATACTCCTTCCTTCGATATGGATGAGGAATACAAACATATCCCCTGGTATTACTATCTGTTCTTTGTCCTGCTTGGTTTTTTTAAAAAGAAGACCCCCCGGCAGATCTTCGCGGAATATATGGTGTCCAAACTGGGCCGGGTTATCGATGCAAAGGCGCCGGATTTTTATAACTGTCAGCGGGATCTGCTGCTTCCGGAATTTCACAAATACCTGATAAACCTTAAAGAGGGGGCCCGTTTTTTTTATACCGCCCTGGATTCCAGCGTTAACCGGGACAAGGGGGCTTTTTATGCCTTTCTTGCTTCCCTGGAGATGGGGGAAGTGCACCGGCGCCTCAGTACCGGGACGGATCCTGCGCTTATTGCCGAAAAGAACCCCGGTCTGTCCGAAGCGGAACTGCGCCAAACCGCATTTAAGGCCATGGAGGACAGCATGGCCGCCATTACCGAAGAACAGCGGAAAATCATGTATGACAACACCCGTTTTCTCTACTGTCTCAAGGAGATAGCTTCGTTTTTATACGACCGTGTCATACTGGCCTTTGCCCGGGATAACGAGGCCAAGGGGCCGGCCTGTACCGCCCGGGTTGTCGAGGATCAGCTCTTCTTTCTGAATAATATTTTGTTTTCCCTCAAGGAAATTCCCCCCATGACTCTGCTGGAGTCCCTTTTTATCTTTATCCTCCAGGAACATGTGGGGAATCCGGGGTTTGAGATTAATACCGAGATACGGAACCTTCTGGTCAAGGCCGAAAGTTCCCTCTCCGTCATCCGGGAGTTTAACAAGCAGGTACCCCTGACCCTGATCCTCCGCTGTACCAGCGGGAATATGTCCCTTACTCCCAAGGCCATCGGCGGCGGGGAGGACTGGTTTGTAGTATACCGGGAATACTGGAAGCGGCGTATTGAAGCCCAGTTCGCCGAATATATGCGCATCCGCCGCCAGCGGGATTTAACCAATTCGTTCCGCTATTTTCTAAAAGGGACCAACCTGAAGGGTTTAAGTAACGTAGTTTCCGACTCCAACCCCAACGGCATGCCCATTAAAAAGGCTTTTGCCCTTTCTTTCCTCCTGACTTTTTACTCCGTGGTTTTTATGGGAGATATCAATAAGACGATACGGCCCATTTTGATTGACGGTGAATTCTACAAGCGGGAAAACCGGACCGAGTTTACCGAGGCCTACAACGAGCTTATTAAACTGGAGGATGTTATCCATAAATTTGAGACGGAGATTTCCCCCAGCGGGGACTACGGCAAGCGTTACTACCAGGCGAGAGGCGATATGACCTCTCTGCAGGTCAAACGGCGGAAGGTCCATCTGGTGATGGAAGAGGCCGACAAGGATGCGGAGCGTATCGTTGACCGGGTCCGGGAGGCGGTTCAAAGCATGATCAATATCCTCAACGGCATTATCAAGAAAGATCACAGCGGCAAGTATGATACCCTGGGGAATCTATCCCGCTTCACTGCAGGGAGAGGAACCGTCCTGATAAACAACATAGATGACGCCATACAGAAACTGCAAAAAACCCTGCAGCTGCTGGATGATATTGATGAAATGGAATCGAGCAGATAGTTTGGAGCTGCGAATTTATCCCTTCACCCTGGACTTTTTCCCGCTCTTTCCCGGAGCCCGGGCTGAAAGTCCGGCCGGACAGCCGGCCCTGGCCCGTTTTTCCTTTATCTTGGACGGCAGCCCCGTGCCGGGACCGGTCTGCGCCATTTCTTCCCGTTCTGCGGGGAATATGGTATATTCTCCGCAGCGGAGTAATCCCGCGAGGGACCGGCTCTTTGCCGCCCTGGGACTTGATCCGCGCCGGGTCTTTGCCTGCGTTCAGAGCCATTCCCAAAAGGTGCTGTCCGCCACCGGTACAAACCCCGGTAACCTTGAAGGAGACGGACTGGTCAGCGCCGATCCCTCCGCGTGCCTGACGGTTACCGCAGCGGACTGCCTTCCGGTATATCTCTTTGATACCGGAAGCGGCGCCTTCGGCATTGTTCATTCGGGATGGAAGGGAACCGGCATCGTCTTCCGGGCCCTCCTGCTTATGGAAGAGCGCTGGGAAACCAGGCCGGCGGCGGTAACGGCGGTACTGGGACCCTGTATCCGTTCCTGCTGCTACCATGTAGACGAGGAGCGGGCCCGGCTCTTTAAGTCCCAGGTGGAAGCGCAGCTTTCCCCCGGCGGCGAGATTCCCGGCATCGGGGCGGCCTATCCCCTGGTCCGGGGTTCCGGAGAACTTGACATGCAGGCCGCCAATATCCGGCTGCTGGCCGCCGCAGGGGTCCGGCATATTGCGGTCTGTGGGAATTGTACCTTTACGGATGAACGGCTTGGATCATACCGGCGGGAGGGTCCGGGATTTTCCCGCATGGCCGCCCTGATAGGACGTTTTTAAATGAAGATCCCCGGCGCAGGCGGGCCCTTGGGTATTAAACCGGATCCCCGGATAAAACCGCCAAAATATTGAGGACGGATATGTACGATTGTAAAGAAACCTGGAAGATGCACATTGCCGGGGCCTTAAACGCCCTGATGCAGGAACATAAACCGGAGGAAACCATTGATCCCTCCCAGGTGGTGGCCGAAATCCCCCCCAATCCTGCCCTGGGGGATCTGGGTTTTCCCATGTTCGGTTTTGCCAAATTATTGAGGAAAGGGCCGCCCCGGATAGCGCAGCTGGTCTGCGATCAGCTGTCCGCCGCTTTGGGCGGATCCGAAAACAACCCGGACGGCGTTTTTACCGCCGCCGGGCCCTACGTGAATATACGCCTTAACCGGAGGGAAACCGCCGCCGCCGTCCTTGGGGAAGGGCCGGGGGACCGTTCCGTTAAAAGCCCGCTGGCGGGTTCCAGGATTATGATAGAATTTTCCAGCCCCAATACCAATAAGCCCCTCCATCTGGGACATCTCAGGAACGATGTACTGGGGGAGAGCCTTTCCCGGATTTTGGCCGCCTGCGGGGCGGAGGTACGGAAGGTCTGTATCATCAATGACCGGGGCATCCACATCTGCAAGTCTATGCTGGCCTACAAAGAGTACGGCCAGGACAGGACCCCGGAGTCCGAAGGAGTCAAAAGCGATCACTTTGTCGGGAACTGGTATGTCTGCTTCAACAAGCGCCTTAAAGAAGAAACCGAAGGGCTGATGAAAACCAGGGGGCTGAAAAAGGAAGAAGCCGAAGCCCAGGCCCCCCTCATGCTTCGGGCCCAGGAAATGCTTCGGAACTGGGAGGCGGGGGACGGCGGGACCGCGGCCCTTTGGAAAAAGATGAACGACTGGACCATCAAGGGGATGAAAGAAACCTACGAGCGTACCGGCGTTTCCTTTGATCAGTACTATTTTGAAAGTCAGACCTATCTTTTGGGAAAGGATGAAATCCTCAAGGGCCTTGAAAAGGGCGTTTTCTACCGCGAAGAGGACGGTTCCGTGCAGGCCGATCTGACCGCGGAAAATCTTGACAAAAAGGTGCTGCTCCGCAGGGACGGCACTTCAATTTACATCACCCAGGACATAGGCCTTGCCATCAGCCGCAGCCGGGATTGGCCCTTTGACCGGCTGGTTTATGTGGTCGGTTCGGAGCAGCAGTACCATTTTAAGGTGCTTTTCAGCATATTGAAAAAATTGGGCTTTGAATGGGCCCAAAACCTCTACCACCTTTCCTACGGCATGGTGAACCTCCCCGAGGGCAGGATGAAGAGCCGGGAGGGGACTGTGGTGGACGCCGACGACCTTATCGACAGCCTTAGGGATATGGCCCTTAAGGAAATCCAGGACAAGGACCGGGAGGCGGCGGTGGGAGACCCCGGGGTAACTGCGGAAAAGATAGCCCTGGGGGCCCTGCACTACTACCTCCTCTCCGTGTCCCCCTCCAAGGATATGCTCTTTAATCCCCGGGAATCCCTGGCCTTTAACGGCAACACCGGCCCCTATCTTCAGTATACGGGCGCCCGGATCTCGTCCATCCTCCGTGAAGCTGCCGCCGGCCCCGCCGTCCGGGGAACGGTCAAGCCGGAACTGCTCTCTTCGGACGCCGAATGGGAGCTTATCAAGACCATTTCCGCCTACGGAGCGGCGGCGGCGGACGCCGCGGAGCGGATGGACCCCTCCCTTCTGGCGGCCTATCTCTACGAACTCTCCAAGGCCTTCAGCCGCTTCTATCACGACTGCCCCATCCTCAAGGCCGGGCCGGATCTGGCCGCCACCCGGCTTGCCCTCTGCCGGTCCGCCCTGGACGTACTCCGGAAGGCCATGGAGCTTATCTGCGTGCCCTTTTTGGAGGTAATGTAAAAAAACCGTAGAGCCTGCGCAGAGAACATGCGGAGGCCGAAGTCCGGGCCGTACATGCCGAAGCGCCGCCCCGCCGGAAGCCGCCGGAGGCAGGCTTCGGGCGTCCGCCTTCCCGGCCCCCGCCTAGGAGTCCCAGCCGTCCGGCTTTGTGCTGTCAAGTTCTTCATCTTCGCGCACGGTCCCGTTCCGCTTTTTGCCGCTGCTAACATAGACCGCATGGCCTTGACCGGCCGCCCGATTGCTGGCTTCGTCCCCGTCGGAACCGTAGATAACGCCGCTTGTACCCCCGGCCGTTTCCGGCTTTTTCTTGAAGACGCCGCCGCTGCCGGCGACGACATACACCCCGCCGCCGGTGTTACCGCTGATGGTCCCGCCGGTCATCTTAGGCCGTACAGAAAAATAACATGACCGAATCAATCAACCGTAGGCGATATGGAATAATTCCAATCACCATGGAACTTGGCAGCCTTTAATTTTATTCTCATAAACTCATCATCAGTTATCTTCTTGCCGGTGTTATAGTTCCCTTTATCTAATTCCGCTTTTATTTTTAATCCTGTTTTCGTTGCGGTATGTGCTATCAAATTAATTATTACTTCATGACTAATTAAAGGACGGCCGCGCCAGTTCTGTGTTATAAAACTAAGGCATTACCAAAAAATAACATGACATAAATAATTATTTACATTATGCTATAAGCATGAGTGTAAGGGATAATTCAATAAAGCAGATACGAAAAAAATATGAGGCATTGAAGTCCGTTTTCGATGAACGCAGCCGGCGGCAGTGGGCCGCAACTGAAGCGGAACAATACGGACGGGGCGGAC
>JAISMC010000116.1 GCA_031276965.1 Treponema sp.
CGTACTGCCTCAACATTGTCCCGGTACACGGTCAATATTTGAAACGTGGATTATGGGCGCATTTCCGGCGGCCCCTCCGGGACTGGCGCCGGAAACCGGGCTTTCCGGGGTTCCGCTAAGGCAAGCTCCGCTTGCCACGCTCCATTCCCCGTGCGCTCCGCACGCGGGGAACCTTGCCCCTCCAATCCCTTGCGCTGGTGAGAATCGGCGCCTACAAACCTTGAAAAGCATGCCGCCGGCCTGAGATAGCGCAAGAGAAATACTGTTGGCGGAGGCTTCGTACTTCGGATAGTATCTTTGGGGATATCCGGAACAACCGGGTATCCTCTTTTAGTTTTCAGGCTTGGAGGTATTTTATGGCGGTATTCAAATTGCTGTCCCCCGGGAAAAGAGTGGCGGTGAATTTCTTTTTTGACGGCGCCCTGTCGTATCAGGCGCTGGTGGATGGCCGCGAGGCGGTCGCCCCTTCCCCCCTGGGGCTTGTCACCGGCGGCGGGGATTTTTGCCGGGATCTTGTCTTTAAGGGGGAATCCCGATCCCGGTTGGATTACGGCTACCGGATTCCCGCCTTTAAGAAGGCTGAATGTACCGATCTTGCGAACTGCCTTGCCCTTAGTTTTGAAAAGGAAGGGGCGGAGATCCTTGTGGAGGCCAGGGCCTACGATGACGGCGCCGCGTTCAGGCTTACACTTAAGGGGTCGGGACCAGTTCAGGTTACGGAGGAGACCTCCGCCTTCACTGTTCCCCAGGGGGCGGGGGAAATTTATGCGCAAAAACACCTGTGGAGTTATGAGGATCATTACCATCCCGTGCCGAAGGAGGAACTTTGGCAAAATGTCTACGCCTTCCCCCTGCTCCTCAAACTGGACGGAGCTTATTGGGCCCTCTATGCCGAGGCTCCTGTCTACGGGGGGGATTTTGGCGGGGCGGTACTTCGCTCCTCCAGGGAGAATCCTTCCAGCTTGGGCCTGGCCCGTTCCCCGGATCAGCTTAAACCCGTTACGGGGAATCTGCCTTTTTCCACCCCCTGGCGGGTGGTCATAGCGGGGACTCTTAACGATATTGTCCGGTCGAATTTGCTGGAAAACCTTAACCCTCCGTCGATTGTCCGGGATTCCTCCTATATCAAACCGGGCAAACTTGCCTGGCACTGGATGGTAGAAAATGACGGCGCCAGGGACCCCAAAAGGATGCGGGACTATGTGGACTATGCAGCGGAAATGGGTTTCCCCTATTCCCTCGTGGACGGCGGCTGGCCGGGGAACACCGATATTCCCTGCCTGGTCAAGTACGCCGGGGAGAAAAACGTGGGGATATGGATTTGGGAACATAGTTCCGCCCTGCGGGACCCCGCCGAGGCGGAGGAAAAACTCAAACTCTGGGCTTCCTGGGGGGTGGCGGGGGTCAAGATCGACTTTTTTGAATCCGACTGCCAGGAACGGATCGCCCAGTACGGGATGCTGGCGGTCCTGGCGGATAAATACCGGCTCATGCTGAATTTCCACGGCTGTTCAAAACCTACGGGGACCAGCCGGATCTGGCCCCATGTCCTTTCCTATGAGGGAGTCATGGGCGGGGAGTACCTGCAGAACTTCTCGACTTACCTGCCCGGCGGCCCCGACGCGGCCCATAACTGTACCCTGCCCTTTACCCGCAACGCCGTGGGTCCCATGGATTATACGCCGGTCATCTACAGGTCCTATATTACCGGTACCACCGATGCCCATCAGACCGCCTTAACTGTGGTCTTTACCAGTTATGCCATGCACATCGCCGAAAGGCCGGAGATCGTGCTGCCCCATCCCTGCAGGCCCTTCCTTGAAAAGGTCCCCGAGGTGTGGGATGACACGATCCTCCTGGAAGGGGCTCCGGCCTCCCATGTCACCATGGCCCGCCGATCCGGGGAGGAATGGTACATCGCCGGTATCTGCGCCCGCCGTCCCCGTTGGGCGGAATTCGGCTTTGATTTTTTGAATCCCCTGTTGAGTTATGATGCCGAACTCTACGCCGATGATATTTCGGCGGACTTGCCTTTTGATCAGGCCGCCGGGGCCCTGCCGGAGGCGGATGAGAAGATTTGCACCGAATTGATAGCCTCTTTTTCCAGAAAATGCGCCCACCAGCATGATGTCCACAGGGTAAGGACCGAAAAATTCCCCGTTAAATTCGGGGGCAAATTCCGGGTCCCCCTCAGCGTAAACGGGGGCTTTGCCCTTCGAGTAAGTCCAAAATGACCGGATGGGGTTCCGGTAAATGAAAATTTAAAACCCCAAGGAGCGCCGTATGGCCGCGAAGAAAATTGTTTTTATCGGAGCGGGGAGCCAGGTTTTTACGAGGAACCTGGTCAGGGATATTCTTACCTTTCCCGCCCTGCGGGATGCCCGCCTGGCCCTGGTCGACATTGATCGGGATAACCTTGAACTCGCGAAAAGGGCGGTGGAGAAAATCATCGAGTTGGGGAAGTACCCCGCCAGGGTAAGCGCCCATACCGAGAGGGCGGAGGCCCTGGAAGGGGCGGACGGCGTGGTTTGTACCATCGCCTACGGCGGGCCGGAGGCGATTAAGGCGGATATCGGAATCCCCACGAGTTACAACCTTTCGATCAACATCGGCGATACCCGGGGGCCGTCTGGTATCTTCCGCTATCTCCGCACCTGGCCGGTGATGCTGGACATTCTGCGGGATATCGAAAAGTATTGCCCCAAGGCGACCTTCCTCAACTATACCAACCCCATGGCCATGCTTTGCCGTTCCATGCAGACCGTCTCCTCCGTGCGGGTTACCGGCCTATGTCACAGCGTGCAGGGGACCGCCGAGATGCTGGCCGGTTGGCTGGGGGCCGATCTGGCCGACATTGACTATGTCTGCGCCGGGATTAACCACCAGGCCTTTTACCTTTCGTATCTTTGGAAAGGGGAAGACGCCTATCCCGCCCTGAAAAAACTGATGGAAAAACCGGAGATCTACAACGAGGAACAGGTCCGCAATGAAATGTTTCTTCACCTGGATTACTACGTCACTGAGTCTTCCGGCCATAACAGCGAATACAACCAGTGGTTCCGCAAACGGCCCGATCTTCTGGAAAAGTACTGTACCCACGGCACGGGCTGGAATCCCGGCCATGATCTGTGGAAGCGGCTAAACGAACAGAAGGACAGCGCCAGGGATGATCACCGGCGGGAGGAATTCAACAAGTGGATCTCCGGGGATATCGATCTTAAGCGGGGCCATGAATTCGCCTCGTATATTTTTAACGCGATCTTCGGGGATAAAACGGTTTTCGAGTTCAACGGGAATGTCCGCAACTTTGGCCTTATCGATAATTTGCCGGAAGGCTGTTGTGTGGAGGTTCCGGTCTACGCCGACAAGGCGGGGCTGCACCCGGTCCATGTTGGTTCCCTGCCGGCCCAGCTTGCGGTCCTTGTTAACACCAGCGCCCGCTGCGAGGAATTGGCCGTGGAAGGCTGTCTTGAGGGGGACCCCCGGAAGATATTCCACGCCTGCCTTTACGATCCCCTTACTTCTGCGGTCTGTTCCATGGCGGAGATAAAGGAGATGGTGGGTAAGATGTTTAAGGCCGAAGCCCGGTGGCTTCCGCAATTCAAGAAATTTAACTAGAGTCTGTTTGTAACGTAGACACAGGAAAACGAGTGTGCGGAAGGGGGCGCCCGTCCCCCTTTTTTGCTTGTATCGGCAAAATTATTCGCGGGGGGATTTTTATGGGTATGCTGTGCAGGTCCGTTGAACTGATGCGGGAGGGGCGGGGGCGCGGCTATGCCGTTCCCGCCTACGATACTTTCAACTACGAATCGACAAAGATGGTGTTTGAGGCGGCGGAGCAGGCCGGGACTCCGGTGATCATCATGTACTACAACGACGGATACATGCCTATGGATACCTTCGCCGCCATGGTTAAAAACCTGGGGGCAAAGGGTTCCGTCCCTTTCTCCGTACATCTGGATCACAGCCCGGATTTTGAAACCTGCATGCGGGCGATCCGCTGCGGCTTTACCTCTGTCATGATCGACGCCTCCAAGCGGCCCTTTGACGAAAACGTACAGGAGACCCGCCGGGTTGTGGAGGCCGCCCGCGCCATGGGGGTTGACGTGGAGGGGGAACTGGGAATCGTGGGCCGGGAGGAGAAGGTTGA
>JAISMC010000023.1 GCA_031276965.1 Treponema sp.
GACAGGGTTATCAACCTCTCCAATATCGAAAAGGTCTACACCGACGATCCCCGGACGAATCCCGGCGCAAAACCCATAGATTCCATTTCCTGGGCGGATTTCCGCGCCCTGGTGGGGGACGAATGGGTCCCGGGCAAAAACGTCCCCTTTGATCCGGTGGCAAGCCGGCACGCGGCGAAGATCGGCATACAAGTGATATGCGCCGCAGGCAGGAACACGGACAATCTGCGGAAGCTGCTCCGGGGGGAGCCCTTTACGGGGACCACCATAGGGGAGAAGAGCGCCGGGGGTAAATGAAGATACCTCGTAAATGGGCGTATAGAAGCTGGCCAGAAAGTACATGATCCTGCCCCCCTGTTCCGTATAGGCCGGATGCATAAAGGCCCCGTACAAACCGGGATAATCGGATTGTTTAGCTATGGTGCGGGCCGCGCCAAAGGGTCCCTCCGGGATCTTTGAACTTCGTATGACAAGGTCCCCTGCGGAAAGGTAGCTTATAAGCCATTCGGCCACATAGGGAGAGGGTGTCGCCCAGGGAAAATCCCCCCGTGGGGATCACCGTCATTTCGATATTGTCCTGTTTACGGGAATGGAGCAGCTCAATGGCGTGCCGGTTTATCTTCGTGCTGATCATCCGGTCGAAGAGGATGCCGTCGGAGGCGTCCCTGTCGGTAGTGACGGCGAGGACATTGCTCCGCCAGTTTCCCATGAAGTCAGCCCCGGAAAAGGTATCCCCAAAGGCGATGAATATTTCCTCCCCCCTGTCGAATAGTATCCCCAGATCCGTACCAAAAACATCGTAAACGCTTGCGGTTTTATTCGAAAGTCTGGTTTAATACCCCGGAGCCCTGCTCCGGCTCAAATAGCGTAACGCATACAAAAAATTGGTATTAAACCAGACGGTATAATCGGACCGAAGGTCCGCAACTTCCTATCGAACGGGCCTCCGGTCAAACCAACGCAGCGCCTAAGATACCGCGGAGTTCTGCTCCGCGGAGGCTCATTTTTTCCTGGAGGCCAAAACGGCCGCTTCGGAGATTGCGGCGTTGATCTGACTAAGGGCGGAGCGGGCCGCCTGGCCCAGTTCCAGGGCTTCCTTGTTCCTGTCCGCCGCGGCCGCCGCCGCCGCCTGATCCGCGGTACGGCGGACATATTCCATATCCGTCTCCAGGGCTTCAAGGTCCAGATCCAGCTTTTTCCCCTCCGCCGCCCGGAGGGTCTGTCCGGTTTCGGCGATGGCGCCGGGTAACAGCGCCAGCAGCGCCGCCGCCTCTTCCCTGGCCCTGCCGGCCCCGGCCCTGCCATCGGATACGGCCCTTTCCGCCGCCCGCACCGCCTCTGCGGCATAGGCCCTGGCGGAGTCGTAGCGTTTCTCCGCCGCTTCGTTCTGCATATTAGCCAGGGCGTTCCGGGCCAGGATCAGGGTTTCCTGGGCATAGGCGGCGGCGTCAGGATCGTTCTCCGCCCTGGTTACCGCGGCGGCGGCATTGTCCATTTCCTCCACCGGAGCCTTGGCGCAGCCGCCGAAGCTCAACGCTATCATCATCACCGCCCATAGGCACGAAAGCTTTTTCATATCCGCTCCTGTCGATTTTGTTTACGCCGGTAAAAGGCCCCTTCCGCCGTCCCGGAAGCCGCAGCTTTTGCGCCCGCCGGGCGGCAGCATGGATGCTGCTGGGTCCCCTCTGCCGCTGGAGTTTCGGCTCTGCCGAAACTCCGAAGGCAAAATCAGGCAGGGACGCCGGATTTTGCCTCTGAAGCTATAGCTTTTAACTCAGAAGCTATAGCTTTTGACCCGGAAGCCATAGCTTTTAACTCAGAAGCTATAGCTTTTAACCCGGAAGCTATAGCTTTTAACCCGGAAGCTATAGCTTTTAACTCAGAAGCTATAGCTTTTAACCCGGAAGCTGTAGCTTTTAACTCAGAAGCTATAGCTTTTGACCCGGAAGCTATAGCTTTTAACTCAGAAGCTATAGCTTTTAACTCAGAAGCTATAGCTTTTGCGCCCGCCGGGACGCTGCTGGGTCCCCTCTGCCGGCAAAATCAGGCAGGGACGCCGGATTTTGCCCCGGAAGCCGTTTGATTCGCAGGCGCCGGACCTCTCTATAAGTATATAACCCAGGGGGAAAAAGCGCTATAATCCGGGCATGGCGGTGTTTTCTGTTTCCGGGAAAAAGATGCTTCTGCGGGGGTTTATCTCCTTCTGCGCCGCCCTGGCCGCGGCGGCTTTGATGAACCGCATCCTCTCCGGTCCCCGGCTTGGTCCCCGCTACGACCGCCTCATGGCTTTCCGCCCGCCGCCGCCGGTTTCCCGGGAGATCCTCATCATTGATACCGGAACCGAAGGGCCGGTTCTGAGCGCCGGGGGAAACATCGTTCATCCCCTGGCGGCGGCGAATCTGATAACGGCGCTGATCGAGATGGACGCCGGGTGCCTGATCATCCAGGCGCCGGTTCTGGGGGTATCCGCCGCGGGTAACGAGGAGGAACTGCTCCTCCGTTTCGATGAAGAGTACGAATTGCTGGGCCGGAACATACGGAACCTCTTTGAGGCCATCCGTCTGGGTTTTATAGCGCCGGAGGAAGCGGACCGGTACGTGGGGGATCTGATAAGCCTTTCCGGGCGGGGCAAGGAGCGGCTGATAGCCGCCCTGGTCCGCCAGGACGAGGCCGGAATCCGCCGTTTCGAGGACGCGGCGGCCCGTTTCGGCAGGGTAATCATTCCCGGCGATCTTAGGATCAGGGTGAACCGCTCCGCCGCCGGAAACGGTCCGGGGCCCGGAGGCGCGGCCTTCGCCGGCGGAGACGCGGCGCTTCCTCCGGCGGCATGGATCTACTCCAGAGCCGGGCCCGACCCGGACGGCGTGCTCCGCCGCATCGCCCCGGCGCTGCGCGGTCCCGGCGGAGAAGCCGAACATGCCGTCTATGCCGCCCTCAAGGCTGTTCCCGGGGAGCGGCGCGGTTTCGGCATCGTCTATACCGAATTCGGTCCGGCCCTGTCCTACCGGATCTTTCCGTCCCCCCTGTCCGGGGAAACGGGCGAAGCGGAGGAGCGGCTTATTCCCCTGGACCGGGGCGGGGCGGTCCTTATAGAAAAGCCCGGCGCCGGGGCGCTGCGGAAAATTCCTCTGGCGGATCTGCTGGCCTACGAAGAGACGGACCGGGAACTCCGCCGCATGCTGGGGGAGGCGGAGGAACAGGGGATCTACCGGGGTCTCGATCCCGGCGCCTATCCGGTGGCGCTCTACGATCATGCCCTTTCCCTCAGGGAAGCGCTGATAGGGGAGGGGGGAGACCGGGGGGCCTGGGTTGAGGCCAGGCGCAGGTATTTCCGCGCCCTGGATCGTTTCTTTGCGGATACCCCGGACGAAGCCGGCGGGGCTGCGGCGGATCTGCGCGCCCGGTATGTACAGCTTGCGGAACTGCGGACCCGGCTTGAAGAGGCCCTGGCCTCTTCCTTCTGCATCCTGGGCCCGGCCCCTTCTTACGAAGAGGGCCCCCCGGCAGACGGCGAAGGACCCGCCGGGCCGGGCCGGGGCGGATACGGCCCCGGCGCTTTGGGCCTGACGGCGGGCGTATATTCCCCGGATGCCGGGGCTTCGGCGATTCTGGCCAACAGCATCATCACGGGCCGGAGCATTGTTCCCGGAGCGGACCGGTATATTTTTTTCTGGTCCCTGGGGGCGGCGCTGCTTCTTTTGATTTTGATACGAAGGACCGGGCCCCTGCTCTCTCTGGGAATAGGCACCGGCTTCTTCCTTCTTACGGGGACGGCCTTTTCCTTAAGTTTTATTTTCAGCGCCTATTGGATCGATCCATTGATACCCCTGGCGGCCTGCGCCGCCGGGACCGGAGCTTCGGTATGCTGCGCCCTCTTTGTCAGGGAGAGCGCCGCGGGGCGGATCCGCAGCGCCTACGGAGCCCATGTTTCCCCCGAATACCTTAAGGCCCTGGTCCGCCGCCGCCGGCCCCTTCCCTCCGAAACGGTTCCTGCGGAAAGCGCCATAGTGGCGGTAAAGAATCCCGGCCCCGTTCCCCGGCGCGATCCTCTGGCGGCGTCCGCCGAAAGCGCCCGTTTCAGGGATCGTGTCTTTGACCGGTTTTCCAGGGCCGGCGGCGTTCTTTCCGGTTTTGAGGGGGATCTGATTTTTATCGCCTTCGGTTCCCCCCTGGAACGGAGCGCCCTCCTGGGGATGCGTCTTTCCTTTGGGGAAAGTTTTGCCGTCAAGGCTGCGGGTTTTATCTTCGACCTCCTCCGGGACAGCCCCGAAGCGGCCTCGTGGCGTTTCGGCGTCGATATAGGGGAATGCGCCTTTAGTTATTCCCCCGCATCGGGTTACAGGGCATCGGGCTATCCGGTGATCCGTTCCCGGATTCTGGCGAATCTGGCGTCCCGCTATAATGCCCAGGCCCTGGTAACCAGGGCGGTAAGCGAAAAGCTGGATACCATGCCCGTGCGGAAGCTGGATGTTCTGGCGGATCAGGAAAGCGGGGAGAAGGAGATGTTCTACGAGCTCCTGGTAAAGCGCCGGAACGGCGGGGAGGATATATGAAACGCTGTGAATGGTGTACCGGTTCCGGGTTATACATGCAGTATCACGATACGGAATGGGGCGTTCCCGTATTTGACGACCGGAAACAGTTTGAATTTTTGGTACTCGAATCCGCCCAGGCCGGACTAAGCTGGATAACCATTCTGAAGAAACGGGAAAATTACCGCCGGGCCTACGACGGTTTTGATCCGGAGAAGGCAGCCCGCTACGGAGAAAAGAAAAAGGCGGAACTGCTTGCCAATCCGGGGATAATCCGCAACCGCCTTAAAATAGAGGCCTCCATAAACAACGCCCAAAGGTTCCTCGAAGTCCAGCGGGAATTCGGCAGCTTTTCCAATTATATCTGGGGCTTTACCAAGGGCAAAACGATAACCGGAAAGTGGAAGAGCCTTGAAGAGCTGCCGGCCAGAGCGGCCCTCTCCGATCAGGCGGCGGCGGATATGAAGAAGCGGGGTTTCCGTTTTCTTGGCAGCGTTATTATGTACTCCCACATGCAGGCCGCCGGCCTTGTCAACGATCATATCACCAGCTGTTTCCGCTACAGGGAAATCAAGCGGGGATTCGCGGATGTCCCCGCGCTGGTCCGGTAACGCGGCGGCCATAAAAAGGGCCTGGGGTTTAACCCAGGCCCTATGCGGCTTCATGCCCTCCGGCAGGCGGCTGGGGCTTTAGAAGGAGTACTGCTTATAGTTGTCTTTAGTGAAGTCCGTGGGCGGTCCCATGATGACGGTTTTGCCGTCGGGTTTAACCGAAATTTTTCCGACATTAGGAACGTCTTGTCCGTCAGCGGGTTTTTTGCCCTTCAGCAGATCGTTGGCCAGCGCCACCGTCAGATAGCCGAGCATTCCGGGATCCCAGAGGCTGTCCGCATAGGCGGAACCGCGGGTAAGGTAGGGACCGGCGTCGCTGGGGAGCGCCGTACCGACCGCGGTGATTTTTCCGATCAGGCCCTTTTCCTCAATGGCCTGTCCGGCCCCCGCGAGGGTGGGGGAACTGATGCACATGATACCCTTCAAATTGGGATATGCGGTGATCAGATCCATGCTTTTCTGGTAGGCGACTTGGGTTTTTTCATCCGTGGGAATCCGGTCGGTAACCAAACGCATATTCGGATATTTGGTTTTCGCATAGGCTAAACCGAAATCGATCCATGCGTTCAGGGTTGAGGCGGAAAGACCGCCGGTGAGAACCGCGTAATCACCGCTTTCTCCCATGCCCTTGGCGAGGAGGTCCCAGAGATGTTCGCCATAGACCTTATCGTCTATCTGATGCACGGAGAGTTCCACCAAAGAGGGATCCAGCGAGGTATCCCAGTCCATCACGATAATGCCCGCCTGTTTCGCCCGGCGGAGTACCGGCGCAAGGGCCGCGGGATCATTGGGCGCGACGGCAATAACGTCAACGCCTTTGCTGATAAGATCTTCAATCATCCTGGCCTGTTCAGCCGCATCGGCGCTGGCGGGTCCGGTAAAAACCGCGTTGACGCCCAGGTCTTTTCCGGCCTGAACAACGCCGGCTTCCGCCGCGTTAAAATAGGGGATTCCCAGCAGTTTGGGCATTACCACTATGGTGGGCGCCCCCGATTTCTGAGCTTCTCCCTGGGCGCCGCCTTTGGCCCAGGCTCCCATACAGGTCAGGACAGCCAAGGCAAGTAAAACAATTTTTTTCATATTCTCCTCCTCGATTCAAAAAACTAATCCAAAAATACTTTTGGATGTATACACCAGCTAATGACTTTCCCCGCCGCACCGAGGGGCGGAGCATGTACCCCGCTTGCGAATCAAACGGCCTTATTCTGATATCCTGCGGTGAAGAATTTAATAGTCAGAACCAAAAGCAGCATTCCGCCCATGACGATGGTAGTTAAATAACGATTGAATCCAAAGATATTAAGACCGCTGGAAATAACCTGAATAATCATTACCGCGATGATAGTTCCGATAATTTTTCCTTCCCCGCCGTTGATATTAGTTCCGCCCAGAACCGAAGCGGCGACGGATTGCAGCAAATAAGATGAACCGTAGGATTCTTTGGCGGAATTGTACCGGGATGCCATGAGAACCCCCGATACTGCCGCAAGGAAACCGGCGATAACATAGACCCCAAAAAGGACCCGTCTAACGTTTATGCCCGAATACCGGGAAACTTTTGGATTGCTGCCTATCATATAAACGGCGCTTCCGAATCCGCTTCTTTCCAGAAGCAGATGCACCCCGATGATGACAACAACGAATATAATCATAGGAACGGGGATACCTAAAAGAGTTCCTCCTCCTATTTCTAAAAATTCCGCCGGGAATCCCGAAACGGCGCCGCCCTTGGTTGTGTTAAGGCTGATCCCTTCGAAAAGGGTGGAGGTTCCCAATGTTGCGATCATGGGAGTTATGCCCAAGTACACCACAATATAGCCGTTCAGGGCGCCGCAGATAAGGGCGGTCAGTATCATAAGGCCGATCCCCGCGAAAAGGGCCGGCGCCGGGCCGCCTCCTCCGGCAGTGATGGCCGCCATGGCCAGACCGCCGGTAATCATTGCCAGGGTCGCCGTAAAGGTTACGGAAAGATTAATTCCCCCGGAAACAATAACCAGCATCATGGAAAGGGCCAGAATGCCATATTCCGGCAATTGGTACGCCATGGACTGGAGATTGCCTCTGCTCAAAAAACGTCCCGGAGAGAGGATCGACATGAGGATAAAGGCGGCTATAAAAATAACAAAAAGTATCCCCTCGTTTGTTTTTAGCCGCTGCCGTATAAACTGTTTCATAGCTGCTCCACATCAACCCGGATTTGTTTCCGCTCCGCCCGCTGTTTCTGGGCCATATCAACGGCGATGGACCCGATGATGATGATCCCCACCACAATCTTCTGCCAGAAGGTGGGAATCTTCATTAAAATGAGCCCGTTGTTGATAACGCAGAATATGGCCACCCCCAGCAGGGTCCCCAGGACGCTTCCCACGCCTCCCAGAGTACTGGCGCCCCCTAAAACCACCGCGGCGATTACCTGCATTTCAAAACCCAGGAAGGCGTTGGGATCCACCTGCCGCATAATTGAGGTGTGGGATACCGCCGCCAGGCCGATGAGGAAACCCTCGTAGCTGTATACAAAGGCCAGGATATGGTTTGATTTAAAGCCCATTCGTTCCGCCGATTCCAGATTACCTCCGATAGCGTAGATACCCCTGCCCATAACGGTATATCTTAAGATAAACCACGTTAGGATAATTACTCCGGTTAAAATAAATCCCTGTACGGGAAAACCAATCACCCGGCCGTTTTTCATGGTGATGGTGAAAACAGCGGCCCTTCCAAAATCAATAAAACTGTCGGGCAGTTCGGTAATCCAGGTACCGCCGGTAATATAAAGTACCAGCCCCTGGATAACGCTCATGGTTCCCAGGGTCGTAACAATAGGAGGAATTTTGAGCCGGGCAATAAAAAATCCGTTGATGTACCCCATGACCATCCCGGCGAGGCTGGAAACCAGGAAAACGATGAAAAGATTGGAAGTGAAGTGAAGCAGGCAGTTGCCGGTAATAAAGGTAACGGCGGTAATAACCGAAGCGACGGAAACATCGATGCCTCCGGTAAGAATTACCAAAAGCATTCCCATAGACATAATGGACAACGTAAGATTTCCCTTGAACAGGGCAAGTAAATTTTCAAAGGTGGCAAAGGAAGGATTTGCCGCGGTAATGATAACTGCGATGGCTGCTAAAACCAGCAGAATGGGCAGCTCCCGGAATTTTGGCACACGCAGGTTGATTTTCATTGCTGCTCCTTATATGGCCTTGCTTAAAATATCTTCCTGATTGAGGCCCTCGCAGAACCGTTCTGCGGCAATCCTGCCCCGCCGCATGATAATGACCCGGTCGGCAATGGCGAGAATCTCGGGCAGCTCCGATGAAATAACGATTACCGCAATACCTGATTCGGCCAGGTTCCGCAGGATCTGATGGATCTCCGCTTTGGCCCCCACATCGATACCGTTGGTGGGCTCATCTACAATCAAAATTTTGGGGTCCGTGGCAAGCCACTTGGAAAGCACCACCCGCTGCTGGTTTCCCCCGGATAATTTTGAGGCTAAAAGATCCGGAATTGAGGGTCTGATATTGAGCTTCTCCATCCATTCCGCGGCGAGCTTCGATTTTTTTGCATTGTCCACCAGCCCCATGCGGTTTGAAATAGACCGGAGCACCGTGATGACCAAATTGTCCTTGACCGACTTTCCCAGTACCAGCCCCTCTTGGAGGCGGTTTTCGGGGACATAGGCGATTCCCCTTTTTACCGCATCGCTGGGCCTGCGGATGCGCGCTGCCTTCCCCTCCAGGATAAGTTCCCCGGAGTCGAAGGGATTAAGACCAAATATGGCTTGGGCCACTTCGGTTCTTCCCGCCCCGACAAGGCCGGTGATGCCCAGGATTTCGCCCCGGTTCAAGGTAAAGCTGATGTCCCTAAACTGGCCCGCCTTGGTAAGGTTCTTTGTCTCCAGGATTATGTCGTTCCGCTGGACTTTGTCGAAGATCTTGTACTCGATTTTCCGGCCCACCATCAGGGAAATAAGCTTTTCATCATCCAATTCTTCCCGGTTAAAGGTTCCCATGCACTTGCCGTCCCGGAATACAGTAAAGCGGTCGGAGATAGCGAAGAGCTCGTCGATTTTATGGCTTATGAAGAGCAGGGAAATACCGTCTTGTTTTAAGGAACGCATAATATCGAAGAGCTTCGTTACCTCCCCCTTGGAGAGGGCCGAGGTAGGCTCGTCCAGTACCAGAAGCCGGGCCTTGTTGGCCAAGGCCCGGGCTATGGCGACAATCTGCTGCTTCGCCACCGAAAGGGAACCTACCGGCGCGTTAAGATCAATCTGAATCTGCAGCTTGCCCAAGGCCGTCCGGGCCGTTTCCCGCATGGCCTTCCAGTTCACCTGGCGTTTACCCGCCTTGACATAAGGCCCCAGAGCGATATTTTCCAGCACCGAAAGATTGGAAAAAAGGGAAAAATCCTGGTAGATGACCACTATCCCCCGGTGGAGGGACTCCAGAGCGGTGTACTCCTTAAAGGGTTCCCCGCCAAAGATAATCTCCCCGCCGCTTTCCGGCTTGTACAACCCCGAGAGGATCTTGATCATGGTGGATTTGCCCGCGCCGTTTTCACCGATGAGGGCATGAATTTCCCCCTCGTTTATGGTAAAGGATACATTCTGCAGGGCCGCGACACCGGGGAATTTTTTAGATATGTTTTGTATTTCCACCAGAGGCTGGCTCATAGTTACCCACCTTGAATTATCACTATAAAGGCTTTTGAAAAATATAGCAACCAAAATTTCTTGCTTTTCATTCGCAAGCGGGTTTAATACCCCGTCCGCCCTGCGGCGGGGTTGGTTGATTGGAGGGCCGGGTCCATACCCCGTCGAACCTTTGGTTCGCGCTTGCTCCTGGGTTCTTCATTCTGCTCCTGGCCGCCCTCCTAACCCGGACTATGGCGGCGATCTGCTGTTTAGCCGCCGAAAGAGAACCCGCCGGGGCGTTGAGTTCGATAATGCAAGCTCTAAGTATACCCGCATTCTTCAATTTTAACGATGACCTGCTCCGTCCCAAAACGGGATATGAACTCCCGCTTTCCGGTCAAAAGACAGGAAAAGCCTTGACGAGGGAGGGGTAAAACCGGACAATTAAAGTACTATAGCTGTCAAAATATTAATGATGGAGGAAGTATGAGTATTATTGAATATGTCGAGGCCCGGGAGATTCTCGATTCCCGGGGGAATCCCACCGTAGAAGTTGATGTGGTTCTGGAAGACGGTTCCATGGGCCGGGCGGCGGTCCCTTCGGGGGCGTCCACAGGGGAACATGAGGCCGTGGAGCTTCGGGACGGCGATAAGAGCCGCTATCAGGGTAAGGGCGTCCAGAAGGCCGTTGATAATGTAAATAATATCATCGCCGCCGAGATTCAGGGACTTGACGCCCTGGAACAGGTTGATATCGACCGTACCATGATCGAACTGGACGGTACCGAAAACAAGGGAAAGCTGGGGGCCAACGCCATACTGGGGGTCTCCATGGCAGCGGCCAGGGCCGCCGCCGCCTTTCTGGACGTACCCCTTTACCGGTATTTGGGAAGCTTCCACGCCAATCTGCTTCCGGTACCCATGGCCAACATCGTTAACGGCGGCAAACACGCGGATAACAAGATCGACTTCCAGGAATTTATGGTCATGCCCGTGGGGGCCGGTTCCATGCGGGAAGCGGTGCGGTGGACTGCAGAGATCTTCCACACCCTGAAAAAACTCCTCAAGGATGCGGGGAAGAATACCGCCGTGGGAGACGAGGGCGGTTTTGCCCCGGACATCGGCAACGAGGAGGCCCTGGATTATATCATGAAGGCCATTGAACAGGCCGGCTATAAGCCCGGGGAACAGATCGCCATCGCCCTGGACTGCGCCAGTTCGGAGCTCTTCGACGAGGGCGGCAAGAAAGGATACAAGTTCTGGAAATCCAATCCCGGCAGGCTCTTCAGCGCCGACGAAATGATAGACATCTACACCAAGTGGGTGGACAAGTATCCCATCATCTCGATTGAAGATCCCCTGGATCAGAATGACTGGGAAGGTTATGTCAAGATGACCAAAAGCCTGGGTTCCAAGATCCAGATCGTCGGGGACGATTTTTTTGTTACCAACACCAAGCGGCTTGAGCGGGGCATACAGGAAGGTTCCTGCAATTCAATTCTGATTAAGGTGAATCAGATCGGTACGGTTACGGAAACCTACGAAGCGGTGGAAATGGCCAAGCGGGCGGGCTATACCGCGGTCATCTCCCACCGTTCCGGGGAAACCGAGGACAGCTTTATCGCCGACCTGGTGGTAGCTCTGGAAACGGGCCAGATCAAGGCCGGTTCCATGAGCCGTACTGACCGGGTCTGCAAGTATAACCAGCTTATGCGCATCGAAGACCAGCTTGAGGGCGTTTCGGAGTACGCCGGAAAGAAGGCCTTCTATAACATCAAGAAGTAGCGGAAGGCTGTTTCGGGACTGCCGGTTGCGGCTTGCCGTATAAAAAAACTTGTTCGGGAACCGGCCGGATTCTCGAACAAGTTTTCTAAAAAGACGGATTTTTTAGCGGCATCCGCGTTTTAAGCGGTTATTGGCGAATCTTTGGTCCGGCGGTGAAGTTTCCGGATAACGCTAATGAAGCTCCCCCGCCGAAAGGCGGGTTCTTGGGTATTAGACTCCACTGCGAATGAGCCTCCGCGGAGCAGAGCTCCGCGGTATCTTAGGCGTTGCGTTGGTTTGACCGGAGGCTCGTTCGATAGGAAGTTGCGGACCTTCGGTCCGATTATACCGTCTGGTTTAATAC
>JAISMC010000155.1 GCA_031276965.1 Treponema sp.
TATATCACACCCAATGTAATTGATGTCCGGGAATCCTGCCAGAAACTAAGCGTCCGTGATCCCGAAACCCAGGAGATTGTCGTAACGGACGATCTGCAAACCGGTGATCAAATTACCGCAGGGGTATATGCCGGCAAGTACGTTACTGAAATAATTGTACCCGGCGGCAAGTTTACCGGGATAGAAGGCGGATTCAGACCACCCTTTGTTTCCGGCGGGGTCCAGCAGGACCGGATACGAGAAATTTGGGGAGAATTCGGTTATGCGTCAGTCGTATCCGGTCAGGCGGCAACTCCTTACGGGGTAGGTGCTATCAGGGCTGTAAACACAACACAAGTACCTGGTGTTGGTGGAGCCGGGACAACCAGGTGGTATTATGATTTTTGCGCATCCCATGTTGTCAAAACCGGCCCGGATGGCGCCGGAACCAACCTCTCAACCAGGCTTTGGAGGTGTGTCAGCTGACTCTGCGCCAGAGGCAGGTAGAGAGATTTACTGGGGTACCATCCGGGCCAGTAGGGACCACACGGAAGGCGTCAAAGTTATTTCTTTTACAATCTCGTGGACGTAGGGCTCAAATTCCGGGTGTAAAGCGGCTTTCCTTTTATATGCATCAAGCTGCTTTGACATAAAATCAATGTGCCCCTGTTTGACGGGAACCCCTACATAAGGGCTGATGTCCAATTCTGCTACGGGCATTTTCTCCTCGGGTTTTGTCCATTTGAAAACCCGGCCAGACTGGTTCCACTCATTTTTTAGTATAATTCGCTGTTCAAATTACTTTATAATCTACACCGGTATTATAGATGCAAAGGAGAATACAATATAAGGTTTGGCAAAAATGTTTATATGAAAGGCTTTCCCAAAACTTCAGTTTTTGGGAAAGCTACCTTAGATTTATATGAAAAAACGAGTTTTTGACAAAATCACGCTTTCCTGTTGTGTTTAAATGGTTGTTGGCGAATCTTCGGTTCAACGGAAAACTGAAGTTTCCGGACAACTCTAGTGAACTTCCCCGCCTTGAAGTTCCCCCATGCAAGCGGGTTCCTGGATATCAGACCCCCGCTGCGAATGAAGTTTTAGGGTTCCTGCTTAATATCCTCCCGAAGAAAACGTTTATCCCCTTCTTCAAGGTCAAAGCCCAGTGTGCCTCCGGGGTTCATAATGTTGTCCGGGTCGAAGTGCCGTTTCAGCGCCCGGTAGACTGCATATTCGTTCCGGCCTATGCTGCCCTCAAGCCAGGGGCCGAACATCTTGCCTATACCGTGGTGGTGGCTCATGGCGGCGCCGGATTTCTGGATGGCGTCCAAAATGCCGGCGTGGAATTTGCGGTATTCCTGGGGATCGTACATCCGGGCGATGAAAATCCAGTAGAGGTTCGCCCCCTGGGGATAGACATGGCTCATGTGGGTCAGGCAGATGGTGTTGGGCCGGTTTTTAACATAGGCCCGGACCTCCCGGTGGACCCTGCTCATGTTGCTCCAGTTGACGCTGCATTCCATAGTATCCATCACCAGGCCAAAATCCTGCATTGTGTCCCGAAGGTAGGGATCGTTAAAGCGGCCCTTTTCCCAGGCTTTGGTAACGATACCGGAAAGCCAGATGCCGCCGTATTGCCGGGCTACCCGGTGCACATTCCTGGCACAGTTCCGGGAAAAGCCCTTCTCGCCGTTGGTAAAGCCCAAATAGAGGCACATCTCTCCTACCTTAAAGTGTTTCATATTGAAGAAATGCCGCAGTGGGCTGTCCACTACTCCGTACATGTGCATCATAACACTGGTCTCTTCCGGGTCGGAGAGACGGAACACTGAGGGGTATCCCGCTTCACTCTGCATGATCTCCCGGGCCGCAGCCTGGCCTGTTTCCCAGTCCTTAAACATGTAGGAAAAACGTTTGATGGTCCGGGGCATGTGGCGGAAGATCTTGAGGGTTACGTGGGTAAGCACCCCGAAGGCCCCCTCGCTTCCCATCATAATCTGATCCAGATCCGGCCCGTCGGCCTTCCGGGAATAACGGCTGGTATGAATGTTTCCCACGGGGGTGGCGTAATCCTGACCCAGAACTATATCCTGAATACAGCCGTAGTAGGTGGAATTCTGTCCCGCCCCATGGGTTACCACCCAGCCCCCCACCGAGGAATATTCAAAACTCTGGGGAAAGTGTCCGCAGGTATAGGCCCGTTTTGCGCCGAATTTCCGCACCGCATCGTTTAAGGCTTCTTCCAGTTTGGGACCGCTTATTCCCGCCTCCACGGTAATGGTCTGGTCGATCTCGTTAAATTCAATCACCTTGTTAAAGCGGAGCCGCATGTCCAGGGAGACCCCCCCCTTAACGCATTCCACACCCCTGGTTACCGAGGAACCGCCGCCGTACACATAGAGGGGAATTTTTTCCGCCGCGCAACAGGCCACCACCTGCTCGATCTGCTCTTTTGTACCGGGATAGAGTACTGCATCGGGAATGTTCTCTACAATTTTATGACGAACCCGCATTAGGTCGTACATGGTTTTGCCGTAGGCTACCGAAAGCCTGGCGTAGTTATCGGTGCGGACATAGTCCCCGCCGACAATTTCCCGGAAGCGGTCAAGATGGGCGGCGCTGAGCTTAACCGGTATGTCAAATTTAACCGGGTCAAGGCCCAGGTCTTCACTGTAGGTTTTGAAATCATCGTCGCTCAGGCCGAAACTTTCTTTTATCAGCCTGTAGAGCGATTCCCGGGGAATCTTTATCTGTTCCGGGGCGCCCCACTTAAAAATGGAACGGTAGGTACCGGCGGGAACTTCCCCCCGGTACCACTGGGGCTCAAAATTTTTGTAACTGTGCGCCATGATTTTCCCCTTGTATTATAGTCAGCGGACTATGTCGTTTATCTCCCCGTAAAGCGGGGATAATTTGTCAAAAATCTTTTTAAAGATCCTTTCGTAAATAGCTTCGTAAACTTCGTGATCCTCCCGGCTGGGGAGGAATTCATCTTTTATATGCACCATCTCCCTGATCCCCTCTTCGTAGGAAGAAAAAAACCCCTGGGCGGTAAAGGCCGCCAGGGAGGAGCCGATGCCCGTAGCCTCATAGGTTTGTATGCGGTAAACCGGAAGCCCGAACATAGAGGCGGTGATCCTGCAGATCTCTTCGCTCTTGCTGCCGCCGCCGGCGACATAGAGTTCTCTGATCTTGATGCCGCCCCGTTTTTCCATATTCCGCAGTCCCTCCATGAGGGCGAAGTTGATCCCCTCAATGATAGCCCGGTACAGGTGAATCCGGGTGTGCACATCGGAGAAACCTATCGCCGCTCCCTTGGCGTGGGGCATATCAATTCCCGGCGTGAAGTAGGGCTGCAGTACCAGGCCGTCGCATCCCGGCCCGATCTCCTTAAGCCGCTCATTCAAAAGCTGTTCCGCGCTTACCCCCATACGGGCCGCCTCCGCCGTTTCCTTGGCGGCGAATTCCCGCTTAAACCAGGAGAGAAGCCAGTAACCCCGGTAAATTTCAATCTCCGGGTTATAGTAGTCCTTTACCACCGCCGGGTAGGCAGGCATAAAAGGCAGGGGCTCCATATATTTTTGGGTGGAGAACTGAACCGTAGCGGTGGTACCGAAACTGAGGGCGGCCTTGTCCCCGGAGAGACAGGAAAGGCCCAGGGTTTCACAGCCCTTATCGCTGCCGGTGGCGATAAGGGGAAGCCCCGCGGGAATGCCCGTTTCCCCGGCGCATTGGGGAATAATGGTCCCCAGAACGGAACCGGGTTCCGCCAGGGAACAGAGTTTATCCGGTCCCAAATCTCCCCAGATAAAACGCCGGATATCATTGGAACGCATCCAGGTTCTGTTTTTTGAATCGAAGGGAATGTGTCCGATAATGCTGGCGTTGGAGTCTATCAAGTTTCCGCAGAGCTTATAGATCAGCCAGGCGGAGATAAACACAAATTTACCGGTCCTGTCCCAGATGTCCCGCTCATTGGCGGCTATCCAGTTGCAGGCGCTTGCCCTGCGCTGAAGTTCCACCCCTTCGCTCATCCTGATGATTTTCAAAAATGCATCTATAAATCCCGGAAGCGGAGGAAGCCCCTCGGCCTTGCGGCTGTCCAGCCAGAGAATTACATCCCGCAGGGGATTATGCTGTTTGTCAAGGCAGAGGCAGGTATCCCGGATGGTAGAACAGGTTACGGCGCTGATACTGTTCCAGAGGGGGCCTGCCTGTTCTTTGAGGGAAAGACTGGTCTCACAGAGGCTCTCCCAATAAAAATCCGGCCGCTGTTCCGCCCAGCCGGGCTGCTTTGAATAGTAGGGCCGCTCGTAGATCTTTTGGGCCTTGTACAGTATCATCCCTTTGGGATTTACCAGCAGGGCCCGGGCGCTCTGGGTTCCCATGTCGAAGGTCAGAATTAAGGGTTCGCTCACGAGGATAACTCCTTCAGTATATTACTGGTTACTATCATATTGATACCCAGGCCCAAAATATTTTCCGCCGCCGTTTCTCCGATTCCCAGCGGCTCCTTGACGGTAACGCCGCCGAGAAATTGCATCAGTTCCAGAATTTTCCCTTTGGGGATTTCTCCGCCGGTACGGACCGGCAGGACGGGGATATCCGGAAAGACGGTTCGTACCGTGGTGGTAACGCTTCTCATGGGGCTGATGATCTCCGCCCTGGCGAAATCTATGCCCCGGCTGCACCTGTTCCCGGCAACTTTAAGCTCCCCGCCTTTTTCTTCGGCCCGGAGACGGCATCCGTTTGGACAGATGATGCATAAAATTTCTTTCATTGTTCAAGCCCCCGTTTCTTCCATGGTAAAATTGATCTGGTCTCCACCCCGGAGTCCGGCCTCTTTTACCTTGAGGATAAGCCTTTCCATTTCCGGCGGACGAAGCTGGCCGTAACTTCTACTAAAAAGCTCCCTGCCCTTTGAGGTCCGGGCCCGGACCAGGGTTTTACCCCGCTCGCTTTTGGAACGAAAGAAAACCGTTACCTCATCCTCAAGCCGGTTCAGATCCAGCCGCTGGGGGATCATGCAGAGAAACCCTCCGTCCCCGGTAATGCCGGCGATACTACCGCCGCCTGTACTGCCGCTGGCGGTTTTGCCGTCAATGCATTCGCCGCCGGCGTAGAAGGCGGCGCTGCTGCCGGCGGTCTCTCCGCTTTCGGATACATAATCCACAAGGTCGTTTACCTGAAGGGCGTTGCCGCAGCAGAAGATTCCCGGAACCGCGGTCATGTAATGCTGATCGCAGACCGGACCCCTGGTTGCTTGATGGATGGGTACCTTTAGGCTTTCCGCCAATTCGTTCTCCGGAATAAGTCCCACCGAAAGGATCAGGCCGTCGCAGGTGATCCGCTCTTCGGTTCCCGGGATGGGCCGCATGGCTTCGTCCACCGCCGCAAGTTCCACCCCCTCAAGATGCCGTCTGCCAAAGACCTGGGTAACGGTACGGCTGGTGTAGAGGGGGATGCCAAAGTCGTCAAGGCACTGGGCGATATTCCGGAAGAGGCCCGAGGGGGCGGGCCTGGCTTCGTAGACTCCAAGCACCTCCGCCCCTTCCAGGTGCAGCCGCCGGGCCATGATAAGACCGATGTCTCCTGAACCCAGGATGACGCAGCGCCGGCAGGGAAGCTGGCCCAGGATGTTGGTATAGTATTGAGCGGCCCCGGCGGTAAGCACCCCCGCAGGCCGTTCGCCGTGGATGGCCACCTGCCGGGCGGTCCGTTCCCGGCAGCCCGTGGCAAGTACCAGGGCCTTGGCGCTGATGCTGCAAAGGCCCCTCCGTTCCGTCAGGGTCAAACTGAAGCCTTTTCCGGTTTTGTTTATCCTGGTTACGAAACTGAGAAGCTTCGGTTCCACGGCAGTCCCCCGCAGTTCTTCAATGCAGCGGTAGGAGTACTCGGGGCCGCTGAGTTTTTCGCCGAACCGTATAAGTCCAAAGCCGTCATGGATGCACTGCTTTAAGATACCCCCCAGCCGGGGCTCCCGTTCTATCAGGATCGTCTTTGCTCCGGCCCTGTCCGCGGCAATGGCCGCCGCCAAACCCGCGGGACCTCCGCCTATGACCGCCACATCTGCGGCCTGAGCGTTGTTCATGCCATGCTCCGCTGTCTGCTTTTTGTTTCCCCCGCGAGGATCCCGCTTCCGGGTCCGCTTTTCTCCACCCTGTTCAGGGGGATATTTTTTTCCCTAGCGATGATCTGTACAATCAGAGGCCCGCAGAAACCGCCCTGACAGCGGCCCCCGCCGCAGCGGACCCGCCGCTTTACCCCGTCCAGAGTATCGCAGAGTACGGGCCGCCGGAGGCTGTCCAGAATTTCACCCCGGCTTACCTCTTCGCAGCGGCAGAGGATGATTCCGTAATCGGGATTTTCCCTAATCAGCGCAGCCCGTTCGGCATCTTCCATACGAGCAAGCCGGGGGATAGGCTTCAGCAGAGGATTGAAGCGTCTGTTGATACTTACCCGCCGGCCCTGGGCGCCGAGGAGATCCGCGGCAAAACGGGCGGCGTCAACGGCAATGGCCGGCGCGGCGGTAAGTCCCGGAGACTGAATCCCCGCAGCGTGGACCAGGTTACCGGTCCGCCGGCCCTTGCACACCACAAAGTCCTCTTCGTAGGTGGGAGCCCGGACCCCGGTAAAGTAGGCGATGATCCGGCTCTGATCAACTCCGGGGCTGGTATCCTTAAACTTGGCGAAGGTTCTTTCTATGGAAGAAGCGGCGGTGGCGAAATTCTCCCGTTCCCAGGTTTCCACCGCATCGGGACCGACCAGAATATTTTCGTGTACCGTTTTGATGACCCCTCCGCCCTTAGTATGGGCGTTCCGGGCTCCGGCGATTTTCAGCCTGCTTGCAATGGTTCGTACAATATCTTGGGTGTACTTTTTGTCCAGGATCGAGTTGGTCCCCCTGCGGGGATGAACTGAAAAGAACCGGTCCCCGGCCATAGCGGCGATATCCTCGGCAAAGGTTCCCGCGGCGTTTATCACTACCTGGGGATACAGGGTCCCCCGGTTGGTTTCCACCTCTGTGATGCGGCCCTCCCGGACCCGCATGCCCAGCACCGCCGTATCCAGGCTGATCCTGGCGCCGTTCTGAACCGCATTTTCCCCTAAGGCGATGGTCAGACTGAAGGGACATACCACGCCGGCGGAAGGAAAGAAGAGGGCCGCGGCCAGATCCTCCTTCAACCCCGGTTCCAGCCGATGAAGCTCTTTTTTCCCTATTACTCTGGCGCCGGGAATTCCCATCCATTTCCAGTAGAGGAGGCTCAGATAAAGCAGGGGTTTGACGGCGGCATTGCCGAAACAGAGGTACTGACCGGTTCGTTCAAAATCGACCCCCAGCTCACGGGCAATGGTTTCGTACATGGCATTGCCCCGGCTGTTGTAATAATGCTTCCAGCTGCCCTTTTGCAGATCCAAACCGGGATGTACCATGCCGTCGTTTCTGCTTGATGCGTGCATGGCCAGATCGTGCTCCTTCTCTACCAGGAGCACCTCCAGCTCGTACCGGGTCAATTCCCGGGCAATGGCGCAGCCCGTAACTCCCCCGCCTATGACCAGCACATCAGGCTTCAGCCCTTCCAGGGTCTTATCCTGAAGTTCCGGCGCCTCCATGGGAGAAACAGCGGCTCCGGTAAAACGAATATTGTTTACCACCCCTCCGGGACGGTTCCCGCCGCTTTGCAGGGTTTTTAAAAACCGGCGGGTTTCCTTTCCCCGGGCCTTTACCGCAAGATTCCCGGCCCGTACCACAGCGTCCCAGGAATTCAGCGTTCCCTCAAGTACAATGCAGCCGTCCGTCTCAATTGCCCGGACCTGATTGTCAAATTCTCTGCGCAGCTTCTTATTTATCCGGTCCAGATATGACATATTTCCCATAAAGTATAGCATACTATTAACGGTGCCGTCAAATATCCGGAAGAACCAGCCTGCCGGATGTTCCCTTTGTTTGTTTTTCCTTCATGTGATTCATACAGCGGCGTCTTTTTATGCGGCCGGCGAATCCTTGCAGCTTTCGGGCATAAACGATATTATGAAATCACCGGCCTTTTTAAAACCGGATATTTTGAAGAAGCCTCTACTTATTTGTTTTTGGAGCGTTCATGGCTGTAGCACATACCCCCGGCGAGCGGATTGCCGAACTGCGCAGGACCTATGCCGTTACCTTGGAGACGCTGGCGGAACGGAGCGGACTAAGCGCCGAACTAATCCGCCGCATTGAAGAAGAGGGCCATATCCCCGATCTGGCTCCGCTGTTAAAAATTTCCCGGGCCCTGGGGGTCCGGCTGGGAACCCTGCTGGATGATCATTCGGAGATGGGACCCGTCATTACCCGGCAGGGCAGGGCGGAAGAATCCGCCCGGTTCATCACCGGTATCCCCGGCGAGAATAACAATCCCGGCGCGGCCCATCAGGGCTTGATCTTTAAGGCCCTGGCGGCGGATAAGGGAGGCCGGCACATGGAACCCTTCATCGTGGATATTCAAAACGATGCGGAGCAGAAAAAATCCGCCCACGAAGGGGAGGAATTTATCTACATTCTTTCGGGAACTTTGGCGCTGGAATACGGAAAGGACGCTTATACCCTGGAGGCGGGGGATTCGGTTTACTACGATTCCATTGTTCCCCACCGGGTATTAGCCGCCGGCGGTGGAGCCGCCCGTATCCTGGCGGTGATCTATACGCCGGCATAACTCCTTCGCCGTTCAACCTCCGCCGGGCCATCCGCTCCGGGCAGTTAAATGGAGTTGTCCGGAAACTTCAGTTTCTGTCAAACCAAAGGTTCTCGAACAAGTCCGGTGGGGCCGTATCACAAAAATCCCGTTAAAGGCCTTGCCGGACCGGTTTGTATTGAGTAAACTCAGGGCAGCCCATTAGGGGCGGAAAAAGATGATGGAATATATTGAAAAAACCCTCAGCCAGGCGCTTCGGGAGAACGTCCAGGTTCGGCCCGACCATGACTTTCTTATCTATGCCGACAGGGATCTGCGTTTTACCTATGCGGAGTTTGACCGGCGGGTCGATGCATTTGCCAAGAGCCTTCTTTCTACCGGCCTTAAGAAGGGGGACCATGTGGGGATCTGGGCAACCAATATCCCCGACTGGAATACGGTTCTCTTTGCCTGCGCCCGGGCGGGAATGGTCTTTGTTACCGTAAACACGGGGTACAAGCTCCACGAACTGGAGTATCTGATGAAGCAGTCGGATCTGGCCTGTCTCTGCATCATCGACGGATTTCGAGATTCGGACTATGTCTCCATGGTCTATGAACTGGTTCCGGAACTTAAAACTGCGCCCCGGGGCTGCCTTAATTCCGGGAAGTTTCCCTTTCTGAAGAGCGTAATCTATATGGGCCAGCAGAAACACCGGGGCATGTACAGCCTTAACGAAGTGCTCCTCCTGGGCCGGCATGCCGGTGATGATGAACTGCGGGAAATTGAAGCTTCCCTGGATACCAACGATGTGGTGAACATGCAGTATACCTCGGGGACCACGGGCTTCCCCAAGGGGGTCATGCTTACCCACCGGAATATCCTTAACAACGGCCTCGGCATAGGGGATAATCAGCGGTTCAGCGATAAGGATATTGTCTGCCTTCCGGTCCCCCTCTTTCACTGTTTTGGCCTGGTTCTGGGAATGATGGCGGTTCTGACCCACGGAGCCGCCGCCGCGCTGCTGGAATGGTTCGATCCTCTCCTGGTGCTGGCGACCATCCAAAAAGAAAAATGTACCGCCGTTTACGGCGTGCCCACCATGTTTATTGCCGAGCTTAACCATCCCATGTTCAGGATGTTTGATTTGACAAGCCTCCGCACGGGAATTATGGCGGGTTCTCCCTGTCCCATTGAAACCATGCGTCAGGTTATCGATCTGATGCACATGAAGGAAATAACCATCTGTTACGGCCTTACCGAATCATCCCCGGTAATGACCCAGACCCGCTACGACGATACCCTGGAGGTCAAGGTAGAAACCGTCGGCCGGGCCCTGCCGGGGGTGGAGGTAACCATACGGAATCCGGAGACCGGCGAAGAATGCCCCGGCGGAGTTCACGGCGAATTCTGCTGCCGGGGTTACAACTCCATGAAGGGTTATTACAAGATGCCCGAAGCTACCGCCCAGTGTATCGACGAACAGGGCTGGCTCCATTCCGGGGACCTCGGGATAAAGGATCAGGACGGCAACTTCCGGGTTACGGGCCGGATCAAGGATATGATAATCCGGGGCGGCGAAAATGTGTATCCCAAAGAAATTGAAGATTTTATCTATACCATGCCCGGGGTCAAGGATGTACAGGTGGTAGGCATCGCCAGCAAAAAGTACGGCGAAGAGGTCGGCGCCTTTATTATTCTCCATAAAGACGCTGTCATAAGCGATGAGGATGTCCGGGATTTCTGCCGGGGTCAGATTAGCCGTTTCAAAATCCCCAAATACATCTTCTTTGTGGACAGCTTTCCCCTCACCTCCAGCGGCAAGATTCAAAAGTACCTGCTTCGGGATATTGGTTTCAAAAAGGTTGAAGCATTGGGAATCGGAACATAGGCCGGCGTTCTTCCGCCTGTTCATTCGGAAGCCTGGTTTAATATCGCGGCGCTCTGTTCCTTGGAGGTTGTTGTTTTTAAGCGGTTGTTGTTCAGAAACTGAAGTTTCTGAACAACTCTATTGAATGGAAAGATAGTTCCAAACGGCGGGGCTTTCCTGGCCGATACGCCAAAAACCGACGGCCCGTACTCCCATATCGCTGTACATTTCCATCCGGGCCGAAAGGGAATAGTCGTCTTCGTAGTAGAGGGTAACCTGTACGGGAACTTCGTAATTAAAGACGGGGATGCCGTTTTCCCGGCGTATTGTGGTAACACGGTTTTCCATGATTATCTTTTCGATGGTGGTAAAAATTTTGGCTCCCGCGGGACTAGGGTCTATCCAGGCCCGGCCATAGAAGGGGATGCCCATGATCAGTTTTTCCGGGCCTATCACGTTAAGGGAATAGGCGGCCACCGATTTGCACCAGTCCATGGAGGCCACCGGTCCGGGGACGCTGGCGGACCAGTGTTCATCGTAGGCCATTACCAGGACACGATCCACCAGGGGGGCTATTCTTTCGTAGTCGTAGGGATCGGCTGCAAGTTTCCGGAACCGGGCGGAAACGGCGATGGTAAAGATCTTGTCTCCCAGGGCCCGGCGCAGTTCCTCCAGGAATCCGGCAAAGATCTCCCCATCCAGTTTGGGGATATTTTCAAAATCAATCTGCAGGCCGTCGTAGGGCCGGGCGGCATCGGCCAGTTCCGAGATAAGCCGCCGCCGGACGCCGCCATCCGCCAGTACAAAATGGGAGAGACCGTATCCGGGACAGGTTACCACCAGATGAACCCGGCCGGAAAAATCCGCAAGCCCGCTCCGCCGGGGAATCTCCGTCAGGCGGCCGTAGCAGTCCACCTCGGCGCCAAAGTAGCCCACATCGGAAAGGGGCATATCTTTAGTGAGGAATTGTTCCCGGCCTTTTACTACGTAACCCCAAATTTCACCGAAGGCCGATGAGGGCAAATGGGCAGGATCTGAGGCAATGACAATATGTTCGGGAAGTTCATCCTCTCCGGCCGTTTCAATTTCCGCTTCCCCGGCGGCGGATTCCTCCGTCACGGAAGGCCCGGAGCGGCATGAGGCAAAGATACAGGCCATACAGAGCAGGAAGGGGAGAAGTCCCGCCCGTTTAACGCGAGGGTAGATCATATTGTTTTATCGGCTGTCTGCGCAGGCAGGTTTAATGGATGAACCGGCTTCAAGCCCCGGTTGGTTGTAAAACAGCCTCTGATGGACAAGCTATGCTTCCAGAGCCTCCGCCAGGGCGGAAAGTTCCGCGGGGATAGTCCGGGCCCGGACGGTTCGTTCCATGACCCGGCTAAGGGCGGGAGGGCGGGGAACCGGACCGGTAATGTCCTCTACGGTTTCGGCGAATTTCGCCGGATGGGCGGTGGCCAGGACTGCCAGGGAACCCTCCGCGCCAAGGATGTCCGCCGCCTTCCAGCCTACGGCGCCGTGGGGGTCAAGGTAATAGCCGTAATTTTGATGAACTGCGGCTATGGTTTTACGGGTATCCTCGTCGGAAACCCAGGCGCCCCGGAGTATGCGGCGCAGTTCTTCCAGGGACCAGTGCGCGTTCATCCGCTCAAAGTTGCTGGGAGCCCCCACATCCATGGCGTTGGAGATGGTAGCCTGGGAAAGCCGGGTCCGGTAAACCCCGCTTTCCAGATAATCCGGTACGGTCCTGTTGATATTGGTGGCGGCGATAAAACCCTCAATGGGGGCGCCCATCTTCATGGCGTAGAGCCCCGCGGTAAGGTTGCCGAAGTTGCCCGATGGTACGGCAAAGGTAACGGGGGTTTTTGCCTTGGGCAAAAACCTCTTCCCTCCGGATTCCGCTCTCCGGGGAGTGGCCTCCCCGCCGGGATCGGTCCGTCCGGCAAAGGCGGCGGCGGCGGCGGCGGTATAGTAAACCGCCTGGGGGATCAGCCGGGATACGTTGATGGAATTGGCGGAAGATAGATCATAGCGTTTCCGCAGAGATACATCGCCGAAAGCCGCCTTTACCATGCGCTGACAGTCGTCAAAGCTCCCCTCCACCGCCAAGGCGGAGATATTCTCCCCCAGCCCGGCGATCTGCCTTTCCTGCAGGGGGGAAACCCGGCCCTTGGGATAGAGTACCGTTACCGAAATGCCCTCCACCCGGAAAAAACCGTCCGCCACCGCCCCGCCGGTATCTCCGGAGGTAGCTGCCAGGATACGGAGGGGTCTGGTTTCTCCCCGTCTAAGGTAGGAGAAGGTCCGGGCCATAAAACGGGCGCCGAAATCCTTAAAAGCTGCGGTGGGACCATGGAACAGTTCCAGCACCAGCCGGTCTCCGGCGGATATGAGGGGAGCGGTAAAAGGATAGGCCGCCTCGATAATATCGCCTAAAACCGTCCCGGGTATTTCCGGGCACACGTAGGGCTTTATCGTTTCAAAGGCAATATCATGAAAGGTCATGGAAGGAAAGGATGAAAGCGCCGCGGGAGCATAGGAAGGTATCTCCCCGGGCACAAAGAGGCCTCCGTCCGGGGCCAGCCCGCTCAAGGCGGCCCTGGCAAAATCCACCCCGCCGGACCGGCTTCTGGTACTGAAATACTGCATGGAACATCCTATCATGATCGGTCTTTGCCGCCAATATGCTTTCTGATATAATAAGGATGGAGGGGCTGTGATTAAAGATTATTCTGGTCATTGATGATGCGGCATAAGCCTTATAATTACCAAAACGACACTGCAGGCTTACTTTGACCTGCGGCTCTTCAAATCTGCAAAACAGCGAACGGTACGGTTATTTGTCCGCCCCTGTGGAATCGGCGGAGGCCGCTGTCAGCGGCCTTTTGTTACATCCAACCTGAAACTTCGCTTTAGTATCCCGCCGTTTTGTTGATTATATGCTTTAAGGTATCGCCGCGGACATAACGGTCAAGGTTGTCGAAGGTAACGCCGAAGGCCAGATCGTCATAGCCGGGGTGAAGGCCCGCATAGTGGCCGGTAAGGATTACATTGTCCAGTTCCCAGAGGGGAGCGTCCGGGGGCAGAGGTTCCTTTTCTGTTACATCCAGCAGGGCCCCGGCTATGGTCTTTGATCTGAGGGCCTCTATAAGGGCCTGTTCGTCGGTAACGGCTCCCCGGCCTATATTTGCGTACAGGGCGGTTTTCTTCATCAGGGAAAACTGCGTTTTTCCGAAGAGGTGAAAAGTCTCCTGCGTCAGGGGCAGAATGTTGACCACAATATCGGCCAGGGGCAGGAATTCGTTCAATTTGCCGGCCGATTCAATCCTGACGCCGGTTTCGGTGGAAGGAGAGGGACGGCGGCGCAGTCCTATCACCTTCATATTAAAAGCAAGGGCCCCCCTGCAAACGGTTTGGCCGATGGCGCCGTATCCCAGGATGAGCATGGTTTTCCCCGCCGAGGCGGACAGTTCTTCATTGGGTATTTTAAGCCATTCGTGCCGGGACTGGGCGGCAAAGACGGCGGGGAAACGCCGGTTCCAGGCGAACAGCATGCCAAAGAGATGTTCGCTGATCTGCTGTCCGTGTATGCCCGAGGTACTGGTCAGAATAAAGGGGGCGTCCTTTAATTCCGGATAGCGCTGCAGCTGATCCGCCCCGGCGGACCACAACTGTATCCATTTAAGGCGGGGCATCCGGGGAACCAGGGAAAAGGGCACGTCTCCAACGGCGATTTCAATAGTATCGAGCGTCTGCTCCACCTCTTTTTTATTTGAGGTGATCACTATTTCCCGGCCGGCTCCGGCTTTTTGCAGCCCTTCGAGAATTCCGGCGGATATGCGTTCCCTGGGCAATGCAATCAGAATTGTTCTTTTATCCATGTTTTTTAACTATAAAAGGAAAAGAAAACTATGGCAAGGTTGCGCGCTGCGGAGAAGGCGCGGAACCGCCGCCGCATTATGGCAGCTTTATTCGAAAGTCTGGTTTAATACCCCGGAGCTCTGTTCCGCGGAGGCTTATTAAAAAATAATGTAGCAGCGCTTCGTACATCCCAAGCCGCTTCCCCGGCTTAAAGTTTTCGGACAGGCCCGCTAAAAATCGCTGTACCGGTAAAAGGCTAGTTTTAGATCCGCCGCGCTTTGCAGCAGGTATTCCAGTCTGTCCGGCCTGATGCCCCAGGCGGCGTCATCCGCTATGGTATGGGTTGTCAGCGGCAGAATACGGCCTAAAAATTTAGCGGTTCTGAGCATCATAGTTACCGCGTCTTTAAATGCATCATCTTCTTTGTATATGATGTTATCAATGGATTTGGAGGAGATATAGCTGTCTTTTATTGCGTCCCCATTGTAAATGCGGTAGGTGGTGCCGAAGCCCCGGATTACCGCAAAGGACTTAAAAAGCTCCAGGTGCATCCAGGGTTCCCAAAGTCCGTAGGGGTAGGCGAAGGCCTTTAGAGGGATCTCCGCTTCCCTGAACTCGTTCAGGCCTTCAAGGGTTTCTTCAAAAAATATTTTTCGGGATACTTTCAACAGATTAAGATGATTGAGGGTATGGTACCCAATGTCGTGTCCCCGGTTTAGGGCCTTGCTGCAGAAGGGGCCGTACCTGCCGGTAACAAAAAAGGTAAGTTTTGCCTGATACCGGTCAAATAGATCAAAGTACTGTTCCCAGACATCCTGGTAATCATCGTCCATGGACAGAAGGATTCCGGCCTCGTCTTCTTCTATGGTCCACAACAAAACATCCCGCCGGGCGCTGCCGCTCTGTATGTCCTCGATTAGAAAATCAACCTTAAAAACGGAACCTTCGGAAACGGCGTTATGCAGATCGTAGGTGATCTCATAATCCTCTTCACCTTCCCGCAGGCGGGCCTTAACGATAATTTCGGAGGCTTCCCCAAGGATAAAATAGTTGTCTATGGTTTTGAAGTTTTTCTGAACTTTTAGAATTATCCGGCCCATCCGTTCAGGGGAAGGCTCGGGGACGGGACTTTTGGGTTTAGGGAATTCTGGCCCGGTTTCAGGTACGGAAGGGGCGGGGGGACGGCTTGCACAGGAGGCCATGTTCAAGGCAAACAGGACAGAGGATATAAAAATAACAATCCTGCATATTTTCATGCTGCCGTCCGGGGCTTCGGGATTTTTAGGTTACGGGTAGAGAAAGTATATCAGGTTTTAGAAACTGTGTATACAAAAAACCCCTTTCTACAGGAAAGGGGTTTTTGCGGATAGGACTGCCGGAACTAACGGGTCCTGAAAAACTGGAAAACGTATTCCTTCTGATCGATCTGCTTTCTTGTATCTTCCCGAAGAATAATTTTTCTGGGCAGACCCTTGCTCATCCTAAAATTGGTCTTTTGAGCGTCAAACTGATAGATTCCGTTGCAGCTTACATCTCTGGTATCGCCTTTATCGTTTTTCAGCGAAAGCGTAATGGCAATGTTGTTGTTGTTCAATGTCATAGTACCGGAACCGGTATAGATGCTTTCGACATCAACGGGATTTCTGGTGTCGTAGTATCCTCCCGCCGGGATGCCCCGCATCTCACGCCAGAACATCTCCACATATTCATCGGTAATCACATATTTTCTCACGGTAACATTTCCGGCGGCATTTACATCCAAGATTATGGTTTCGCTGTTGTTGGTCCAGGTGCCGGAGAAGGGATTATCGGGGTCCTTGGGCGCAACCCCCTGGGATATGGTGCTTGTATTCGGGACCGGCTGGCTGGTCCGCTGACGGGCCGCTTCCGCCGCTTTTCTGGCCGCTTCTTCGGCGGCAAGGCGCTCCGCCTCAAGCCGGGCCGCTTCTTCGGCGGCAAGCCGTTCTGCCTCAAGCCGGGCCGCTTCTTCGGCGGCAAGGCGCTCCGCTTCAAGCCGGGCCGCTTCTTCGGCGGCGAGCCGCTCCGCCTCAAGCCGGGCCGTTTCTTCCTGACGCTGCCTTTCCTTCCTGCTGGTACAGCCGCTGCATCCGGCGCATCCCACAAAGACCATCAAAATTATCAACCCCAGCAAAAGTAACCGGTATTTTTTCAATTTGTACCCCTTTGTAGTCCTAAACTACCATCCTGTATTTGTCAAGGCCGAAGGGTACTTCCTATCAACTGTTGATAAACCCGGCAAGTTCCCCTGGATACCTTTATATGATACTATAAATTATAGATCGTTTTATGGATCCTTGTAAAATACCGTTTTTGGGAGCAAAAAATGTCCAATGTTTCCTTAGATTCCATTTTCGAGACTCTCAGGGAAGCTCAAACCCGGCTGGCCCTGGAAACCCGGCTGGCCAAGGACAGGGCTCTCCGGTCGGTGATGAATTCCATTAACGCTTCCCGGGCGGAGATGCTCCGGGCCAACGGGGCCGATGTGGATGCCGCCCGGTCTGCCGGGGTCAAGGAAGCCCTTGTAGACAGGCTTCTCCTTAATGAAGAACGTATTGACGCTGTTATCCGGGGAATTGATACGGTGGTCCGCCAGGAAGACCCCATAGGCCGGGTCAGAGGCTGGACCCTGCCCAATGGTCTTTTGATTGAAGAGACCACGGTGCCCCTGGGGGTGGCGGCTATTATCTACGAATCCCGGCCCAATGTAACCGCCGACGCCTTCTGCCTTGCCTATAAAGCGGGGTGCGCCATTCTGCTCCGGGGTTCTTCGGCGGCGCTGGAATCGAACCGGGCCATTGTAAAGGCTATCAAAGAGGGGCTTGGCGCCGGCGGAGGTATCCCAGAAGCGGCGGCCCTGGCGGAATCGGGAAGCCGGGACGAGGTGGATCTTATCCTTGCCGCCCGGGGGAAGATCGATGTGGTTCTCCCCAGAGGCGGCAGGGAGCTGATCCGGTGGGTGGTGGAAAATGCCCGGATCCCGGTGATCGAGACCGGCGAGGGAAACTGCCACATCTATGTGGAAGCCGGAGCCGATATGGCAAAGGCGGCGGACATCATCGAAAATGCAAAGATCCAAAAACCAGGCGCCTGCAATGCGGTAGAAACCGTTCTTGTCCGCCGGGATGCCGCCGCAGAGCTGATGCCCCTGCTGGCGGAACGGCTGGCGGGCAGGGTGGAACTCCGCTGCGACGCCGCATCAAAGGCCGCCGCCGGCGCGCCGCCGGGACTGATCCTTAAGGACGCCCTTGAATCCGACTGGGAGACGGAATTTCTTGACTATATTCTGGCGGTCAAGGTGGTGGATTCCCTGGACGAGGCGGTTGAACATATCAACCGTTACGGAACCAAACATTCCGAGGCGATCCTCACCAGAGACATGGAGGCCGCCGACAGCTTCTGCCGCCGGGTGGATGCGGCCTGCGTATATGTCAATGCATCGACCCGTTTTACCGACGGCGGTGAATTCGGCTTCGGCGCGGAGCTTGGGATCAGTACCCAGAAATTTCACGCCCGGGGACCCATGGGACTTGAAGCCTTAACAACGATAAAGTATCGTATACGTGGTTCAGGTCAAATAAGGATGCTTTAGAGATAATGGTAATATCCCGCTTAATCGCTGATGCAAGAAAGATCGTTTTTAAATTCGGTTCCAATACGCTGGCCGGCGATACGGGCCGGATCAACCAGGAGCTTCTTGAAGAATTTGCCGGACAAGCGGCGGTTCTTATCAAAAAGGGAAAACAGATTGTTATCGTTTCTTCTGGGGCGCAGATAGCGGGGCTTTCCATCATGGGGAAATGGGCCCGCAAAAAGGACCTCCATTACCGGCAGGCCCTCTGCGCCGTGGGACAGGTGGAGCTGATGAGGGCCTGGCGCCGGGCCTTTGAGATTCACGGTCAGCGCATCGCCCAGATCCTTCTTACCAGGGATGACTTCGGCGATTCTATCCGTACCTTGAACATGCGGAATACCCTCTTTACGCTGGTGGACGAAGGGATCATCCCCATCATCAACGAGAACGATACTGTAGGGGTGGAGGAGATTAAAATAGGCGATAACGATACCCTGGCGGCTCAGTCGGCGGTACTGTGGAGCGCGGATCTTCTGATTCTTTTCAGCGACATCGACGGCCTTTACGATAAAAACCCCAAGGAAGATCCCGGCGCCGAACTGGTGGAAACGGTTCAGGATATTGCCGCCGTCAGAAAAATAGTTGCCACCGGCGGCATGAGCAGTTTTGGCACCGGCGGCATCGTTACCAAGCTGGATGCCGCCGAACGGGTGGTATCATACGGCATCCCCATGATCCTCGCCCACGGAGGACGCAGGGGAGTATTGGAAGCTTTAGCCGCCGGAACCCAGCGCGGTACGGTATTTTTAGTGGAAAAGGATTGATCAATGGGCGTAACTATTGCCTGCATAGGCAGCGGAAACATGGGCTCTGCCCTGATGAGGGGCGCCGCAAAGTACGGCGGCGCCGTTATCGGTTTTACCGATACAGACAGGGCCAAGGCCGAAGCTTTGGCCGATTCCCTGGGAGCCTCGGTCTACGCTTCAAATATTGAGGCGGTGAAGAAGGCGGACTATGTTTTCCTGGCGGTGAAGCCCCAGGTCCTGCCGGGGGTGCTTGCCGAAATAGCTCCGGCGGTCCGGGACCGGCTTGCGTCGGGAAAGCCCGCGGTACTGGTATCCATGGCGGTGGGCTGGTCCATAGGAAAGATCCTGGCCATCCTCGGAGGCGCCGGGACCGATGTGCCCGCGGACCATGCCCCGGTGGCTTCAATTCCGGTGGTGCGGATTATGCCGAATACCCCGGCGCTGATATCCAAGGGGATTATCGCCGTGGCCGTTTCCGAGGAGGTCCAGGCGGAACAGGCGGCGGAATTAGAAAGAATTCTCGGCGCCGCGGGAATTGTGGACTACCTGGAGGAAGGATACATGGACGCCGCCACGGGCCTTTCCGGTTCGGGACCCGCCTTTGTATACATGTTTATGGAGGCCCTGGCCGACGGGGGTGTCCTCGCGGGGCTCCCCCGGGAGAAGGCTCTGCGCTATGCCGCCCAAACCGTTCTGGGAGCCGCCGCGATGGTGCAGGAAACCGGCAAACATCCGGGGGAGCTGAAGGACATGGTCGCCTCCCCCGGAGGCACTACCATTAAAGGCATAGCCGTCCTTGAGGAAGCGGGTTTCCGGGGGACGGTGATAGCCGCCGTGGAAGCGGCGTACCGGCGTTCAATCGAACTGGTCTCTCCGATCATCGGCGAAAAAATTTAGCTGTGGAGGCTTTCCCAAAACTTCAGTTTTTGGGAAAGCTACCCTGAATTTATATGAAAAAGCGGGCTTTAGACCGCTTTTTTGGAAGCTTTTTCCAAAACTAACCGAGTTTTGGGAAAAGCTCTGTGTTTACCTGATATTATCCATATCCTGCCGGCGTATCACATTCCGCTGTATCTTGCCGCTGATGGTCTTTGGAAGTTCCGCGGTAAATTCTACGATCCGGGGATATTTGTAGGGGGCCGTAACCCGCTTTACATGGTTCTGCAGTTCGTGTTTAAGCTCCTCCGAAGGGCTGAAGCCCCTGGCCAGCACAATGGTAGCCTTAACCACCTGGCCCCGCAGGGGGTCCGGCGCGGCGGTTACGGCGCACTCAAGCACCGAAGGATGTTCCATGAGGGCGCTCTCCACTTCAAAGGGACCTATCCGGTAGCCCGAACATTTTATGACATCGTCGTTCCTTCCCACAAACCAGTAGTAGCCGTCGCTGTCATGCCAGGCCATATCGCCGGTATGGTACACTCCGCCGTACCAGGCGGCCCGGGTTATTTCCTCATCCTTCCAGTAGCCGGTGAAGAGGCCCGGAGGCCGGTTTTCCCCTGCGCTGGTTATGCTCAGGTCGCCCGCAATGCCATCGTCGCAGGGCTGTTCATTTTCGTCCAATAGATTGAGGCCGAAGAGGGGAGCCGGCTTTCCCATGGAACCCGGCTTTACCGGAAGCCATTTGAAAGAGGCGGCCATCACCGAAGTTTCGGACTGTCCGAAACCCTCCCTGATTTCAAGACCCGTCATTTCTTTGATCCGGTAATACACCTCGGGACTCAGGGGTTCTCCCGCGACGGAAGTATGTTTGATATAGCTGAAATCGAAGCCCGAGAGATCCTCTTTGATAAGGAAACGGAATACCGTGGCGGGGGCGCAGAAAGTAGCCGGCCGGAGCCGGTCCAGGGCCGCAAGCATACCCTGGGGGGTAAACTTCTCCGTATCGTAGACCCCCACCACGGCGCCGCAGATCCATTGGCCGTAGATCTTGCCCCAGGCGAATTTAGCCCAGCCCGAATCGGTTTGAGTCAGGTGGACCCTGCCGTCTTCGACGCACTGCCAGTACTTGGCGGTAACAATATGCCCCAGGGGCAGGCTGTGATTGTGAAGTACCATCTTGGGCATACCGGTAGTGCCGGAGGAAAAGTAGATCAGCATGGGGTCCGTTGTTTTAGTATTCCCTGCGCCGGAGGGCCGGACAAAGCCCTCCGGGGCCTTTTCTATGGCGGTCCTCATATCGATAAGGCCCGGAGGAACAGCGCCGCCGGCAACTGCATGTTTGAGCCCCGCGCAATGGGGCAGGGCCGCTCTGATAATATCCAGCAGCTCCGGATCATCAACGCTGATAAGCAGCTTTACCCCGGCGATATTGCAGCGGTAGACAATGTCCTTCGCGGTAAGCTGATAGGTGGCGGGAATACAGACTGCGCCAATCTTCATCAGGGCGGTCATAAGGACCCATACCTCGGGCCGCTGCTTCAAAATGAGCATCACCACATCGCCCTTCCGTATCCCCAAATCCAGAAGGAACCCGGCGGCCTTATCGCTTAAACGCTTTATCTCTCCGAAAGTATAGGACTGCATCTCCGTCTTGTCGTTGGTCCAGAGAAGGGCGGGCTTGTCCGGTTTTAGTCCGGCCCATTGATCAACCACGTCGTAGGCAAAGTTAAAATTATCCGGCACATTGCAGGCGTAATTTTTGTAGAAATCTTCGTAGTTTTCAAAGTCAATCCTGGGGCAGAACCGCGAAAGTATCTCGTCCATGACATTTATTCCTGAATAATGGTGATGAACTGCGCGGACCCCTTTACTGCGGTCTGGGCATGGGGCAGCCGGGCGTCGAAGTAGATGGAATCGCCTTGATCAAGAATGTACTCCCGTTTGTCTACCGTTACCTTGACGCTTCCCATGATAACATAATTGAATTCCTGACCCGAATGGGTAACCGGCGGCGCCGGCGCCTTTCCGGGGTCCAGATAAACCAAAAGGGGCTCCATGGTTCTGCCCTTAAAGTTATAGGCAAGGCTGGCAAATTCGTAGCCGGGGAAACGTTCTATTCTGATGCCCTTGCCGGCCCGGCACACGCTGGCGGTGTTTATCCTGGGGTCCTCCCCGGTAAGCAGCACCGTAGTGTCGGTTCCGAAACGGCTGGATATTTTATACAGTACGCTGATGGGAATATCCAGCGCGCCGGATTCGTACTGTCCGTAGGTTTCAAAGGGGACGCCGATATCCTTCGCCATATCCATGGCGCTGATTTCCAGTATTTCCCGGAATTCCTTGATCCTTTTTGGAATTTGAATCAGATCATCCCGCATGATTTTTCCGCCTGAACCGGATTTCGCATTTGCCGTCCCCCCGGGCGATGGTTTTGAGAAGATCCAGTTCGCAGCCGAAACTTTCCGCAATGCCCCGGTCACCCCACATGGCGTACTCGCACATCCGGTCCATCTCTTCATCGGAACAGCCCTGCTTCTGCCATGACTTGACCAGAGGACAGTAATAAAAATCCACGTCAAAATTATCACCGGTACAGCGGCGGATCTTCATCTCAAAGACCAGCCGTCCGGGCAGGCCGAAAAGTTTTTTCTTGAGCCGCGTCAGGCTGGTATCTTTCCCGTTTCCGCTGTGCATGCCTCCATGGTAGAGGCCGCACCGGCGTATGGCAGAGGGGGCGAACTTTTCGGGATCAAGCCCCTGCCGGAGCGCTTCGTCCAGGAGGAGGTACATCCAGAGGGCCCGGTGTTCCAGCAGCGCCCGTAACGCCTGTATCAGGGGAAATTTGTTTTTGGGTTCGTTGACGATGCTCATGGTTCGTGCCCCTGCCTGCTGCCGGGAGCGCCCTTTCCTGCGGCGGCGCGCCACAGCTTTTTCAGCAGTCCGATCTTTCCGAAGAGGAGCCAGAAGAGGAGGGTCAAAAGCAGTATACTGGGGACGCCGAAGACGGCGATCCCTATCAGCGTTACCAGAACCGTGGATGCGTAATCCCCAAAAGAATGAAACAGATCGAGGATCTTCTCCCCCAGACCGGGTCTGTTGAAGGACCCGGCGGGACCCGTCAGGGTCAGATCAATGGTGGCATAATCCACCAGATCCGCCAGGGATCGGAGCTCCGTCCCGGTCCATTCTATCTCCTGCTGCAATTCTGCAATCCGCTTCTCCACCGAGAGGATTTCCTCGATGTTTTGAGCTCTGCCCAGATAGCTCTGAAAGGTCCTGAGCAGTTCCTGTTTGGTGGAGAGCTGTCCCTCAAGATCGTAGAATTGAAGGGTTACGTCTTCGGCGTTTTCGGTACGGTGGAGCAGTTTCCCCATGCCGGAAAGGGCCGAGAAGAAAGACTTGTAGGAGGCCGGGGGAACCCGGATAGTATAGGATCGGGAATTCTCATAGATGCTTGTGGAGGAGGCGTAGGCGTTACAGGTATCCATGGCGGCCATAAGGGAGTCCTCCGCTTTTTCCGGATCTTCCACCCGGATACGGAGGCTGGCCCGCTGAACCAGTTTTTTGCTTTTTCCGGCGGATTGAAAAAGGGCCTTGTCCGCCGGAGAAGCGGCTTCGCCGGAAAAAGCTTGATCAGTCCAGGTGGTGAAGCCGTCCCCGTAAGAAGCAGCCCTTTCGCTGTAGTTTAGAGCCGCCGGAGCCATGTCCGCTTCCATGGCGGCCTTGCTGCATCCCAGAAAAACCGCCCCCAGAAGCATACAAACGCTCACCAGCGATGCGGACAAGATGGGTGTTATTACAAATTCCAGTTTAGCCATGTTCTTCATCTATAAACTCTCCCAGGACCCCCCCACGGGGACCTTTCGGGCCAAAGGCCCATTAGTCCGAAAATCCGCCCGGCCGCCGCATGCGCAGGCGTGTTTTTTCTAAAGGCAGTACGGTGTACCCGTAAAAGCTAATCCCCCAGAACCCGTATGAGGACCCTTCGGGTCCGAGGGCCGTCGTATTCATTAAACCAGATTCCCTGCCATGTGCCAAGAAGGAGCTTAGCCCCGGAAACAATAATCGTCAGAGAAGGGCCTACTATGCTGCTCTTGGTATGGGCCGCGGAATTGCCCTCGGCGTGGCGGAATTCCCGCCGGTCCGGCGATACAGCGTCCAGGGCCAGGAGCACGTCATGAACCACATCGGGATCGGCGTTCTCGTTGATGGTAACCGCCGCCGTAGTATGGGGAACAAAGATCACGCAGATTCCTTCGCTTACCCCGGAGGCGGAAACTATTTTCTGTACTTCGCCGGTAATGTTAATCCATTCGGCCTGCCGGTTTGTCTTTACATTGAATCTTGACAGTGCGGTCATGGTTTGCTCCTTCTTGTGTCTATTAAGAATAATAACAGATCCGGTAATTCCCTATAATCTTAAAGCCTATTTTTTCATAGACCGCCCTGGCCGCGGGGTTCTGCTTTTTGACAAAGAGAGAGATGCTTTTCCCCTGGGCCAAGAGCCGGTTTGAAAGCGATGCGGCCATGCGGGTAGCGATGCCCCTGTTCCGGTATTCGGGGAGGACATAGACACCGCCGATTTGAAAGCGGGTAAAGGATTCGGCGTTAGTGTTGATCTTCCCCACTAGGCGGCGGTTCAATTCCGCGGCCAGGATCTGTTCCCGCTTTACAATGCATTCCAGGGAGAGGCGGCAGGCCGCAGGATTAAAGGGGGCGTCCTGGGGAAGCACCTCTTCCTGCTCATAGGCGGCCTGCAGCGGAAAGAGGGCTTCCCGGTCCTGAGTGCCGGCCCGCCGCAGAACAAGCCCTTCGGGACCCGCCGCCAAAGCTTCCCGGCGGGGGTCTTCATCAAGGGACATAAGGTCATAGTCTATCTTCTCGGAAAGGTGGAAGCCCATCCGGTCCAGAATCGCTTCAAAAAGCTCTACATCTTCGCGGATTCCCTGGAGGGTGTGGATGGAAACTCTGCCCCAAAAACCGTTAAGAAAACGGGGGACCGGCAGGTTCTTGTTTCCGTTAAGCAGGGGAAACAGGGACCGGCGGCTGTGGATCAGCAGCGCCGAAAGCGTTCCATCCCCGGAGAGGGCCCAGAGCTGGTCCGGGTCTTCCCGGTGAATAAAGCGGGAACAGGCGTTTACGCAGAGGGGCTCCAGTTTTTTAAGCAGGGCCTCCGCCGCGGAAAGATCCCCCCCTCCGGTTTTTTGCCACTTGAGATTCATGGAACCTGCCGGACAGATCCCAGGGGAAGCCGTCCCCGGGCGGGAATGCGTCCAAGCATGGCGGAAAAGGCGGCGATGAAGGATTCCGGGGCGTAACTGTAGACCGCCACCGCCCCCGCCGTCCAGGAGACTTCATCGAGATAGGCGGGGCTCAATACCGAAAGAACTATCACCCGCTTGTCCAGATAGCGGAGTCTCCGCAGAATGGCAAGCCCCGGAGCGTCGGCAAGGCAGAAGATCACCGTATCGGCGTTTCCCGCCCGGCGGATAAGCTCTTCCGGGCGGTCTGGGGAATACCAGCAGGAGGCCGCTTCAGGATAGGCGGCCTTTCCGGCGCTGAAAAAACCGGAAAACTGGCCCGCCAGAAGAATACGCCCCGCCTTTTCCGGGCTGAGGGGAAAGATCCCCGTATTCCCCCGGATCACCGTAACGCTCCGGGCGGCGAGGCCGAGAAAGAAGGCGGCCCCTTCGGGATCGGGAAGTTCCGCCTCCACCCGTTTCAGGTCCGGAACCGGCGGAACCGCCCGTTCCCCCCGGAGGTATTCCAGCTTTAACTCCAGGATACGCCGGGCTGCGTCCCGGATCCGTTCCCGGAATTCCGGTTCCTCCTTCATAGACGCCGCCAGATAGGCCCAGACCGCATCGTTAAGGTTTGGGGTAGAGGACATCATGATGATATCGTTGCCCGCCAGGAGGGCCTGTTTCGCCGCCCGGGAAAGAGTTCCGGCGCTGGAGGTGGCGCCGGACATCATCAGATCGTCGGTGATGATCAGCCCCTGGAAGCCTATTTGTTCCCGGAGCAGGGTTTTTAGAAACCACGATGACAGGGAGGCCGGCAGGGGTCCCGCCTGGGTTTTGGGGAAGGCCAGATGTCCGCTCATCACCGCCGGCAGTCCCTCCTTGGCAAGCATCCGGTAAGGCGTCAATTCCCTGTTCCAAAGGGTTTCGAAGGAAACGTCAATCCGGGGGAGGATCCCATGGGAATCCAGATCCGTTCCCCCATGGCCGGGGTAATGCTTTGCGGTGGCGATGATCCCCGCCGCTCCCTGGCCCTTCATAAAGGCTGCCCCCAGGATTCCCGCCCGGACCGGATCATCCCCAAAGGCCCTGGGACCGATGATCACCGAAGCCTGGTTGGTATAGAGATCCACCGTAGGAGCAAAATTCATGTTAATTCCCAGCAGCGCCAGTTCCCGGCCTATGTAGTAACCCGAGAGATAGGCGTCCCTGGGGTAACCCGAAGCGCCGATAGCCATATTCCCCGGAGTTTCGCTGGTAGCGCCCTTTACATGCCTTATCCAGCCTCCCTCCTGATCGGTGGCGACCAGAAGAGGAATCCGGAAGGGGCCTTCCAGGGAACTCCGCTGGAGGGTCCCCACGGTTTCCGCAAGCTTCCGGGTATCGCCGGTATTCCAGCCGAATATCTTCACCCCGCCGATATGACGCTCCCTGATCCAGTTCATAATGAGGGGGGAAGGCTCGGCTCCTACCCAGCCGAGCATGAAGGTTTGGGCCAGGGCCTCCTCGTCGGACATGGCCGCCGTTATGGTCCGGGCCAGCGCGGGCGGATCGCCGGGATCGTTAAAACTTTGGGAAAAAGCCGGCCAGGGGAGAAACAGGAGCGGCAGAAAAACAGGAATGCCGCAATATCCCCGCCGTCTGGTAGAGATTTTCACGTGTACGCTTCGCCCTTCAAGGCGTCAATGTATAGGGCGGCGCTGTGGGCAGCAACGGCCCCTTCGCCGGCGGCGACCACTACCTGACGGAAAGCGCCGGATCGGACATCCCCCGCTGCAAAGATTCCGGGAACCGGGGAAGCCATAGATTGATCCGTTATAATATAACCGTTTTCATCGGTTTTTACGCCAAGCTGGTTTATCAGGGAAGACTGGGGAAAGGTTCCCGCAAAGATGAAAACCGCGCCGGCAGATTCTTCGTACCGTTCCCCCCGGTCAATTCGTTCCAAAAGTACCGAGGAAACATGGCCTCCGCCGGCGGAACCGGTCCCCCGGATTTCCAGCATTCTGGTATTGAAACGGACTTCGACGCGGGGATTTTTAAGCGTTCGTTCCGCCAGGGCCTTTTGAGCCCGGAAGCGGTCCTTCCGGTGGATCATGACGACGGCGCCGGTTAGATTGGAGAGATACTGAGCCTCGTCGCAGGCGGTGTCTCCGCCGCCGACCACGAAGATCCGCTTTCCCTTAAAGAAGGGGCCGTCACAGGTGGCGCAGTAAGAAACCCCCCGGCCATAGAATTCCGCTTCTCCGGGTATATCCAGGGTACGGTACTTGGAGCCGGTGGCGGCGATCACTGCCAGGGCCCGCAAAACCCTGCCGTTTCCCAGGGATGCCGCAAAACACCGGGTATTATCCGGAGTGGTTTCTGCGGCAAGGGACAGTACCGGTTCGGTCATAAAGCGGGCGCCGAAGGATTCAGCCTGACGGTACAGGTCCTGGGAGAAATCAAACCCCGATTTAACTTCTCCATCCGCACCGGGCAGATGGCCGGGATAATTCTCCAGCCTGTCGATAAGCAGCGCCTGCCCTCCCGGCGCAAGCTGTTCAAGAACCAGCACCGACAGGTTTGCCCTGGCGCCGTACTGGGCAGCGGTCAATCCGGCGGGACCGGCGCCTATAATAAGCAAATCCGCATCAAGTTCAGCCATACCAGCTCCGTTCAGTTTCCGCCTCTATTCACAGGCGGGTTTAATAGTCTGCCCCTTGGGGCGGTTTTGATAGTAGTCTCCGCTGTTGGATCAAGAGTACTGGATCCTGCACAAAATCCGTACCTTGCAGAACCGGCTATACCCTCGTCCGTTTTCTGCGGCGCCGGCTGATTGGAAGGCGGGGTCCATACCCCATATGCACTAATTTAACAGGTATTACACATTTGGTACCGTATCCCCCGCCTTCGCTTTTCGCATTCAAGATATTTCGCTATGTGCCCGTAATCTTCAAGTATCCGCAGCCCCAGATTGGTCTTCAAAACCAAAGTAACGAACGCCGTCTCACGCCATATACTACGGTTGGTATTCGATCCGGTTACCGGGGGAAAAAGAAGCCTTCGCGATGAAAGCTTCAATTAGTAACGCGACCATTATCTTGCCGTTCAGCCACGCCTCCGATGCAACCGGGTTTTTCTTCGGCAAATCGCCGAAGTCCAGTATGGATT
>JAISMC010000053.1 GCA_031276965.1 Treponema sp.
CCCGCAGCGGCCCAGAATATCTGCCGTAAGTATTCCCGGGAGACAAGCAGCCCCGTGGAAGTGAGCGCGGAAGAGTAGATAAACAATATTCCAAAGATAGAAAGGACCACGGTGGCAAAGAGCAGGAAATAGTCAATTTCCAATAAATCGCGGATTCTCATTCCCTTCTTCCCTGGACCGGCATAAGGTATTGGAGACCCAGGGCGGCTACCGCTTCTTCGTAGGTCTGATTGGCGAAAATACCTTGAAAAATAATGGCCGAAGCATAGGGGGCCCACCATTCCCAGGCGTTCACCGCTTCCACAATAAGGGAAACGACGATTTGATCCTCGCTTGATTCGCTCCCATAAGGGGCAAAGGCGGCGAACCAGGAATGCCAGCGATCCTGCAGCCCCACCTCGCCGGTACCGGTTTTTCCCGCGATTTCCACGGTCTTAATGTTCAAAGGGAACCGGGCGGTCCCTTCGCTGATAACGCCCCGCATATCCCGTTTTACGGCTTCGAATATTTTTTTGTCAACGCTGCTTTCGTGAATCAGCTCAGGAAGGACGCTCCGCTCTATGGCGCCGGAAACAGGATCCCGCACTTCCTTAAGCAGATGGGGCCGGTATATCTTACCCTCATTGGCCACCATGGCCACCATATTAGCCATCTGTATGGGGGTCACCAAGGTATAGCCCTGGCCGATGGACATATTCATCGTATCCCCCCCCTGCCAGCGATCGTGATAACGCCGATCCTTCCATTGCGGGGTAGGGATAAATCCGGAAATCTCACCCGGAAGATCAAGGCCGGTAGCTTCGCCCAAGCCATAATCCCTGGCGTAGGATACGATACGTTCTACCCCCAGGTGATCTCTGCCCACAGTCCAATAGTAAATATCGCAAGACTGGGCCATAGCCTGATGCAGATTGAGTCTGCCGTGTCCCGGCCGTCTGATGTGGCACCTCCATTGCCGGTCCCCATAGCTGATTTCCCCTAGGCAATCCACAAGCTGCTCCGGGGGGAAGGCATTTTCCGCTAGAATCCCTGTGGTCATAACGATCTTAAAGGTGGAAGCCGGGGGATAATTCGACTGGATAGCCCGGTTCAAAAAAGGTTTGTTGGGATTATTGAGGAGGTCCTGATATTCGGCGCCGCTGTCGCCGCGGTTAAATATATTGGGGTCGTACCATGGGTAAGAAACCATGGCAAGAATTTCCCCTGTGGCGGGCCGCATAACCACCGCCGCCCCAATACGCGGCCCCAAAGCTTTTTCCGCCAGAGTTTGAATTGACCGATCAATGGTAAGGACCAGGTTTTTACCCATCTCCGGAGCTTCTCTGGTATTGTTGCTATTCCCCGCGATACGGCGCCCCCGGACGTCAACGGTACGGGTTTCCAGGCCCTTTTTCCCCCTTAGAATTTCATCATACTGCCGCTCTATTCCCGCTTTACCGATCGTATCCCCCTGCTGATAACCCCGGTTATAAAGCATGGTAAGCTCATCCCTCGTGATGTCCCCCACATAGCCCAGAATATGGGAAAGACTTCTTGAATCACCGTAATTCCGCATCGGTTTTGACTGCCATGAAACTCCCGGCAAAGTATTGGCGTTCTCCGCCAGTGCGGCTATGAGGGAAAAATCCACGTTGACGGCGATTTCAATCGGCTGGTAAAGGTAGTAATACCGGGGGGGTATTTTACGCTCTATCTGTTCCCGGTCAATCTCCAGTATCGCCGCCACACGGCTAAAAAGGCCCTCCATCCCGTCCGGCGGCGCCTCGGCGGGGGTAATACTGACGGCGAAGGAATCGGTATTCAAAACCAGGGGCTGGTTAAAGGCCCGGTCAAATATTTCCCCCCGCTGGGCGGGGATCACCGTAATCCGGCGGGCAATGTTTTGGGCCCGGGAACGGTACAATTCCCCGCTCAATATCTGCATGCTGAAAAGCCGGACGGCATACAGCACAAATATGACGGTAAAAAGTATCCGCAGTATCCATACCCGTTTTTCGCTCCGGTCTACGGTGTTTTCCTCGTCATGGGAAGGCATCAGACGCCGCCTTTCCCCGCCAACAGGGGTTGGAACATTTTTAACAGGCCGAAAAGCACGGGGGCGCTGAGGATGTTAAACATGAGTTCTATCCACAGGGTCGGAGCGGCCAGGGGATAACAGGGGACGGCCCCGGCCAGGAGAAGGTGGAGCAAAAAAAGCATGAGAGCTTTAAATAATGTCGCCGCGCCGCAGAGGATCATGGGGAGAAATACCGTATCAAGAAAAAAAGTACCCCGTAATAAGCCCGCCAGAGCCCCCGTGACGGTACGGATAAGGGCGTTTAAACCCAGAGGGGCGTTGGAAATAAAATCCAGCATTAATCCGGAAAAAAAACCCGTAACTTGGCCGGTCATGACGCCGTTTATATACGCGCTGTAGACAACAATCCCCAGGGTAAGATCCGGGACTGTATAATAAAAGGCGATCCGGCGAAACAGGGTCGACTGGAGCAGGGCGGCCGCCAGGGAAAAGACGAGGGCCCAGGCCGCGTTTTTAACCATCCTGATCCTCTTTTCCGATCACAAACACATATTCCAGCCGGGAAAAATCAACAACGCTTTCCAGTTCGACTTCCATGGATATTTCATCTTCCTGGTAATGGACGGCGTTTACCCGGCCTATGGTGATACCCCCGGGGTAGACCCCGCCCATACCGTTACTGACAATCAGATCCCCCCGGCTGATTTCATTCCGCGCCCGTTTTTGGATAAACCGCATCCGCAGGGGGGCGCCGGGGCCGCCCTGCCCTTCCACAATGCCGTCGTACCGCGACACGAAAAACCTGGCGGCGATAAAGGAGCCGACATCATAGACGGGCATCACCAGGCTTTCAAACTGTCCTGTTTGAATGACTTTGCCCACGAGGCCCTGGACGCCGTTCTGCCAGGCAATCACCACCATGTTATTTTCCACGCCGGCGTACTTACCTTTGTTGATAACCAGGGCCGAAAAAAGGTTATCCGGATCCCGTCCTATAAGTTCCGCCGGAATATGGCGGTAATTGAGGGACCGGGAGAAACCTAGTTGTTCCCGGAGGCGGATATTCTCCTGCCGGATCTCCACGGCGGTCCGTTCCAGTTGTTCGTAGCGGGCTACCCGGTCCGCCAGTTCCGCGTATTCCCGGCGCAGGGCGGCCAATTCCCGAATGGAAAGGACGGTACGGGAAACCAAAGAACTTAACTCGTGTATCCCCCCCCGCATACCGGAAAAGAAACTGAGGCCCGCATCCTTAACATCAACAATAAAACTACGGGTAGAAAAAAAAAGTAATGAAAAAGAACCTATCACCAAGGCGGCAAAAACATAGGAACTTAACTTTGGGTAGACCTTCGGTTTCTTCTTTTCTTTGATAGCCATCCTTTTAGCCGTTCAAGTTATCATAAATACTACGGGTATTATCAAAACCCTTGGCATATTCAAAGTACTTTCCCGCCCCAAGGGCAACGCAATCCAGGGGGGATTCCGCCAGAATCACCGGCACGCCGGTTTCCTTTGCGATAAGTTTATCCAGGCCCTTGAGGAGGGACCCCCCGCCGGTCATCACAATGCCCCGTTCCACGATGTCGGCTGCCAGTTCCGGCGGCGTCTTTCCCAGGGTGGCTTTAATTTCATCCACTATTTGGTTAATAGGATCCTTCAGGGCTTCCCGTACTTCCTGGGAATCTATCTCCACACGTCTGGGCAAACCGGTGATGTTATCGGTACCCCTGATTTCAACTTCTTCGATGGTCATATCCGGGGAAGCGTTGCCAATTTCGATTTTAAGACGCTCGGCGGTCTGTTCGCCGATGGTAAGGTTGTGGACGCTTCGGATGTGTTTCATGATCGCTTCGTTGAACTCGTCCCCCCCCAGGCGTATGGCGCTGGTGACAACCATGCCCCCCAGAGAAATAACAGAAATTTCCGTGGTCCCCCCGCCGATGTCGCAGATCATGTGGCCCGCCGGTTCAAAGATTGGAATTCCCGCCCCGATTGCCGCAGCCCGGCTCTCCTCGATGACGATTACCTCCCGGGCCCCGGCCTTGTAAGCGCTTTCCTCCACCGCCCGCCGTTCCACTTCGGTAATACATGACGGAATACCGATGACCATCCGGGGTTTGACAAAATGATACCGGGGCAGGGCTTTGGAAATGAAAAAGCGCATCATCTTTTCGGTGGATTCCAGATCCGCGATGACCCCGTCCCGCAGGGGCCGGATAGCGATTATATCCTCCGGGGTTTTCCAGAGCATCCGCTTCGCGTCGGTCCCGACGGCCACTACCTTTTTTGTGCCCCGTTCCACGGCCACAACCGACGGCTCATTGAGGACAATACCCTTTCCCCGTATGAAGATAAGCGTGTTACAGGTCCCTAGATCTATTCCAATATCCGAAGAACTTCTTCCAAACATGATACCCCCAAATCTATTATTCTATCCCCAATTTACAAATTGTGAGACGCTAACGTGCCTGGAGACGCTGACGCGCTTTTCTGTGGGCGGGATCAAGACGAACCGCCCTCCGCCATTCCGCCCATGCCCGGGCCGTTTCTCCCCGGCCGGCGTACAACTCGCCCAGCCGGTAATATGCCTCCGCGTTGCCGCCGGTTTCATTCAGTACAAGCTGGTACTGGTTTTCCGCCTCCCCGGCGTTCCCCTCTTTTCCAAGGATTTCGGCGTAGAGAAACCGCGCCGCCGTGACGGCCTTGATGTCACGGGAGTTATCGATACAGCGGATAAGGTAAGGTTTTGCCATGGCAAGGTACTCTCCATGGGGCGTTTCGCCGTCAATATCCCCCAGGGCCATATAGGACCGGGCAATGGAAATGAGCAAAAGATCCGAAGGAACCGTCCCGGCTTCATCCTGGGGCGCCAGAACCTGGGCAAAAGCCGCTATACTGGAGCGGTAATCCCTGATACGGGCGTAGGAAAGGCCCAAAAACTCGCTTATATCCCGGGCCTGGAAGGATAAATCCCGGGCCCGCTCAAGAAATTCCACCGCCAGATCCGCGAAAGCCGGACCCTTCTGATAATAGGCCTTGCCAAGGACATAATAGAGTTCCCCCAGATTGGAACTCCGTTTGCTTAACAGGGCCTTCCGAAGGGACCACACACACTGATCGATGAACCGGAGGGTATCCGAACTGTTGATCTGGGCAATGCCAAGCTGGTAGGCGGAAAAACCGTTGATCATAAGGGCCAGGTAATCCAGGGGATTAACGGCCAACTCCAATTTGCTGGATTCAAAAGCTTCGGCGTAAGCGCCCGCCTCCCAAAGGGCAAGCAAATCCTTTCCCGCGTTAGCCTCCCTTTGCAGGGTAAAGACGGCGAACCCAGCCGCCGATGCCAGGGAAACCACAATCAAAAACGCTAAAACCCGGCGTATAATATAAGCCCGGCGAAAATAAGAGGCTGCCCGGTTTTTCTCTTTACCCATCCTTATTCAGCTTATTATAAAAAAGGCGGGTAAGTCAATTGAGTTAAAATAGGAGGATTCCGTAAAACCGGGCCGGTTACCGCATCCGATATGCCGAAACGGTCCCGATTATGAACCCCGCGCAAACGCGCATTAGTTTTACCGGGACTCCTGCGGTTGTTCTTTCGAACCCCGGTTTTTGAAACAGCCTTATGAAATAAAAAACGATGAACCATAAGCCGGGTTCTGTCGCCGGCCGCCCGGGGGCGGTTGGCTGACTGCCATCTGTCTTGGGCCGGCCTTACGGACAGCCTCCGGGGAATTCCCCGGCAACCTACCTGCGCTTGACCAACGGGCAATTGGCGCAAAAGAGAACTTTTGCCGCGCCGCTTGATTTTGCTCCTGACGAGGCTTGCCAGCGATACCGTTACCGGCATCGCGGCGGGCTCTTACCCCGCCATTTCACCATTACCGCCGAAAAACCGCCCCTCCCGGGGCCGCCCTCCGGGGCTGTATATTTTCTGTTGCGCTTTCTGTCGGGAAGGGCTTTCGCCCTTCCCGCCCGGGACTTACCCGGCGTCACGCCCTATGGAGCCCGGACTTTCCTCGGGCGGCGCCCATGCCCTTCCGCATGGCGGCGGAACAGGGACTTTCTTGGGGCCCCCCGCGGCAGTCTGGTTCATCGTTATTGATTCCTTATTTTAGACTTGCCCGGCAGGAAAAAGCCGGATCAGTCTTCGTAATCAACGTTTACCTTTTCTTCCTCCTCCTCTTCCTCCTCGAATTCCTCTTCCTCCATGTCGTCAAGATCGGAGAGGCTCCCCGTATCCTCGATATCGAAGAATTCTTCCTGGCCTTCCTCCGCTTCTTCGTAGAAGAGGATGCGGGAACAGTAGGGGCAGAAGACTATTTCCTCGCCCTGGCGGACGGTGTTGGCAAATTGAACGGGTAAAATCATGTGGCAGCCCATGCACACCCCGCCCCGGATGGCCACGATACCCCGGCCCATCTTATTGCGGATGATCCGCTCGAATTTGAAGAGGACCTCCTGATCCATACCGGAGGACAGTTCCTTTTCCCGGGCCGCCAGTTCTTGAAGCTTGGCCTTTTTTTCCGCTATTTCCTCTTCTACCCCCGATCGCTGGGCGGCAAGTTCCGCCTCCTGTTGCTCGATGAGGGCATCGGTCTGCTTGATCTGTTCGTTCAAATCCGCCAGAAGCCGCTCTTCCCGCTGCAGATCCTTACGGTACTGCTGTTCCTTCTCCGCGGCATCCCGAATTTCCTTTTCCAGGGCTTCGATTTCCCGCGGGGTGGTCACGATATCCATGGTTTTTTCCGCCTTTTCCCGGTGGGTTTCGGCGTCTATCAGGAGATTGCGGAATTCAGACTCGGCGGTCCTTGTTCTTTCCTGGTCCAGGCTTTTTTCCACATAAGTCCGTTTAAACCGGGAGAGAATTTCCTCCTGGGTAATGAGAATCTTGGGAATTTCCTGGATATCCCGTTCCAGGTTTATCTTCTCCGAAAGAATATCCTGCAGGATCTGCAGTTTTTTTAACACCTCGTCTATTGCCATTTACGCCCCCTAATGATCCAGGTAGTCTTTTAATTTCCGGCTCCGTATGGGATGCCGCAGCCTTCTAAGGGCCTTGGCCTCGATTTGCCGAATCCGTTCCCGCGTAACATTGAAGTAAAGCCCTACCTCCTCCAGGGTCAGGGAATAACCGTCATCCAGGCCGAAACGCATCTTGAGGACCTCCTGTTCCCGGGC
>JAISMC010000065.1 GCA_031276965.1 Treponema sp.
TCTTAAACCGCCCGCTTATCAACTTGGGTTCATGCCCGTCCCATCCGCCGCTAAGAATCAATGCCCTGCCTGCCATATAACACCTCTCTGGTTGATCTTACGGGGTAGTATAGCCCCCAGTGTTACAAAATACCAGCCGGGAGCCTTCGCGTAATATTTTCATGGGCGCATTTTTTGCGGCGCCCTCCCGGGAGGGCGCCGCAAAAAACCGGGCTTTCCGGGGTTCCGCTAGGGCAAGCTCCGCTTGCCACGCTCCATTCCCTGTTATTAGCGTACCGCCAATAACAGGGAACTGCGCCCCTCCAATCCCTTGCGCGGACCAAAACCGCGTAGCGGTTTTGGTCTTGCGGAGTTTTCGCGAAGCGAAAACTCCAGGCATAAGTCACAAGGCGCAGTTTGACCTTTCGGAATTTTGCTTCGCAAAATTCCGGAGATTGCAACATCCATGCCATTTGTTAAAGGATATGGGGTCCTGCTGTTGATTATGCAAATGTTCTCCGGTATGCATGTTCCTCATGCCCCTCTTCGTTATCTTTCGCCGGCTTAACCTGAAAAATACCCTGTGGCCGGTTATCCTGGCCTACATGCCAGCAATTTGGCCTTTTCTATCTGGATGCTCAAAGGCTTTTTCGATACCGTTCCTCAGGAACTAGAACAGGCTGCCATGGCGGATGGCTGTACCCGGTTCCAGGCTTCCCGCCGGGTGATTATCCCCCTGGCCTTTCCCGGGGTGGCGCCTCTGCCGACCTTATGCTCTCTCCTCTTTGCTCAACGATATATTACTGAAGGCATGACCGTCGGCGCAGTAAAAGGTTAATATGGGATTACCCGGGATCACGAACTTTGGCTCAAGCGCAAATACCGGACGGTCATGTTACGAGAGTTGAGTTCTCTCCGTTTAAAATGGATGGCAGAAAAGAACGGGAGTAAAATCACGGACTGGAAACTCGATCCCAATGACTATTGCCTTGGCGGGGGCGGGTATCCTATCAAGATAAAAAATACCGGCATGGCAGGGGCGATCCTGGCTACCGGTACCAACGATATTGATGAGCATGATTCCATCGTGGCTGCTATACGGGAATATAAGGGAATGAACCTCCCCGCCCTAAAGCTCCCCCGCGTAAGCGGGTTCGTGGGTATTCGACCCACCTTCGAATAAACGGAATAGGACGGAGGAACAATGAAACGGATTGCGGTGATCGGGGCGGTTCTGGAGGAACCCCGGACAAGCCAGCGGGTTTTTAACGAGACGGTCTCCCAATACAGGCAAATTGTGAAAGGGCGGATGGGGATTCCCTTTGATGATGAAGACACGGCGGTAATTGCCCTGACCCTCCGGGGGGAACTGGACGATATTAACGCCCTGACGGGAAAACTGGGGAACCTGCCCCACGTGACGGTGAAAACGGCGGTTTCGGGAAGCCTGAAACACGGGACGGAGAAACCATGATGCCCGCCCGATTGGATATAATAAGCGATGCCGGGTTGTTAGAACTTATCGGTACCGAAGACCCGGAGCGGGAAGAGGCCCTCTTCTCGGCGGCCCGGAAAGCCCGCGCTGGTTTTTACGGGCAGGATGTGTATTTCCGGGGCCTCATCGAATTTACCAACCACTGTAAAAACAACTGTTACTACTGCGGTATCCGGGGGGCCAACAGCAGGGTGGAACGTTACCGCCTTTCGCTGGAAGAAATTCTCAACTGTTGCCGGCTGGGGAACCTTTTGGGCTACCGGACCTTCGTCCTCCAGGGCGGGGAAGACCCCTGGTTCACCGATGACCGGGTGGCCGAAATAATCGGCGCCATCCGCCGGGAATACCCCGGCCACGCCATCACCCTTTCCATCGGGGAGCGGGGCCGGGAAAGCTACGAGCGCTTTTTCCGGGCCGGGGCGGACCGTTACCTCCTCCGCCACGAGACCGCCAACGACGCCCACTACCGGAAACTCCACCCCGAATCCATGAGTCTCCCGGAGCGGAAACAGTGCCTCTACAACCTCCGGGACATCGGCTACCAGGTGGGGGCGGGCTTTATGGTGGGCACCCCCTTCCAGACCCCGGAGAATCTGCTGGAAGATTTACGGTTCATTGAAGAACTGAAACCCCACATGGTGGGCATCGGCCCCTTTATCCCCCAGGCGGACACCCCCTTTGGGAACCACCCCCCAGGCGGCTTCCGCCAGACCCTGCGGATGGTGGCCCTGACCCGGCTCCTCCTTCCCCAGGCCCTGATCCCCGCCACCACCGCCCTGGGAACCATTTCCCCGTTTGGCAGGGAAAAGGGCCTCATGGCCGGCGCCAACGTGGTCATGCCCAACCTTTCCCCCAAGGACGTGCGGAAACTCTACGCCCTCTACGACAACAAAATCTGCACCGGCGACGAGGCCGCCGAATGCCGCCTCTGCATGGAAGGCCGGATCCGGAATTTCGGCTTTGTCCCCAACATGGCCCGGGGAGATTACGCCGGCTGGGGAACCGGGGCCTCAACCCTACCGGCCTAGCGGGCAAAACGCCGCCCCGTCTAAACCGGCGGCCCGGTAAAGCCCATTGCCCGGATACAATTAAACCTGTTGATTTGGGCGCATTTTTTGCGCCGCCCTCCCGGGTGGGCGCCGCAAAAAACCGGGCTTTCCGGGGTTCCGCTAAGGCAAGCTCCGCTTGCCACGCTCCATTCCCTGTTATTGGCTGTGCCAATAACAGGGAACTGCGCCCCTCCAATCCCTTGCGCGGGTCAAACCGCTTCGCGGTTTGATCTCTCAAAAATGGCCTCTGTGCCATTTTTGAGCTTTAGGTTTTTGCTTTGCAAAAACCTAAGAACCCATACAGCCGTCATCAGCCCTTTCAGGGCTGTGCTGTAAGGAAGGGGTTGTAAGACATCGCCATAAGGCGATGGGCGCATCAGGCCCTTCGGGCCTGTGTCGCGAGGGAATTGATTGTACGACGCCGCTTTGCGGCCAGTGCATCCATGCCGGCAGGCTGTTATTTGCGCCATGGCAGCCGGAACATGCTACAATGATCGGGTCCGGCCCACGGCCGGCGGGAGGTTTTTATGGCCCTTGTGCATTGGCACTTCTATTCCGCGAGCCTGGGAATGCAGCGGACCGTTGACGTGATCCTGCCCCAGAGCTCCAGCGGCATCGGGGTCGGGGGGCGGAAACAGGGGGACCGGATTCCGGTACTCTACCTGCTCCACGGCTGGAGCGACGACCACAGTATCTGGCAGCGCCGTACATCGATTGAACGCTACGCCCTGGACAAGGGCCTGGCGGTGATCATGCCCGGGACGGACCTGGGTTTTTATACCGACATGAAATACGGCTACGATTTTTGGCAGTTTTTCAGCGTGGAACTGCCGGAACTGACGGCCGAATTTTTTCCCCGGCTCTCCGCCCGGCGGGAGGACGTCTTTGTGGCGGGCCTTTCCATGGGGGGTTTCGGCGCCCTGAAGTTGGGGATCAACTGCCCGGAACGCTTTGCCGCCGCCGCCAGCCTTTCCGGCCTCACGGACCCCCTGTGGCAGTACCGACAGGGCAGGGCCAATGAAACTTGGTTCAACATCTTTGGCGAAGAAAGCGAGCTGCGGGGCAGCGAAAGCGATCTCCATGCCAGGCTGGAGGAACTTATCGCCTCGGGCAGGCCCATGCCCCGGTTCTACCAAACCTGCGGCACCGAGGATTTTCTTTATCCCATCAACGTGGAATTCCGGGACAAGTTTAAAGACCGCATCGATCTGACCTACCATGAAGAAAGCGGGGTCCACGA
>JAISMC010000054.1 GCA_031276965.1 Treponema sp.
GATAAGCCGGGCAGCCTCTTTGCCTGCCTCAAGATCCTCTCGGAACGGGGGATCAACCTCTCCAAGCTGGAATCCCGGCCCATCCAGGGCCAGCCCTGGCGCTACCTCTTCTACGTGGATGTCAGCATTCCCGACACCCCGGAGCTTTTTGATGCGGCGATGGATGAACTGAAGACCAAAACCGAGGATTTTCATTCCCTGGGGATCTACCGGGCATCTTTGTAGTCTTTTTTGTATTTTTCATTGACATTTAGCTAAAGCGGATTAAAATGTAAATAATGAGGCTTTCCCAAAACTTCAGTTTTTGGGAAAGTAACCTTAAATTCCGCAGTTTTGCAAGGCCAAAGGTCTGAAAAACTGCAAAAGCCTGCTCCAAAACCATGCGCGTTAGCGCAGAGTTAATTAGTTTTGGGGCAGGCTCTAATTGGTAAAATATGAAAAATAAGAGACCCCGGGTCTTTCACAGGGCATGTTTACCGGTCATTATATTGACCGGTATGGGAACGGGCGCTTATCCGTCTTGTCATATCCTCAGGTGTTATCCCCCGTATAGGTTGTTTGCGCCGGAATTGTTCATGCCGGTATCCGTGATTTAATAGGGTATAATACCGCCCTTTAACCAGGCGGCGTATTATAAAAAGCGTTTAGGAGGATAAAGATGAAGAGAATGAAGAAGATTGTGACGGTATCCCTCTGCGGGATGATGATCCTTGCTCTGGGAGCCTGCGCAAAGAAAAGCGCATCTTCCGCCGCCGGCGAATCCGGCGAGGTGTCCGGTACACTAATGGTGTGGTTGGACAATAACGACTGGGCTAATGCGGTGATTGAAGGATTCAACAAGCAGTACCCAAATGTAACCATCAGTTTTGAAAATGTCGGCAATGTCGATTCCCGGGCTAAGGTTTCCCTGGACGGCCCTGCGGGCATCGGCCCTGATGTGTTTCTCATGCCCCACGATCACATAGGCAACGCGATCATCGACGGGATCTGCGAGCCCTTCCCGGAGGACCTGCAGCAAAAGTACAGCGGGATTCTGCTCGATGCATCCATAAAAACCTGCACCGACGCCGACGGCAAGCTCTACGCCGTTCCCATCTCCACGGAGAACCTAGCCTTCTTCTACAACAAGGATCTCCTGGGCAGCACGCCGCCGCCGAAGAGTTTTGAGGAGGTGAAACAGTTTGCCGAAACGTGGAATAATCCTTCGGCCAATAAGTACGCCCTCCGCTGGCAGGTGGACGATTCCTATCACAATTACTTTTTCCTCACCGCCTACGGCATGAAACTCTTTGGGGAAAACATGAACGATTATAAAAACCCCGGCTGGGACAGCGATGCGGCGCGGAAGGGGGTGGAATTCCACAACAGCCTGCGGCAGTATTACAACGTCAATGTGGCGGATGCAACCTGGGACTCCACGGTGGCCGCCTTCCAGCGGGGAGAAGTCCCCTTTACCATAACCGGCCCCTGGGCGATTGGAGATACAAAGAAGAACGGCATCAATTTTGGGGTATCAAAACTGCCGACCATAGAGGGTAAACAGCCCCGTTGTTTCAGCGGTAATATTGTCGCCGCGGTTTCCAGTTATGCCAAAAATCCCGATGCCGCCTTTGCCTTTGCGGATTATCTGACCAGCGTGGAGGGGGCGACCATCCAGTTTAAGATGACGGGCAAACTGGCGGCCTACAAGGATGTCAGCGGCATTGAAGGGCTTCGGGACGATCCCTACCTGAGCGGAATCATGGAGCAGGCGCCCTTTGCCGATCCCATGCCTATTATTCCGGAGATGGCCCAGGCCTGGGACGCCCAGAAGGCCCTCTTCACCTTTACCTGGGACAACCAGCTTTCGGTTCCCGAAGCGCAGAAGAAGGCCATGGAAACCTACGATACCGCTCTCATGATGGCCGGTAAGTCCAGATAAGTTCAGGCCGGGGCTGGCCGGGACGGGTGGCGTATCCCTCCTTCCCGTACATCCCCGGAGTGATATGAAAAAGGGGGTGTACGGATGAGTATTGTTGCCGCGATATGCTCCGCCCTTGTATGGGGAAGCGGACAGCTATTCAATAAACAGAAAATTAAGGCCGCAATATTTTTTGTGTTTCAACTAATCTTTGTTGGAGTTGAACTCTTCAGCGGAAGCATCAACATCATCACCGGCAATGCGGAAGCCCAATTCCGCAACGCCGGCTTTTTTGTCCGGGGGCTTTGGGGTTTGATAACCCTGGGGACCATAGCCCGGGAAAATTCAAGCGTAAAGGTCTACGATCACTCGATCATGCTTATGCTGGGGGGTATTATCTCCGCCATGGTCCTCCTGATCTTCCTGGCGGCATGGATATGGAACATCCTGGATGCCTACAGGACCCGGAAGCGTATTGAAGCAGGGGAACGGATCACCAGCGTCCAATATTTCAAACGCCTCTGGACCGCCTCCTTTGAGTATATCATGATCACCCCCGGCATGCTCCTGGTGATCTTCATCTCCATAGTGCCCATCGTCTTTGCGATTCTGGTGGCCTTCACCAACTACAACATGAATTTTATTCCGCCACGGCGGCTGGTGGAGTGGACCGGTTTCAACACCTTTGCCGATATTGTACGGATCAAGATCTGGGGCAGCACCTTTGTCCAGATCTTCATCTGGACCGTCATCTGGGCTTTTTTGGCGACCTTTTCTTCGTATATTTTCGGCCTGTTCCAGGCCCTGATCCTGCGGTCCAAAACAGTAAAACTGCGGCAGGTCTGGCGGGCCGTATTTATTCTGCCCTGGGCGGTTCCGGGGATCGTTTCCACCATGGTTTTCCGGGCCATGCTCCACCAGGACGGGGCGATAAACCAGTTGCTCCTCAGCCTTGGCCTCATAGAAAGTGCGATTCCCTTTTTGTCCAACGTCTTTTGGGCGCGGCTCTGCCTGGTCCTGGTGAATGTATGGCTGGGCTTTCCCTACTTCATGGCCCTGATATCCGGGGTTATGACCACGGTTCCCCAGGAACTCTACGAAGCAGCCCAGATAGACGGGGCCAATTCCTTCCAGCAGTTCAGGGCCGTTACCCTGCCGATCATCCTGGCCTCGACGGCCCCCCAGATCATGATGAGCGTCACCTTTAACTTTAACAACTTCAACATGATCTACTTTCTCACCGACGGCGGGCCGCCGAACCCGGCCTTTCAGATGGCCGGTTCCACGGATATCCTCATCTCGTGGATCTTCAAATTGACCATCGATCAGCGGATGTACAACTACGCTTCCGCGCTGAGTATTTTCATCTTTGTTGTTGTCGCTTCCGTTTCCGCCTGGAACCTGCTGCGCACCCGCGCCTTTAAGGAGGATTAACATGAAGGCATACAAGGCAAAAAAAATAATCACCGGGACGCTCATCTACATCGAACTTATTATCGTCGCGCTGGTTGTGCTTTACCCCCTCCTCTGGGTAGTCGGTTCATCGGTAAACCCCCTGAACGGCATTGCCCGGAGCAGCATGATCCCTACAAATCTGACCCTTGACAACTACCTCAGGCTGTTCCAAAAAACCAAATATCTGACATGGTATCTCAACACCCTCTATGTGGCGGTCTTAACCACGGTGTTTTCAATAATTCTCCACACCATGACGGCTTTTGTCTTTGCCCGGTTCCGGTTCCGGGGCCGCAAGATGGGCCTCCTCTTCGTGATGATCCTCCAGATGTTCCCCAGTTTCATGGGTCTCACCGCCCTGTACATGGTGGCCCTGAACTTTGGGATGCTGAACAACCTCAACATGCTGATCATCATCTATGTGGCCGGCGGCATTCCGCAGAATATCTGGCTGGTGCGGGGCTACATGCTCAACATACCAAAATCCATGGATGAGGCGGCCTCCATCGACGGGGTAACAAAACTACAACTGTTCTTTAAAATTATTTTACCCCTGTCCCTGCCCATTATGTTTTTTATCGCCGTAACATCCTTTATGGGTCCCTGGATGGACTACATGCTCCCCCGGTATCTCATCAACCAGAACGAAAAACGGACCCTGGCAATCGGTTTGTTTGATCTTATCCGGGGTCAGAATGCGGACTTTACCGCCTTCTGCGCGGGAAGCGTCCTGGTGGCGATACCCATTACCATCCTGTACATGGTCTTCCAGCGTTTCCTCCTTGAGGGCTTGATGGCGGGCGCCAATAAGGGCGAATGAAACAATACTTCCTGGCGGCTGCTCTGGGCAACGGCGATCCCCATCGCTTTGTAGAATTGGTCAGGGGCTTAAAGGGGAGGTATCTCCTCCTCCATTTCTTCCTGGTCACGGCGATGCTGAACCTGCCGGTGCAGTACGCCATTGCCCGGCTTTCGCCCTCAGAACTCTTCAGCCGGATAGGCGGTCCCGGGACGGAAACCCTGCCCGGGGATTTTGACCTTTTAATGTACCAGTCCGGTTACGGTTTCAGGATCCTCTTCCCCCTGCTGCTGCTGGCCTTTGTGGTGGTAGTGATCCTGCAATTGGTGTTTTACCTCAGCGCCGCATTTTTTCTTGGACTCCGCCGGATGACCTCTTCCCGCTTTTCCTTTAAGGATCGGATCGGCCTCTTTATCATGGCCTCCACCCTGCCGGTTATCGGGGCCGCAATCTTCGGCAA
>JAISMC010000072.1 GCA_031276965.1 Treponema sp.
ACGCCGTTTTTGGCCCACCGGTTGATCCGGACATAGATGGTATGCCAGGGGCCGAAGGAAGGGGGGAGGGCTCTCCATTTACAGCCGTTCTCGCAGATATAGATGATGGCGTCAAGAAAACGGCTGTTATCGACTTTTACGTTTCCCCGCTGTACCGGGAAAAGCCGCAGAATCTTTTCTCGTTGTTCCTGTGTTATTTTCATGTCCCGAGTATATTATTTTTTCCTTGTGTGAACAGACCTTAATGCATTCAGGAATAATCCCAAAAATCAAACCATAATATGTCCTGTTCGTGTGGTTCGTGGTTCTTTTGCTTCCTTCCCGTCCTGCTTTCCTGTTTTTCCGCAAATGAAAGGAAGATACAGGTAAAATCAGGGTTGGCAAAGCAGGATTTCGTAATGTTCGTGTCAAATCAAGCCAATCTTTCAGGAATAATCCCGGAAATCAAAGCATGACATATCCTTGTTCCTGTGGTTTGTGGTTAAATTTCTTCAATCTCGGATCCCGCATGTAACATGAGTTATCTTTTAAACTGAAAAAGAAATCGGCGATTTTTCAGGGGCTTCCCCAGGGCCGGCGATATTTTCCGGCCGGGGGTACATTTTTTCCCCGCTCCGGGGTTATACTATAGTCATGTAAGAGTTCCCCGGGGCCGCAATTCGGGGCGGGAAGGAATGAAAAATGAGGGCAGGGATTCCGTGTCCATAGATATTGAAGCTTATTACCACCGGTATGGGCCCATGATCCTCCGGCGCTGCAGGCGGATGCTTGGCAGTGAGGAAGATGCCCTGGACGCCCTGCAGGACGTGTTTGTTAAACTCATCAACGCCAAGGCAAAGCTCCACGGGCAGTTTCCTTCCAGTCTGCTCTACACCATAGCAACCAACACCTGTCTCAACCGGCTCCGCTGGAAAAAACGGCGGCGGGAGGCGATCCGGGATCCGGAAGATTTGGCGCTGCCCTCGAAGGACCGGGAATTGGAGCATACGGAGGCGCGGCTGGTCCTGGAGGGAATACTGGAAACCGAATCCGAGTTGACCCGGGGGATCTGTTATATGTACCACGCCGACGGGATGACCCTGAAAGAAATTGGCGAGGCGGTGGGGATGTCCGTTTCCGGGGTGCGGAAGAGGCTGGAGGCCTTTAAGGCCCGGGCGCGGATTAAATTGGATGGAGGAAGCGGTTATGAGTGAACCGGTAACTATTTCAGGCTTGATGCTTGAACGATACAACCTGGGTGATATAAGAGCGGAAGAGAAACGCAGCGTCGAGTCCGCGGCGGCGTCAAACAGGGAATTGGCGGAAACCCTGGCGGAACTGCGGCGCTCCGATGCGGATATCCGCGGCCGGTATCCCCCGGAGCGGATTATTCCGGAGATACGGGAAAGGGCCCGCCGTTACCGCCGGAGCAGGGTTCCCCTGGTTTGGGGACTCTGCGCGGCGGCCCTGGTTTTGGCTCTGGTCCTGCCCTCCCTGTTCACCGCCGGGATGCGTTCCGGGGAAGCCCTTACCGACAGGACCAAGGGCGCCGCCGATTCCCCGGAAGCTTCCGGGGCCGCCCTTCCCGCGGCATTGAAGGTCTACCTGAAAACCGGCAGCGCCGATGTGGTCATTGACGAGGGGGCGGCGCTTCGGGCGGGGGACACCATTCAGCTTGCCTATGCGGTAAGCGGCGGGGAACGGTACGGGGTGATATTTTCAATAGACGGCAGATCCGCTGTCACCCTGCACTATCCCTACACTCCGGACCAGAGTACCCGGCTGGTTACGGGGAAAGAGACCCCCCTGGCGGAGGCCTATACCCTGGACGATGCGCCGGATTTTGAGACCTTCTTTTTTGTTATCGCCGGGAGGCCTTTGGATCCCCGGGCTATCCTGCGGGACGCCGAAGGGCTTGCCCGGAATCCCGGCACGGCGGTAGAACGGAGCCGGCCGGTGTTAAAAGGGTATGAGTTAAAAACAGTAACCTTACGGAAGGAATGATCAGGATGATATACCATAGCGCGGAAAACAAACGGAGAATGAAAATGGACATGGGGTGCATAAAAAATGTTCTGTTGCGGATGGGTATTGCAGCCCTGTTGGTTTTTTTCACCGGAGCAGGACCGGTCTTTGGATTCTCCTCCGGCGGGCCGGCGGAGAATTCCACCAGGCGTTTTGGTTTGTTTGTCGGATCGAACAACGGCGGCAGGGAACGGATCATGCTGCGCTACGCCGTAAGCGATGCCCGGGCAGTATCCCGGGTGTTTTCCGACATGGGGGGAATCGCCGGCAGTGATAATACCCTTTTGGTAGAGCCCCGGGTCAGGGATATCAGCGAGGGTATCGGCGCCCTGGGTGAGGCCGTAGCCCGGGCAAAGCAGTCCCATAAGCGGACAGAGATTGTGTTCTACTATTCCGGCCATTCCGATGAAGAAGGGCTGCTCCTGGGGAAGGAACGGTTAAGTTACCGGGAGCTTCGGGAACGGATCAACGCCATCCCTTCGGACATGCGGATCGTGATCCTCGACTCCTGCGCTTCAGGGGCCTTTACCCGGACCAAGGGCGGCGTGAAGACCCAGCCCTTCCTCCTGGACAATTCCATATCCGCAGAGGGCTACGCCTTCCTCACCTCAAGCTCCGCCACCGAAGCGTCCCAGGAATCCGACAGCATCGAAAGTTCCTATTTTACCCACAGCCTTGTGGCGGGTCTCCGGGGCGCCGCGGATACCGTGGGGGACGGCCGGGTAACCCTGAACGAGGTCTACCGGTTTGCCTATACCGAAACCCTGGCGAAAACCGAAACGTCGATATACGGCGCCCAGCATCCCAGTTACGATATGCAGGTGAGCGGCGCCGGGGATGTGGTTCTGACGGATATCAAGGAAACCTCCGCGGGCATGATCATCGATCAGGGTATTTCAGGACGCCTTTCCATCAGGGACGGATCGGA
>JAISMC010000085.1 GCA_031276965.1 Treponema sp.
AGCGAGGTAGATATTGGTATGAACCCCGCATACAATCCATACCTTGCAGAACGAAGATACCCAGGAGCTTGCTCCTGGGTTCTTCATTGGAGGGTTACGTTTAGCCCAAGGAACCGGGGCATGAACCCCTTGCAGTAAATCAAAGTTATCAAACAACAAGTTCGTGTCTGTTCGTGTGGTTCGTGGTTATCCCTCTTCGTGTTTTTCGTGTCCTTCGTGGTTTCTCCTCTTCGTGGTTATCCCTCTTCTTCGGTTTGTTCGTGCGGGCGGGCCAGGGGCGGGGCCTTGTTTTTAGGCGGCGGGTTTAGGGCGATGACGGGATTGGCGCCAGCAGATCGAGCAGTTCCCGGATATTCTTTTTGCCAAAACTGACTATACGGTCGTTGATAACCAGGCAGGGCACGCTCATCACCTTGTACTGATCCCGGAGACCGGGAAAGTGGTTAAGGTCGTAGGCCTCCGCGGTAATGCGGGCATTTTCCGCCGCCATCCGCTGGGCCGCCATCACCAGTTCCGGGCACAGCGTACAGGTAAGGGAGACGAGGATCTTCATGGAAACCGGATCTTTGACGGCCCGCAGGGCCTCCGTTACTTCCGCATCCAGGGGCTGTCCGGGGCCCGCGGCGTTGTACAGGCCGACGACAAAGGAATTGAACTCGTGTCCTCCCGGTACGCCGTGGAACGCAATGCCCCGGTAGGTTCCGTCCTCCAGGTAGAGGCCGGCCCAGGGGGCGTCCTGGCCGGAGGATTCCGGCGGGAGTATTTCCAGGCGCAGCTTGTCCGTCATGCCGGCCAGCTCCTCCATAAAACGCCGCAGTTCCTCCGATACGGGGCGTTCGTCCAGGGCAAGGCGCAGAATCAGGGGGCGGGCCATTTTTTCAAATACCCCCTCAAGCTGCTCCCGGATTTCGGACGTAAAGAAGTTCCCCGTCTCCGCCTTCTTTTCTTTTTCGCCCTCCGTCCTCCGGGGCAGGCGGGTTACCGGCGGGACCGGATGAAGGCCGGTGGCCTCCTGCATTTCCCGGACGTATTTTTCCAGGGCGGCGGCGGCCTTTGCCCCGTCCCCCACGGCGGTAGCCACCTGGCGCAGGTTTTTTACGCATACGTCCCCGGCGGCGTAAAGGCCCTCCACGCAGGTTTTTTGATCCCCGTCGGTAATGACATAGCCCCGGTCATCCAGGACGCCCAGATCCCGGACCAGATCCACGGCGGGTTCGTAACCGGCGAATACAAAGACCCCAAAGGATTCCCCCTCCGGCGGACGGTACTCGGTGATTTCTCCGGTTTTGTTGCTGCGCCACCGGGCGTAACGCAGGGCCGTATCGCCGCTTACTTCTTCCAGTTCCGTACCGGTAAGGACCGTGATCTTTTCGCAGGCCCGGGCCGCCTCCGCCGCGGCCCGGGCGCAGGTAAAGTCCGGCTCCCGGACAAGAATGGTAACATGACGGGCATAGCGGGTTAGGAAAACGGCCTCTTCCGCCGCGGCAAAACCGCCGCCCGCCACGATGACATCGAGGCCGGTAAAAAATTCGCCGTCGCAGGTGGCGCAGTAAGCCACGCCGCGGCCCCTAAAGGCCTCTTCCCCCTTAAAGCCAATCATCCGGGGGCGGGCGCCCGAGGCAAGGAGGACCCCGAAGGCCCGGAAGGATCCCCGGGAAGTTTTAACGGTTTTGATCTTCCCGTTAAGGTCCAGGCTTTCCACGCCGGCCAAAAGGAATTCTGCGCCGAAGCTCTGGGCCTGCCGCCGCATGGAACCGGTAAGGGCCGAACCGCTTGTCCGCTCTACGCCGGGATAGTTAAGCACTTCGGCGGTGATGGTAATCTGCCCGCCGAAGCGGTCCTTTTCTATCACCAGTACCCGGTAGCGGGCGCGGGCAAGGTACAGGGCGGCGGTCAGCCCCGCAGGGCCGCCGCCTATCACGATGGTGTCGTAGAGATGCTCTTTTTCCTGTTCCATGGTTCAATCCTGTTTTTGCGGCGGCGGCGGCCCCGGCGGGGCGGTTTACAAAAGGCCCACCAGGTCGAGGCTGGGCTTCAGCGTTTTGGCGCCGGGTTTCCATTTGGCGGGACAGACCTGATCGCCGTGTTCGGCCACGAACTGAGACGCCTGTACCCGGCGGAAGATCTCGTCCGCATTGCGGCCCACATTGCCCGCGATAACTTCGTAGGCCACGATTTTGCCCTCCGGGTTGATAATAAAATCTCCCCGCTCGGCCAGGCCGCTTTCTTCGATCATCACGCCAAAATCCCTGGTCAGGGCCCCGGTGGGGTCCGCCAGCATGGGATAACGGATCTTCTGAATGGTCTTGGAAATATCGTGCCAGGCTTTGTGGACAAAGTGGGTGTCGCAGGAAACCGAGTAGATTTCGCAGCCGATGGCCTTAAAGTCATCGTACTTGTCCGCCAGGTCCTCCAACTCGGTGGGGCAGACAAAGGTAAAGTCCGCCGGGTAAAAGAAAAAGACGCTCCACTGGCCAAGAATACCGGCCTTGGTTACGGTTTTAAACGCCTTGTCATGATAAGCCTGCACGGAAAAATCGCCGACTTCCTTCTGAATCATTGACATAGTAATGCCTCCATACATATAGGTACGCTCTTATGAGTTAGATAAAACTAACTACGATTTTAATATACTTCGCCGGCAGACCTGGGGTCAAGTATTTTTTTTCGGATGAGGCTGTTCCAAAACTTCAGTTTTTGGAACAGCTTCCTTAGATTTAGGATGTTGCACAAGTCTTAAATCCTTGTTGCACAAGGATTTAAGACTGAGAAACTCCATAGCCAGTGGAAAAACCAACAGGGTTTTGGAACTGGCTCGGATTACAGTGGACTTGTTCGATAACCCGGTTGGCGGAAGTAACGGAAAACGCTATCTTGTATCCGGTTGACATTGGACTTTTTTAAGCGGAAGTTGTTCAATAACTTCAGTTATTGAACAACCCTATTGAAGGAATCGTGCCGGAGATCCCGGCGGTAAAAGCCCCGGACGGGTCCGTGCGCACGGCTTTAATACCGCTATGCCTCCGGCCGGGGTTTTTCGCGGAAAAACTCCTTAAAAGGAAAAGCCCCGCAGGGGTACAGTAAAAGGAAGGTGGGTATGCGGAAAATTGCCGCCGGTTTGTTCGTATTGTTTTGCCTGTTCTTTATCGCCGCCTGCGCTTCGGCAGGAAAGACGCCGGAGCTTCATTACACGCCGCACAGGGATCTGCGTTACGGTTCTTATGAGCGGAATGTAGTGGACATTTCAATTCCCGGTGCGGCGTCCGAAGGAGTCATCCTGTTTATCCACGGCGGGATATGGATGTACGGCGACAAAAGCAGCTGCCCGGTTTTTTTAGATGCCTTTCGGGACAGGTTCGTCGTTGCGTCCATGAGCCACCGGTATATTGATGAAACCACCCACATTAACGATCTGGTAGACGATGTATCCGCCGCCGTTGGATACATACGGGAGTTCTGCTCGCAGCATAACAGGGATTCCGGAAAACTGATCATCATGGGGCACTCTTCCGGCGCCCATCTTTCGATGTTGTACGCTTACAAACACTACGAAACCAGTCCGGTGCCAATAGCGTTTTGCGTGAACATGGCAGGCCCGTCGGATCTGGGGGACATTGCCTTCCGGTATAACTTTGAAAAGCTGGGGTGGGTTAAATTTTTCTATGATCTGTCCGAAAAGGCTGCCGGCTATCATATAACGGACGGCGATGTTACCAGCGAAGGATACAGCGAAACGGCCCTGCAAATTCTGGCTGCGATCTCTCCCATTACCTTCGTTACGGGCAATAGTCCGCCTACAATTATTGTGCACGACGTTACCGACGCCCTGGTTCCCTATGCCAATTCCGCAGCCTTACACAGCGTGTTCAACGTGTACGGAGTGGATCACCGTTTTATTGCCCTGCACTCCGGCGTCGGCCATTTCCTGGGGGCCAGGGCGGTAAAGGGCGGGGCCCTGCGCTATGATAAAACCGTGGAATCCCGGGTTGCCGGGGCGATGAGCGGCTATATGGAAAAGTATTGCAGGTGAGGCCTTTTCAGAATCCGGCGATTTGAAAAGACCCCGGAGGGCGGCATGACCCGCGCTTCCGGCCGGGCAGCGGAAAGGCTGAATAACATAGGCCAGTCAGCGCCAGATAAGCCAGATACAAACCGAAGACGCCGCGGTGGTAATCAGGGTAAAGGGAAGGCCGATCTTTAGCCACTGGCCGAAGCTGGTCTCCCGTCCCTGTTTTCTAAGGATTCCCACGGATACCACATTGGCGGCGGCCCCGAAGGGGGTCAGGTTTCCCCCCATGCACGAACCGATAAGCAGGGCGAACATGTAGAGCTCCCGTTTAAGGTTATGATCCGCCGCCATGCCCGCAGCCACCGGAAGCATAACAATGATGTAGGGTACGTTATCCACAAAGCCCGATATTAAAATGGAGACCGTCACAATGAGGATGAAGCCCAGGGCGACATTGTCCCCCACAAGCCGGGAGAGGAACGCCGAAAAATCGCCCAGGAGCCCCACTTCCGATACGGCCCCCACCACCACAAAGATCCCCGTAAGGAAGAGCGCCGTATCCCAGTCCAGGCCCTTAATCAGCGCCAGCGTTTTGGCCCGGCCTTCCCGGCGGATAAGGGCGTACCAGAGCACCCCCAAAACCCCCAGGGCCATCACCAGAATTCCCGAGGCCAGGGAAATGCCCCCGTAAATAAAGGACGCCGCCGCAAGACCCAGGATCATCAGGATGAGGAGCGCCGAAGGAACCATGGTAAGAACCTTCTCCTGCTCTATCTTGACCTTCGATGTTTTCCGGGCAAAGAAAAGATAGAAAAAAACCGCCCCCGCTATCATCCCGGCCTGGACGATGAAAAAGATCGACGGCTTTCCGCCGAAAACAAAGAAATCGTTGAATCCGTATTTGGTATAGTCGGCGAAGATCATCGACGGCGGATCCCCCACCAGGGTGGCGGTTCCCTGCAGATTGGCCATTACCGCCAGGCCTATCATAAAGTAGGCGGGGTCCAGCTCCAGCTTTTTGCAAAGCGCCAGGGCGATAGGGGCCATCACCAGGACGGTGGCCACATTTTCCACAAAGGCGGAGATAATGCCGGTCATCATAAGGATGGCGATAATGGCGATGCCCACATTGGGCGAGTGGACAACGATGGAATCGGCAATTACCGCGGGGACCCTGGAATAGATGAACAGCTCGGCGATGACCAGGCTTCCCACGAAGATCATGATCACGCTCCAGTTGATCAGTTCCCCCAGGGCCGTACCGGGGCTTACCACCCGGAGGATCAGCATTAAGGCCGCCGCCCCCAGGGCGCAGAACGATTTTTTGCCGGGGAAAATGACGATTAAGGCGTACATAAGCGCCGCAACGGCAAGGACTACCCATTTCATGGGGGAATGGTAGCATCTTTTTGGCATAAGGACCAGCGGCCCCGTTCCGGAACAGGCCGGATTTGTCCGGCGGAGGCCGAAGTCCGCCGCCGGAGGCTCATTCCCAGCCGCCCGAAGGTCCGCTTACCGTGCTGTCAAGGGTAACGCCGGGTCCCGCGGTATTATCCCGCTTTTTCGGACCGTTGTTAACATAGACCGCATGGCCCTTGTCGTCCACCGGACTGCCGGAACCGTCTTTGACGAGATTGCTGTTGCCGCCCTCACCGGAACCGTAGATAACGCCGCTTGCACCCCCGGCCGTTTCCGGCTCTTTCTTGAAGCTGCCGCTGTCGCCGACATATACCCCGCCGCCACTGTTGTTGGCGATATTACTGCCGATAGTCCCGCCGTTCATGGTAAAAACGCCGATGCCTGAAAGAAACACCCCGCCGCCGTAGTAGCCGGCGCTATTGCCGCCGATGGTCCCACCGCTCATCTCGAAGCTGCCGCTGACATACACCCCGCCGCCGTAGTAGCCGGCGCTATTGCCGCCGATGGTCCCGCCGCTCATCTCGAAGCTGCCGCTGGCATACACCCCGCCGCCGTGGAAGGGGGCGCTGTTGCCGCCGATGGTCCCGCCGGTCATGGTAAAAACGCTGCCGGAGTTGAAATACACCCCGCCGCCGGAGTTGCTGCTGTTGTTGCTGATGGTCCCGCCGTTCATCTCGAAGCTGCCGTTGGCGGCATACACCCCGCCGCCTTCTCTGCTGGCGGCATTACCGCTGATGGTCCCGCCGGTCATGGTAAAAACGCTGCCGGAGTTGAAATACACCCCGCTACCATATTCGCTGCTGTTACCGCTGATGGTCCCGCCTTTCATCTGAAAGCCGCTGCCGCCGACGCCTATAACATACACCCCGCCGCCGCGATCGCCGCTGCCGCTGTTACCGCTGATGGTCCCGCCCTTCATCTCGAAACTGCCGTTGGCGACATATACCCCGCCGCCGCTGGCGGCGTTGTTATCGTTGTTTTGCAGGACGGCCCCGTCCTGCAGGGTCAGGGCGCCGCCTGTCCCCACGCTGACAAGCGGGGCATTAGCCTGAATGCCGCCGGCCCCGCCGTCCAGGACCAGGGTTCCCCCCTGGGAATGGCCCAGGGTCAGCCCGCCCCCGGCGTCTACCCGGAACAGCGGGTCCGCGGTAAACGCGGCCCCCCGCCGGACGACGCGTCTCCCTTCAAAGGCGGTAACCGTAAGGGGCCGGGTGATGTTTATCGTCGTCGCCGCACTGTCCAGCTCTATGTCCCCCGCCAGGCCGATAAGCCCCGGCCCGGCGGTCCCTTCGGCGGCGCTCTTTAGTTCGGCCCAACTGCTTACCGGCGTAACGGAACGGTAGAAGTCAATATCGTCCTCCAGGGACCGGTTAAAGTCGTCGCAGGCGGCCAAAACAAAGAAGCCGCAAACTACGGCGCACACACAAACCCCCCCGCGTACTCCATTCCTATTCATCGTAAACCTCCGTCCCGCACAAACAAACGAACAAATATAACCACAAACCATACGAACAAAGAAATTTTAACCACGAACCTCACAATCCCACCCCAAGGGACTAAACTTGACCCACAAATACAAATGAAGATAAAAAACCACAAAGGACACGAAGGAAAGAGGATAAGGCGCTATGACTCTCTCCACCCCAAGGGACCGG
>JAISMC010000089.1 GCA_031276965.1 Treponema sp.
TACCGGATAAACGGCATCGTGGTCCTTGCCCTGAGCGTCATCCTCTGGCTGGCCCTTGGTTTGCTGAACCGGGTTCCGCTGGACTGGCTGTACCAGGTCCGGTGGTCCAGCCTCCTGGGGGCCCTGACCCTGGGCCTCTTGTTTTCACTGATCATAGTCCTTTCCCGCCCGTCCACCGGCAAACCCTTTCCCGCCGACCTGTGGTTCGGCCGCCTGAAGAACCCGCAATGGCGGAAGGGCTTTGTGGACGCCAAGATGTGGCTCTACCTCGTGGGGGCCGTCATGCTCGAATTAAACACCCTCTCCTTCGCGGTCCACCATTATCAAAGCCGCGCGGAGTATAACCCCGGCGTGTTTTTGTGCGCCGCTCTTTTAAGCTGGTTCATCTGGGATTATCTCAGTTTCGAGAAGGTCCACCTCTATACCTACGATTTTATCGCCGAACGGGTGGGCTTTAAGCTGGGCTTCGGCTGCCTGGCCTTTTACCCCTACTTCTACGCCGTCTCCCTCTGGTCAACGGTTGATCTGCCCAATCCCCGGCATCCCCTCTGGCTTAGCGTCTGCTTTGCCCTCGTTTTCTTCCTGGGCTGGTTCCTGTCCCGGGGCGCCAATCTGCAAAAATACTACTTTAAGCTTTCGCCGGAAAGGAAATTTCTCGGCCTCAGCCCCGGCATCCTCGAAGACGGGGAACGCCGCCTCCTGGCCAACGGTTTTTGGGGCTTAAGCCGCCACATCAACTACCTCGGCGAAATACTGATGGCCTGCGGCATTGCCCTCAGCGCCGGATACCCCGCGGTCTGGCAGGTGTGGCTGTACCCCCTTTACTATGTGGGCCTCCTCTTCACCCGGCAGATGGACGACGACAAGCTATGCAAGGCCAAATACGGCGTGCTCTGGGACGCCTACACCACAAAGGTAAAGTACCGCATCATTCCGTTTATCTATTGAGGCGAGACTTGTTCATTCATTGAAGAAACATAACCACGCCTGACCTTTGGTCCGCCCACACGAACGGAAGAAGAATGAGGTGCAATCAACAACCGTCCCAAGGGGCCGGGGTAGGGACCCCTTGTAACGAATCAAAGCTGTCGAACAACAAGTTCGTGCCCGTTCGTGTCCAGCGGACCGTAGGCCCGTTTGTGGTTTCTCCTCCTCTTCCATTACGGAATAACCGCATTGCTTTAGGCGGCACGGATGCCGCTGTTTCCAACTTCTTTCTGCTGTCATGGAATGACAGCCGTAAGTATCGGCCCGAAGGGTCCCGCTTCGCCCTTGGGGTTTTCGTAGCGCAGGCAGAACCAAACCCGGTTTCCCGATTCCCCGTCGAAGTCAAAGCGTTCCTTCTTCCGCCGGGTAAAGAGCGAGTAGGGCAGGTCGGCGCCGCTCTTGGGATCCCCCGTCAGGCGGAAGCGGTACTTGTCGCTGGGCGGCCCGGAAAGGCCGTAGTAGATCCGCACCCCGTAATCGCTGCGGGGGTCCGGCACGCCGAAGTTCCCCACGGGCCGGATGTTCTGCAGCTCCACCTGGTGGATGCCGGGGAAGGCCAGGTCCGCCTCCACCTGGGCCTCCGGCCGCGGGATGGGCGTCTGGTGGGGGTCCCAGGGCGTCAGCCCCAGATCCACAATGTCCGGGTTGCCAAGGGGCGGCAAAAGGAAGTAATGCCCCTTGAAGAAGCGCATTTTCCCGTCCAGCGCTTCAAAGGCCTCCCTGCACTGCTCGGTAATCACCGGCGTGCGCTCGCTGCTCTTGGCCCTCTGCAAAAGCTCGTGGGCCGTGTCGAAATGGTTGGCCAGATCCGTAAACTGGTCCTGGGGGATGTTCCAGGCCGTCCGCTTCGCCGCCGTCATAACGATAATCCAGTTCTGGCACATGGCCAATTGATCCGCCCGTCTGCCGGGCATCCAGTCGCTCATAACTGTTCCTCCTTTGTTTCGTTGTTTTAGCCGCAGCCGCAACTGCGGCGAATGGTCCGCAGGCCATGACGAACCTGTTGAACGCCCCGGCGTATGCCCCGTGCGCCGGGAAGCATGACCTATCCGCCGGGGAGCATGGTTTATTCTCCCCGGAGAATGATCCGTTCTCCCCGGAGAATGACCCGTTCTCCCCGGAGAATGACCCGTGGTCTAAGAAAAACGCGGCGTTTTGGCAGGGAAGGGGGGCTTTTTTATCTGAAACGGGGGAATTTTGAACAAAAAACGGGGGATTCAGCCCCCTGTTAAGTAGACACGCAGGCCGCTTTTGTGTACAATATGAGCCGGGAGCCGGGAGCCGGGAGCCGGGAGCCGGGAGCCGGGAGCCGGGAGCCGGGAGCCGGGAGCCGGGAGCCGGGAGCCGGGAGCCGGGAGCCGGGAGCCGGGAGCCGGGAGCCCGCGGGCGCCTTCTGTTTTTATACCGGCCGTCGCCTGAGCCATGGAACCATCGTAGCACATGCGGACACCCCGCGCAAGCTTTTTTCCGGAAACTATCCTGATATGACGAGGCCTTCTATGAAACGGTACCGGCTGCTGCCCGCGATGCTTGTCCTGATCCTTTTTCCGGGCCCCGCTCCGGCCCAGAGCCGGGACGCCGCCGGGCGGGACCTCTGCGTCATCCTCGATGTCTCGGGAAGCATGAACGAGGAACGGAAATTCATCAATGTACAGGACTATCTTGAAGCGGAAATAAACGGCGGCCTCCTCCGGCCCGGAGACCGCTTTACCCTTATCACCTTCGGCGATTCCGCGGAGGAGCGCTTTTCCCGGCCCCTTGGCTCCGAAGCGGACAGGGCGGCCCTCCTGGAGGATCTGCGGAAGCTCGAAGCCGGCGACGGCTATACCGACATCGGAATGGCCCTGGAAAAACTGGCGGAGCTGCTGGAACGCCGCCGGGAACCCGGCGTCAGGCAGCTTATTCTTTTTATCACCGACGGGAAAAACACGCCCCCGCCCCACAGCCCCTATGCGGGGAAGGATCTGGCCCTGGACGAAAGGTTCCGTTCCATCGGCGAGAAGATCTCCAGGAGCGGCTGGTTCCTCTATGTCATCGGCATCGGCGCCGGGACCGATGCGGAAAAGATAGCTCAGGCGGTGGAGGGCTCGGCGTATCAGGAAACCGGTGCGGAGCTTTCGGGTCTGCGGCTTGACGCCTATGCGGAAAGGGTTGATGAGGCGGCGGCCGCGCTGGCGGAGGACGCCGCCGCCGCCGGAGCGGGGGGAGCGGCCCTGCCGGGGAAGGACGCCGCCGCCGGGGAAGCGGGGGGAAGGGCCTCCGCGGAGGGGGCGGGCCCGGCCGTGTCCGCCCTCTTAAACAGGGCCGCCGCCGCCCTGCGTATTCCGGCCCCGGTTTTGGCGGGCGCCGCCGGGCTGGCCCTGCTTCTCTCCGCGGCGCTGCTGATCCTTCTGGTCCGCGCCCTTTTTCCGCTTACGCTGACCCTCAGCGACGGCAGGGATACCCTGGAACGGAAGCTTGCCCCCTTTGGGGGGATCACGCTCAATTCCGCGGCGGCGGCCCTGGGCGGCATCGGCGCCGCCGGCGCGGGGCTCTTCCGCATCGAGCGGGGCCTTCTGGGCCTAAAGCTCCGCGTCCTTGACGGCGGGGGCTTTTCGGACAAATCCCCCTACGGGAAGGCCGGGGCCTATCCCCTGAAGCAAAGGGAACTCTACTTGAAAAACGGCAGGAAGATCACCGTCATTGCAGGATGAGGGCGGCGGGAGCGGGGCGCTTCAGCAGTACGCCAGTCCCAGGAGAATGCATCCCTGGCCGGCAAGATACCCCAGCATGATGGGGAAGTTGCCGTACCGGGGCAGGGTCCTGAAGGTATAGCGGCCCAGGATGCCGTCCGATACGGCAAAGAAGACGCCCCCGGCAAAGGGCAGGATCCCCGGAAGATCCCGCCGGTACAGCATAAGCTGGAGGGCGCTGAGGACCATCAGCTCAATGATGCCGCTGTAGATCATCACGGGGACCCGCATGTCCGGGCTGGGGTTGATGATCCTGTTCACCAGGAACCAGAGGGGAACCGCCAGGACGGCGGAGATGATCAGGGCCTTTATATGCAAAGCGCCGGTAAAGAACAGCATCGAAGGAATATAGCAGAGATGCCCCAGCAGAAAGCCGAGAAGCCCCAGAACAAAGAACCGTTTGTCATCTATTTTGATGAGCAGGATATCCCCGAACCAGCCGAAGACCGCCCCCAGCAGGGCGGCGGGCAGCACGTTCTTTGCCGCCGCGGTGTAAAAACAGATTAACAGCGGCATCAGAAAGATCTTGCTTATCTTTCTCCACATCTCCTTTCTCAGCAGTATGGCGGAAAGGTGCATCAGCGACACAAGGACAAACGCGGCCAGCGCAGTTTGGGCGAATAAACTCATGGTAACTCCGGTTCGCGGGGCGGTTTTCCCCTTACAAAAGGGCCCCCCTATAAGTATTGATGAAGGGAACCCCCTCCTGTCAAATTACGCTTCGGGGCCGGGGGTTCTTCCCGCCCGGATGGGTCTTAACTCCGCCTCGCTTACCATGGCGGGGTCGTCCACGCCGGCAGGAAGCTCCCGGCCCTCCTCTATCTCCACGTCTTCCTCTTCAAAGTGTTCCTCGGGGAATCCGGCGCCGCCGCCGGCGTCTTCGTTTTCAATCCGCACCGATAGGACCTTGGTTATCCCCGACTCCTCCATGGTAACCCCCAGCAGGGTCCCCGCGCCGGCCACGGTTTTTTTGTTGTGGGTGATGACGATAAATTGGCTGGCGCCGGAAAATTCCCGCAGCAGCCGGATAAAGCGGCCCACGTTCTGCTCGTCCAGGGCGGCGTCAATTTCGTCCAGGAGGCAGAAGGGGCTGGGCTTTACCATATAGGTGGCAAAGAGCAGGGCCACCGCGGTCATGGACTTTTCGCCCCCCGAAAGGAGGTTGATGTTTTCCAGCTTTTTCCCCGGCGGCCGGGCGTAGATTTCTATCCCCGATTCCAGCACGTGGTTGCCGTCCTGGAGATGCAGCTGCGCCGCGCCGCCGCCGAAGAGCCGCCGGAACATATTGTGAAAATTCTTCTTGATTTTGTTATAGGTATTCATAAACAGCTCTTTGGATTCGGCCCGGATTTCGGCGGTAATGTTTTCCAGATCCGTTTTGGCCTTGGCCAGATCTTCCAATTGGCTTGAGAGGAAGTCGTACCGTTCTTTGGTCTCGGCAAATTCCTCGGGGGCCATCAGATTCGGCGTCCCCAGATCCCGCAGGTCCCCCTTGACGGCGGAGAGCTTCTCCCGCAGCTCCGGGGCGGCGGCGGTGATGGTGAAGATCCGCTCCTCAAACTCCATCAGATCCCTGGAATGGACCTCCCTGAAGTTATCCTGAATATTTTTAATCTCCGTTTCGGACTGGACCAGCTCCAGGTGGATCTTCTCCATGGATTCCTGAATCCCGGCCAGGGCGATCTTCTTTTTCTCTATGGCTTCCTGGGTCCCCGCCACATCCCCGTTGCGCCGGGCAATGTCCTTCTCCAGCTTTTCCAGATCCGCAGTCAACCGTATGCCCCTCTGTTCAATGCCGGCAATCTCCGATTCGGTATCGGCGATCCGTTCGTCGATTTCCTCAAGCCGCCTTCGGTGCAGGAAGAGCTCGTCCTGGATGGTTTTTCTCAGCCCCTCCTGGCCCGCCAGTTCCCGGCGGATCAGCCGGCCCTGCTCCTCCGCAGCCTGAGCCTGGGCGGTCATCCGGGCCCGGCTTACCCGGAGTTCCTGGAGGGTTTCCCGGTATTCGTCGATCTTGACTCCTAAATTTTCATTGTCCCGCCGGAGGGCGGCGATCCGGGCCCGCCGATCCGTAATGCCCTCGTTGGCGGCCCGGATCGCGGCGTCGTAATTCCGCTTTTTGGTGATGATCCCCTCGGGGGCAAGGAATTCGTCGATAAAGGAGGGGGCGCTCCTGCAATAGTTTTCAAAGAGGGAGCGGACCTTTTCCGTATGGGCCGCCGCCTCCGCCAGGGCCGCCGCAAGGCTTTCGGCGATATGTTTAAGTTCCGCCGCGGGTACTTCGGCCCGGCCGGCGGCTTCCGCCAGATCCCGAAGCAGGGTTTCCCGGCCCTCCAGAAGGGTCCGGAGCAGGCCCAGGGTTTCCGTCAGGGCCGCCTCGGTATTCCGCCGTTCCGACGCGGAATAGCCCGCCTCTTTAAGTCCCGCATCCAGGGCGGCGACAATGTCGTCGGTGATGGCCTCCAGGGCCCTCTCGTGTTCCCCCCGCTCCTGTTCCAGGCGGAGAATCTCCGCTTCAAGCCCCCTGGCGGACGCATCGTTTTCCCCGATCCGGGAAGCGGCAAACTGTATGTTTTCTTCAAAGGAGGCGATATTGGCCTCTATGCCGCCGACCTTTTTCCGAAGGTCCGCCACAACTCCGTCCTGTTCTTCCGCATCTCCGGCAAGCTCTTCAATCTTGATCCCCGCCGCCCGTTCCCGGTCTTCGTTCTGCCGGATCTTGGCCTTGTTTTCCGTCCGCTGTTCCGCCAGGAGCCTGGACTCCTTTTCCCGGGCGTTCTTCTCTACCGCCAGGCCGTAGATGTCCCGCTGATACTCCACAAGCTTTTCTTCCATGGAATTTACCACATCCATGTTTTCTTCCAGGGATTTGTTGATGGCCTCCAGTTCCGCCCGCAGGGCGTCCCGGCCGGCGGTCCGCTTTTTCAATTCCTCGTTCCGTGCATCCCGCTCATACTTAAACTGCTTGAGCCTGAGGAGCTGAATGTCAAGTTCGTACTTAAAGATTTCTTCCCGCAGGGCCCGGTACTTCAGCGTTTTATCCGCCTGGATTTTAAGGCTGTCGTAGGAACGCTTCACCTCCCCCAGAATGCCTTCGACCTGGCGCATATTCTCTTCGGTCTTGATCAGCTTCCGCTCCGCCTCGGCGCTTTTTACCTTGAAACGGGTAATCCCCGCGGCCTCTTCAAAGAGGTAGCGCCGTTCTTCGGGCCTGGAGGAGAGAACTTGATCGATCTTGCCCTGTTCCATCACCGAATAGGCGGCCTTGCCCACCCCGGTGTCCCAGAAAAGCTCCCGTACCTCCTTAAGCCTGACCGGGGTGGAATTGATGTAGTACTCGCTTTCCCCGGACCGGTAGAGCCGGCGCTTGATCTGCACTTCGGGCATATCCAGGGGAAGAAGCCCCGTCTCGTTAGCGATGGTCAGGGTTACTTCCGCCACATTCAGGGGTTTCCGGTTTTCCGTACCGTTGAAGATCACGTCTTCCATTTTTTCGGCCCGCATGGCCCGGGACGCCTGCTCCCCCAGAACCCATTTAACGGCATCCACCACATTGGACTTGCCGCAGCCGTTGGGTCCCAAGAGGGCGGTAATGCCATCGGAAAAGGCTACTTCGGTATGATCGGCAAAGGACTTAAAGCCAAATATATCCAGTTTTTTAAGAAACAAATGTTAACTCCGCTTCCCGCTGCCGGAAGACCCCGGCCTTCCCGCTCTAAAATGTTAATTATAAGGCCATCCTACCATAAAGAAGGCGGCGGGTGAAGCATCCCGCCGGAGTCCCGTTCCGGGGTAAATCCATCTTTCTTGACAAATCACCGGTACGCCTCTACACTTAATATCATAAAATAACCCTTTTAGGGAGGCTTCTATGGCGAAGGTAGAATTAAAAGGCATTAGTAAGGTCTACGACGGCAATACCCGGGCGGTGGACAATGCTAATATTGTGGTTGAAGATAAGGAATTTGTCGTTTTTGTAGGGCCCTCCGGGTGCGGTAAGTCTACCACCCTCCGGATGGTCGCCGGTCTTGAGGATATTACCGAAGGGGAACTCTATATAGACGGCGAATTGATGAACGATGTTCCTCCCAAGGACCGGAATATCGCCATGGTATTCCAGAACTATGCCCTCTATCCCCACATGACGGTGTACGAAAACATGGCCTTCGGCCTGAGAATCAAGAAGGTCCCCAAGGATGAGATTAACCGCCGGGTTCACGAAGCGGCAAGGATTCTGGATATTGAAAAATTCCTGGATCGCAAGCCCAAGGCCCTTTCCGGGGGTCAGCGGCAGCGGGTCGCCGTGGGACGGGCCATTGTGCGGAATCCCAAGGTCTTCCTCTTTGACGAGCCCCTTTCCAACCTGGACGCAAAGCTGCGGGTGCAGATGCGGGCGGAACTTTCCGATCTCCACCTCAGGCTGAACGCCACAATGATCTACGTTACCCACGATCAGGTGGAGGCCATGACCATGGCCAATAAGATTGTGGTTATGAAGGACGGCAAGGTTCAGCAGACCGGTTCCCCCCTGTACCTCTACAATCATCCGATTAACAAATTTGTGGCGGGCTTTATCGGTTCCCCCCCGATGAATTTCCTCACCGTTAAGGTAACGGAAAAAGACGGTTCGGTGGTATTGGACGAAGGCTCCTTCCAGGTTAAGCCCGTTCAGGAACATCAGAGCTACCTTAAAAAATATGCGGGAAAGGACATTTACTTTGGCATCCGGCCGGAGGATCTTAACTTTACCGAATCCTCCGCGGACGAGAACCGTATGGGCGTTAAGATAACGGTGGTGGAACCCCTGGGAGCGGACATTCACCTCTGGCTTACCACCCCCACCCAGCCCCTGGTTGCCCGGACCGAGCCGCATCATGCCTTCAAGGTCGGCGATACCGCCGGCTTTGTACCCAGGATGGATAAGGCCCGGTACTTTGACCGGGAGACCGAACTTTCCATCCTGGCGGAGCTTGATGCCGCCGCAGAAAAATGAGCTCCCCCGCCGAAAGGCGGGTTCTTGGGTATTAAACCAGACTTTCGAATAAAGAACCCAGGAGCAAGCGCGAACCAAAGGTTCGACGGGGTATGGCCCCGGCTTTCCAATCAAAAAAATGACCGGCTCTTTCAAGCCGGTCTGCGGTTGCCTCCGCTGTTTTTACATTATTTTTAAATTTTTTTTACATTGTCCTTATGGCTTCACTTTTTTACATTGCGCCGCCGCCAGTTCGGCGGCGCCGACTACATTCGGAGCGTACAGATCCGCCCCGATGATCCGGCAGAACTTTTCCGTAACCGGCGCTCCGGTAACCAGGACCTTTATCTGGTTCCGTATCTCATCCGCGGCAAAGGCCTGAACCAGAAACTTCATCTGTAACATGGAGCTGGTATGAGCCGCAGTACATATCACCACCTGGGCCTTTTCTCCTTTGGCGGCGTCGATAAATTTTTCCGGGGAAATTCCCGCGCCCAAATCGATCACCCTTAATCCCATGCCTTCCATCAAAACGGCGATAAGGTTCTTTTCCGTATCCCGCATATCCCCCTTTACCGTACCGATTATCACCGTCCCCGCCGAGACATCAGGAGAAGGTCTCAGCATCTTTACTCCCAGGTTTATCGCTCTGGCGGCAATAAGAAATTCCGGTATAAAAATCTCGCTCTTCCTAAAACGTTCCTCCAGCGCAACAATTCCTGGTATAAGTCCCTGACGCAGAATGCTGTCAATACTGTAGTTCTCTTCCATGGCCCGGCTTATCAAATTCGACATTTCCCGGGCCTTACCCGACTGCAGGCTTATGGAAATTTTCTGTAAGTCCATCGTCCTTCTCCTCGTTTTTTAATTATGGGCCGCCCGTTTTTCTCCGGTATTGTATTATTTTATGCGCCCTCTTATTTTTTTTCGATAAACAAGCGGTAGTTCTGCGAAAAGTTATCCTCCGATATTTCTGTTTTTCCGCCGCCCCCTTGATCCCGGTACTTTCCGGGACTTACGCCGGTATAATGTTTGAATATTTTCGAAAACCAGCTTTGATCCTCGAAGCCGCAGGAACCGGAAATTTCGCTTAAAGACAGGCCGGTTTCTATGAGCATGCGGCTTGCCTTTTCCACCCTGAGACGGTTCAGGTAGGTGGACAGGTTTTCACCCATCTCCTCTTTGAAGATGGTGCTGAAGTAAGGCGCCGAAAGTCCCGAGATTTCGGCAATTTCCTGCAGTTTGATTTTGCTGGCGTAATTCTCCCAGATAAAACGCTCCGCCTTTTTAAGGGCCGACGCATGGCGTATGCCCTGAAAGGAGAAGATCTGCTCTGCCATGGTTTCAATAATGACATGAAGTTCGTCGGTCAACTCCTCCATGTTTTTTGTTTCCTGAATGCGCTTAAGGTTCTGATCGTTGACTTTAAGTACCACATCTTCGGCATTGCTGGGCCCGATGATGGTCCGGGAGAGGAGCACCACCAGTTCCAGGGCCCGGAACTGGATAAACTTAAACTGATCCGGATTGGAGAATAAGAGGCTTGCCAAAATTGAGTTAAGTATTTTTCTGCCGGTTTTATTATCCCCCCGGCGTATGGCAGCCAGGAGCATCCGCTCCTTGTCCAGGGGATATCCGGGATATTTGGTTCCCGGCGGATATTTGACTTTCAGTTCCTGTATCTCCGCGGCAAGGCTGGTCTGCTGTTCCCCCCGGCGTTTAAGCAGTTCCTGGTAGCCTTCGCTGCCCAGAGACATGTTTTCCGCGCAGATCTGCAGCAATTCGGCCATGGATTTGATCCGTTCAGGATCGCCCCGGGGGAACTGTTTAAGATGCTCTTCCAGTTCCCGCCCGGGGATCTCCCCATTGGTCAGAACCGAGAGGGCTTCCCCGGCCTCGGCACGGTCAATGCCCAAAAACCCCGCTCCTATCAGAGTACCCGCAAGAGCGCCGCCGGCATAAACAGGACTGGTCCAGAACATAAAGCCCAGTTCGCACATATAGATGTAGGAGCCGCCGAAACCGGCGGATTCCTTGACCGCATTAATATGAAGCGGCTTGCAGTGGGAATTTTTCATATCCGGAACGCCGGAACATCCGCCGTTTTTGTACTTGAGGCAGATCAGACAGGTATTTTTCCCGCTGTACACCTCGCTGGCCAGTTCGGCTATGGGCAGATAATTCTTGTCGAGTACGCATATTATGGCGCCCGTGGCTTTTGCATATTCCAGGGCCAGCTTATAAGCCTCAAGCAGACGGGGATCTGTTTTGGGGATCTTGGGATTGACCGTATCTTTCACAGCGTTCCCTGTCCCCGGTACTTCCCCGGACTCATTCCCATATAGTTCTTAAAAATTTTCGAGAACCAGCTCTGATCCTCAAAACCGCAGGCCGTTACTATTTCGCTCATGGGAAGATCCGTCTTCTTCAGCATAGCCGCCGCCTTTTCCACTCTGAGGCGGTTCAGGTAGGCGGACAGATTTTCCCCCATCTCCTCTTTAAAAATAGTGCTAAAGTAGGGCGCCGACAGTCCCGATGCATCGGCCACTTCCTGGAGACTGATCTTACGGGTATAATTTTCCCAGATAAAACGCTCGGCCTTCCGCAGCGCCGAAGCGTGGCGTACCCCCTGGAAGGAAAAGATCTGTCCCGCCATGCGATCTACAATGATGTGAATCACATCGGTCAGTTCTGCAAGATTCCGGGTCTCCTGAATCCGCTTCAAATACCGGTTGTTCGCCTCCAGCAGGGCGTTATCTTCGGAAACGTCCGGCGCCACCGCCGCCCGGGAGAGGAGTACCACCATCTCAATGGCCCGCAGTTGAATCCGGGCAAAGTCATTTGCATTTCTCCCGGGAAGCATGCGCAGCATTTCGTTAAGAATCTTCCTTCCGGTTTCGTTGTCTCCCCGGCGGAGACTGGCCATAAGCATCCGTTCCCTGTCCAGATGATGTTCCCCGGGAAAATCGTCGCCGGGACGCATCTTTGTCTGACGGATCTGATTTGAAAGATAGTACTCCTGCTGGGTTATCCGGCCCATGATCTCGCTGTACCCTCTGGTATCCCGGGATATTTGTTCGGCGCATACCAGCAGCATCCGGGCCAGGGCCTTTATGTCTTCGTACTTCTTTTCCTGCAGCTTGACGAGGAACCAGAGGGCCTGTTCTTCCGGAATTGCTCCCCTGCTTATAGCCATGATTTTTTCGGCGGTCCTCTTTCTGGATATGCCCAGTACCCCCGCGGCCACGAGGGTTCCCGCAAAACGGCCGTTTGAAAAGAGGGGGCTTATCCAGTACATAAGCCCCAGCTCGCACATATAGACGTAGGAACCCCCCGCCTCCCGGACTTTATCAATATTGGCAATATGCATCCCGGTACAGGGATACACCCCCTTGTCCCAGGATGTTTTTTCATGATACTTTTTACAGAGATCGCAGAATGAGACATTATAGTCGGCTATTTCAATGGAACGATTCTGATGGTCCAGCACGGCGCCGTATGTTTCGGTGGCTTTTTCATAGATCTTCAGCGCCTCGTAGGCTTTGAGCAGCAGGGGTTCAATCTCCCTGCGGGTAATAATATCTTTATTAAGAGGTACATGCACAGAATTCTCTCCTAAAACTTACGTTAGTAAGGTTTTGGTGAACGTAACACACCCTAATGGCGTTTTTTATATTTTTTTTCAGTTTTTTCGGTTTTTTTTAAGAAATTTTGCCATTAAAGGGTTTATTCGAAAGTCTGGTTTAATCCCCGTCTTCCGAAAACGAGGCTTTGAATCCGGTCCGTGTATTTGGTTTTACAGGTACTAATGTTCCGGCTGTTTTAAAAGCCCCGAAACGGCGGCTATCCGTACTGCATCGGCCCGGTTCAGGGCTCCCAGCTTGTTGTACAGGCCCTTGATAAGGGCTTTAACAGTATTAAGCGAGATGCCGGCTTCATCGGCTATTTCCTCTCTGGTTAAGCCCTGGGAAAGACAGCGCAGTACCGTCTGTTCCTGCCGGGAAAGGACCGCTTGTTTTACCCCGGCCTGGTATTGTTCAACTAACAAGGCAAGTTTTTTGCCATAAACCGAAGCCCTGCTGCGGACTGCCTCCAGCCAGGACCGCGGGATAGAGCAGGCTTCCCGGTTCAGACAGATTCCGGCCAGAATCCGCATATCCTCACCCAGTTCGATAAAGGGCATATCCAGGTTGTTGGATGCCGCCGCTTCCCAGGCGCTTTCCAGAGCTTTAACGGCGGCCCCGGTTTCTCCCAGCCGCAAATAGGCCGCCGCCTCCAGGGTATCTGCCTCCACTTTGCCGAGTATAAGGCTCCTGAGGCCGTGATGATCCCCCTTCCGCTGTTCCAGAGCATGCAGGGCCGCATCGTACCGTCCATCCGCAAAAGAGCACTTTGCCTTTACCAGGGTTTCGAAGCCGTAAAGCGTACTGTTAAGATCACTTTCCTCAAAATCATTTCTAAGCCAGGGGGCAATCCTGGCGTTCTGTTCCAGATGGGCATAGAACCAGCCGGTAACAATATCGTAGAGAATAAAACGGTTCGGATAATCGACCGTTTCAAGCTGAACTTCAAGCTGCTTCAAGAGCCCCCCCAGGGCCGGGAAATCTCCGGCGTGGAGCTTGGTCCGCAGCAGATAGAAGAGGGCCCTGGTTTCGGTTTCAAACTGTCCTTTTTCCCGGGCCTTAAAGAGGGCCTGCCGGGCAAACTGTTCAGCGTTATCCACATCGCCCTGAAAATAGTACAGTTCCGCCCAGGACAGGGCATCCACGCCGTAAAGATAGCCGTTAAAACAGTGAGCCGCAAAGGGGATGGCGGGAATAAATTTTCGAATCGAGTACTCCATCTCCCCCTTTTCCGCAGGATACCCTACCTGGATAACATAGGAGCCTATGCAGCATACGTTTCCCGGTCCCTGCATAAAGGAAGGGTATTCCCTATAATACTGATCCGCCTTTTCAAACAGGGGAGCCACGTCGTAGTCCCTCTTGGACCGGAAGGTTAAAATTTTCAGGGACCCCAGGGTTCTGTAATTAGCGGAGAGAATCCGGGAACGCAGGGGGCCCGGGGGCAGGGCTTCAAATTGCGCTATAGATTCCCGGCACAAGGCGGCGGCTTCGTCAAAGCGCCCAAGGGAAATAAACAGCCGGGACCGGTTGTGGCGCAGAAAGAGCAAATCATCGTCCGTTTCGTTTTCTCCCTTGGCGACAAGACTGTCCACCAGTTCCAAAAAAAAGGCCGCCACCGCTTCGGACAGGAGGCGGGGAAAGGAATAGATAATATCGAGAACGCCCCGGTAACACCGCGCCCGTTCATAATTAATGGCGGCGTCCATACGCAGGTTGTTTTTAAGGCACCATTGGGCGGCGTTGAGGTACATCGCCCGGACCTCCTCCGGCGAAAGTTCCCCCTGCTTTTCCTGCAGGAATTCGATAAAGAGGTGATGAATCCGGTAACCGTGGAGAAAGGTGTCGTAGCGGATGAGGGAACTGAGCTTTTCCAGATTCCGTATGTATCCTTCCGGGGGGTTTAGGGATTCCAGCAGTTCCCGGGGCCAATGCTCAATGAGGGATATTTTGATAAGAAATTTTCTAAGGGCCGGAGATACGGCATTAAAGAATTTTTCCTCTATCTTTCTAAAGGCGTCCATGTTTTTCAAAGAGTGGACGCCGCCCCCCTCCCCTCCCCTGGCCTTGATCTCCTGAACCACCAGATCCACCGCCAGGGCCCATCCTTCGGTGTCATAATACAATTGTTCAACTTCCCCTTCCGAAAGGGGCAGGCCCCGGAACTTAAAATAATCCCCTATTTCCTCCCTGGTAAAGCGAAGATCCTCCGTGCCAAGACCGGCCAGCATGCCCTTGGAAAGAAAGGATACCGTATTGATCGCCGGCTCCTTCCGGGAGATGAGAATGATAGAAGTGTTGGGAATGGGAGTGGACAAAATCCGGTCCAGAAAGCGCAGCAGCGGCTTTTCGTGAATAAGGTGAAAGTCATCCAAAACGACAATATACTTCTTGGAACCGATCATCTCATTCTTCAAGAAGCTTATATAGCGATCAAACTGCCGGGTTGTTTCGGGGAAGCCCATCTCCCTCAAGGCGGTCCCGGCTGTTTGGCTGTAAAGGGAAACGGCGTTGGTATAATTTTCCCAGAACCGCCACCCCAGGTTGTCCCGTTCCGAAAGCTGAAGCCAGACAGCCGCCGGGTTGTAAGCGCCGAGAAAGGAATAGACCCCCTGGGTTTTGCCGTAGCCCTCGCCGGCCACTACGGTAACCAGCGGACTTTGGACGGCCTGTTCCAGCAGGGCGGAGATCCGCCGCCGTTCCAAAAAGATCCGCTCCTCAGAGGGCGCAAATAAATTGCTGTATAAAGGCGTATTCTGCATCTGTATTTCTTATAAAAACCTCTTTTTACTGCACCGGTTCTTTTCGTTTGAGAACAATACCCTGCGCCTGCGGAATTACCGCCGCCGCTGTCCGGTCCGGCCGGACCACAGCGTTACTTGAGCATATTCCTGGCGGTGGCAATCCGTACCGCATCGGCCCGGTTTACCGCCCCCAACTTATTGTAGACGCTTCTGATAACACTTTTGACGGTGTTGATTGACAGGGAAAAGGCGCTGGCTATTTCCTCCCGGGTCAGACCCTGGGAAAGACCGGTGAGAATCTTTATCTCCCGGGGCGAAAGACTTTCCCCCGCCTCCCATTTCCGGCTCCGCCGCTGATTCCGGCCCTGGTGGTACTCCGCGATTGTGAACATCCTCCGGGCGCAGGCCGTGGCGGCCCGCTGTATCCTTTCAAGCCATGCCCTGGGGATAGCACAATCCGGAACCTTCAGGGCCGCCCCGGTAACGGCCCGCATGTCCCTGCCCGGTTCTATGAAGGGCATATCCAGGCCGTTGGGGGCGGCCAGTTCGTAGGCTCTTTCCAGAGCCCGGACGGCGGCGGGAATATCCCGCAAACGGTAACGGCACACCGCCTCTATCAGGTTTATCTCTATTCTGCCCAGCAGACAATTGCCGTAATGATGGGAGCCCTTCTGGTACCCCACGACGCTCATCGCAGCCTGGTACTTTTTTTCGGCGATATGGTACTTTGCCCGGACCAAAAATTCCAGGCCGCAGTCCATGGAATTCAGGCCGCTTTCCTCAAGATCATTTTGTATCCAGGGGGCAATTTTTTCCGGCCGTCCGGTATGAACATAAAACCATCCCATGACAATATCGTGATAGATATAGCGGTTTATATAGTCCGGTTGATTCAGCTGATCTTCAAGCCGCTTCAGGCAGTCCTCTGTCTTCTCCCGGTTTCCCTGAAAGAGACCTATCCTCATTAAATAGAAGAGAGCCCGGTTTTCAATTTCGTACTGATTCCGTTCCCGGGCCTTACGGACGGCCTCGTTATTGAACCGTTCCGCCTGGGCAATATCCGCTCTAAAAAAAGCCAGTTCCCCCCGGGCCAAATCGTCCAGGCCCCAGGCGCAGCCGTTCATGCTGCCGGAGATATAAGGCACCATGCCGGCCAGGGCTTCGATATACTTTTCGATTTCCCCCTTGTCGGGGACGCTTACCCGGCATATAAAAGAGCTGACGCCAAAAACAGCCAGGGGGCCCAAAACCAGATAATTGTTTAAACGGTAGTAGTAGAGGCCCCGTTCAAAATAGGGGACATAGGAATAGTCCCGGCTGTACATGCTGGTAAACATGCCGATAAAGCCCAGATTATTGTAAGATCCCGAAAGGACGATGCAGTGAAAGGGCGTACGTTCTTCCGCTTCCAAGATGGCGATAAACCGTTTAACCTCCGTCTCGGCCCGGTCAAACATTTCCAGGGTTATCAAAAGCCGGACATAGAAGACCCATGCCGCAGGAACCTTCCGGTATACCTCTTCCGGGGCCCGTTCAAATATTTCCAAAAGAAATTGGGCAATGCGGTTGGGCAGAACCAGGGGCAGGCCCCGGTAGACCACCTCGATGATGCTGTCATAAGTTCCGGCCTTGGCATAATAGCTGATGGCGTCCATTTTAAGGTTATTCCTCTCGCACCATGCGGCGGCCCTGCAGTATACCTTCCGCTTTTCCTCCTCCGAAAGTTCCCCCTGTTTGCCGCTAAGATAAGCCAAAAAGAAATGATGAAGATGGTAGGCATTGAGATAGGAATCATAGCGGACAAACGAACCGACCTGTTCCAGTTCTTTCAGCAGCCTGCCGCCGTCCATGTCCCCGGCCAGCTCTTCCAGAAGATCCAGGGCAAAGTGTTCAATGAGGGACAGGGCGATGAGGTACTTCCGCAGCCGCCCGGATATGACAGCAATAACTTCACTTTCGATAAGTTTGAACACATTCATCCGTACCGCCGAAAGGGCATAGCCCCTGCCGGAACTATCGTTCTTTAGGGCCAGGACCGCCAGATGTATGGAAAAGGCCCAGCCTTCGGTATCCTGATAAATCCGGGAAGCGGTATTCGCCGCGGGCTGCACCTGTTGAAGCCGGAAATATTCGAGCATTTCTTCCCGGCTAAAACGCAGATCCTCCTCGGATATTTGAGCCACCAGGCCCTTGGCAAACTGGGACATAAGGTTCAATTTGGGAGCGCTCCGGGCAATAAGGATGGAGGCAATATTGGGGAAGGGGCTGGTGATGGACCGTTCCAAAAAACGGAGCACCGGTTTTTCATGGATTAGGTGAAAGTCATCGTAGACAAAAATATATTTTTCACCGGGAATCATATAGGCCCGGGAGATGACGAGGTAACGCTCAAACTGCTGTTCGGTTTCGGGGAATCTGATTTTCGCCAGCTTTACCCCCTTCTCTTTGTTCATCACCGACAGGGTGGCGACAAAATTTTCCCAGAACCGTTCCGCAATATTGTCCCGCTCGGAAAATTGTATCCAGATGACATTGGCATTGTATTTGTGCACAAAGGAATAGACCGAATAGGTTTTACCGTACCCCGCTCCGGCAATCACGGTTACGATGGGACTCCGGACAGCCCCTTCCAGCAGCCGGTAAATTTGAGGCCGTTCCAGATAAACCCTATTCCCCGGAGCTATTGGCACATTGCTATGAAAGGATGAATTTCCCGTCATCATCGCTTTTTTATCTTCGTCCCCGCCTCCTGGGACAGCCCGAGACCAAAACATTGGAATTGTTCGGCGGAAACTTCAGTTTCCGGACAACTCTATTGTTTTTTTATGATTTCTGGTATTATTTTCATATTAAAATGCTTATTTCTAAATGTCAACTTTTATTTTCAGCCGCCCTTGAGATTCCCCGGTTCCCGGCGCCGGGACGGAACACTAGGAGCCTGTGGCACTTGTAGGTTTTTATGGTTTTTTTCGTTGAAAAAACCATAAAAACCACGATTATCCGGCATCCGCGGACCTTTGGTCCGAACGGAGTTTGCAAGGTAAAAATCGCCTTACCGGCGATTTTTGAGGGTTTTGTGCGCGAAGCGCAGCAAACTCCTAGAGGAAAGGGCTTTCATGTCGTATGATGAATTCATGGGAAAATCCAAACTCCCCGGACCGGCGGCCCAGGGGATTGCGGCGTATCAGCATACCCTGCGGAAACTCCGGGGTTCCAAAAATAAAAACGGCGGCGGGGACGCCGAAATGCCGGGGGCTGTTGAAGCGCCGCCTTCTTCTCCGGGCCTTATCAAAACCGGAAAGGCAAAGACCCGTCCGCCCGCCTTTGCCCCGCGGCCAATTCCCGCGGATACCGCAGGGGTTTCCCGGGACCCCCCTCAGGGGGATTCAAGGGTCCGGCGGGCGGCTAAGTTTCTCATCCTTATCGGCGGGGACGAAGCGGCGCGGATTCTCGCTCATCTTGACATAGAACAGGTGGAGGCAATTTCCAGGGAAATTGCCTCGATCCGGGGCATAGACGCCGGGGAGGCCGGGGCCGTCCTGGGCGAATTCCGTTCCCTCCTTTCCGCGCCCTATACCTGCGCCGGTTCCGCATCGGGCGGCGTCGAGGCCGCCCGGCGGCTTCTCTATGCCGCCTTCGGTCCTGAGAAGGGGGAAAACCTCCTCAACAGAACCCTGCCGGAAACCAGGGAAAATCCCTTCGCCTTTCTGGAAGATTTTTCCGGGGAACAGACGGGCCTCCTCCTTAAAGAAGAGGCCCCCATGACGGCGGCTCTGGTTCTCTCCCGGCTTTCTCCCCGGCTGTGCGCCGCGGTTCTGGCAAATACCGTGCCGGAGCGGAAGCTGGAAATTGTACGGCGCCTTGCCCATTTGGGACCGGTTTCCCCGGAGGTGATGGAACAGATCGCCTCGGCTCTAAAGGAAAAGGCCCGGCACATCAGCGCCGCCGTTTCCGGGGACTCCGTCGAAATAGACGGCAGGAACGCCCTGGCGGCCATTCTCAAATCTTCGGATCTCTCTTTCGGGGACCGGATCCTGGAGGAACTTGAAAATATGGACGAAGCCCTGAGCCGGGATCTCAAGGGACGGCTCCATACCCTGGAGGATGTAGTCAAGGCCAACGACCGGCCCCTCCAGGAAAAACTGCGAAGCATGTCCGAACGGGACATTGCTCTTCTCCTTAAGGGCCGCTCCGGCGCGTTCACCGAAAAGATCATGGCCAACGTTTCCTCCCACCGGCGGACCCTGATCCGGGAGGAACATGAGATCCTCGGAGCGGTACCCAGGCGGGATGCGGACAAGGCTGCGGAGGATTTTCTGGCCTGGTTCAGGCTTAACAGGGAAGAGGGCCGTATCCTGCTTGTCAGCGATGAAGATGTGGTAATGTAATGAAAACAACACTGAAAACCGGTCAGATTCTGGAAAGCGGTTTTGAAATTTTGGATATTGTCGATCTGGAAGAGCTTAAGGCCGGGGGAATCTGGGCCCGGCACCGGAGCGGAGCCGAGGTTTTTCATATTCTGAACGATGACCGGGAAAATCTCTTTGCCTTTGCCTTCGTTACCGTTCCCGGGGATTCATCCGGGGCCGCCCATATTCTGGAACATTCGGTACTCTGCGGTTCCCAGGCCTATCCCCTAAAGGATGCGTTCCTGGTTTTAGCCCAGGGCAGCCTCCAGACTTTTCTCAACGCATGGACCTTTCCCGACAAGACCCTCTATCCTGCCAGTTCCGTAAACGAGCAGGATTATTTCAACCTTATGTCCGTTTACGGCGATGCGGTGTTCCGGCCGCTCCTCTCGGAGTGGGCCTTTATGCAGGAGGGACACCGGTTTATATTTTCCTCCGGCGAAGAGACGGATCATGCCGGAACGGCGGCCTCCGCCCCTGCCGGCCTTGCCCTGACGGGGGTGGTCTATAACGAGATGAAGGGGGCCTACTCGTCCCCGGATACCTATGCGGGGCTCTGGTCGGTAAAGTCGGTTCTGCCGGACACCCCCTACGCCTTTGAATCCGGCGGAGACCCGGAGCATATTCCGGATCTTAGCTGGGAGGCGCTGCGGGAATTTCACCGTTCCCGCTATGCGCCGGCAAACTGCCGGATCTTCCTTGCGGGGAATATTCCCACGGAAAAACAGCTTTCCTTTTTGGACAGGACCTTTCTTTCCCGCCTGGAACCGGGAAAGGCCGCCCCTCCGGTTCCCCGGGCCAAACCCTGGCAGGCCCCCAGGGTCCTCCACGTACCCTGTCCTGCCGGGGGGGACCAGAAATCCACGGTATTCCTCTCCTGGCTCTGCGGGGATTCTGCCGGCGCCGCGGAAACCACCGCCCTGTCGGCCCTTTCCGAAACCCTTTTGGGCCATGACGGCTCCCCCTTAACCCGGGCCCTCATTGAGTCCTGTCTTGGGGAGGATCTGGCTCCCGTTACGGGACTTGAGGGAGAACTGCGGGAGCGGATCTTTGCCGTGGGGCTCCGGGGGGTCGCCGCCGGTGCGGCGGACCAGGTGGAGGCGCTGATCATGGGAGAGCTGGAACGGCTTTTCCGGGAGGGCATCCCCAAGGAAGAGATCGATGCGGCCCTGCTCTCGATGGAATTTTCCAACCGGGAGATCCGCCGTTCCCACGGTCCCTATTCTCTGGTCTGGCTGCGCCGCTCCCTCCGGGGCTGGCTCCACGGGGCGAAGCCCTGGGAGAGCCTTCTCTTCGTGCCGAATTTCCGGGAACTAAAGAGGCGCCTCGCTGCGGACAGCCGGTACTTCGAGTCCCTCATCAAAAAATACTTTCTCGATAACCGCCACCGGGCCCTGGTGTCGGTGGACCCCGAGCCGGGGTATCAGGAGAAAAAGGACGCGGAACTGGCGGCCCGGCTTGCGGAAAAGGAAAGGGCCCTTTCCTCCGGGGAGAAGCGGGCCATCATGGAGAAGGCGGCGGAGCTTGAACGGATTCAGGAGGAGGGGGACAGCCCCGAAGCGCTGGCCCTGATCCCCCACCTTTCCCGGAAGGACCTTTCCCCGGAGATAGACCCCGTCCCCCGGACGCTTCTTGACGGAGAAGGATTCCCCCTTCTTGCCCACGATCTTTTTACCAACGGCATTACCTACGCCGATTTTGTCCTGCCCCTGGACATTCTTGATCCCGAAGATTACCCCTGGCTTCCCCTTTTGTCGGAGATCATCGTCTCCCTGGGCCTTCCCGGCATGGACTACGGCCAAGTCTCAAGCCTCCTGGCCCGGACCACGGGAGCTTTTTACAGCATGGTCCACACAAGTTCCATGATTCCCGGAACCGGCCGGACCCTGGCTTCGTCCGCGGGGACCCTGGATCTCTTTGGCCGGGACTGGCTGATCTTCCGCCTCAAGGCGCTGGACGAAAAGCTGGGCCCCGCCCTGGATCTGGCCCGCAGGATCATCGTGGAGGCGGATTTTTCGGATCTCCGCCGGATTCGGGACATGGTGACGGAGATAAAGAATCATATAGATTCCAGCCTGGCCCCGGGGGGACAAAACTATGCGTCAAGCCGTTCCGGCAGCAGGGCCTCCCGGTCCCGGGCGGTGTCGGATATCTGGAACGGCCTTGGGCTGTTCGATTTTATCCACACCATCGCCGAGTACGATACCGCGCAGATAAGCCGGAAGCTTGCCGCCCTCCGGGATCGTCTGGTCCAGGGGGGGCTGGCCGCCGGCCTTACCGCTTCCGGCGAAACCCTGGGCGCGGCTTCGAAGGCCGTGGGGGACCGTTTCCGTTCCTTCGGCCCTCCCCAGCCCCGGAACCCCGCTTCGGAGGGGGCGGAGCCCTTCCTTGCCCTGCTGAAGGGCGGGATGCTGGCCCCAATCCTGAACCGTCCCGCGGAAACGGAAAACGTCAAGGCCGAAGTGTACGCCTCGTCCTCACTGCAGGTGGGCTTCGCCGCCCTCTCCCTTCCCGCGGCCCCCTACACATCCCCGGAACATGCGGCGGAGCTGGTCCTGGCCCACCGGCTTTCCACGGGGGCCCTCTGGGAAAACATCCGCATGAAGGGCGGGGCTTACGGGGTTTTTGCCCAGCCCGACGGCATCGAGCGGGTCTTCTCCCTCTCTACCTACCGGGATCCCAATCCCCTGCGGTCCCTGGGCGCCTTCGGCGCCGTCCTCGGGGAAGCGGCGGAGGAATGGGCTGATGAGGAGTCCCTGGTCAAGGCGATTACCGGCAGCTATGCCCATGAGACCCGGCCCCGGACCCCTGAGGAGCAGGGCGCCGCCGGTTTCTACCGCTTCCTCTGCGGCCTTGAAGACCGGCGCCGGGCGGAACGGCTTAGGTCGCTGATCGCCGTTTCCGCCGGGGACCTTAGGGCCGCCGCCGCCCGTCTTGCCCCCGCGGCCGCCGCCGGGGGCTGTCCGGTCGTTGTGGCGGGAAACGCCGCCGCGGAACAGGCCGCCGCCAAACTGGGGGTACCGGTAAAGAAACTGCCCGTCTAGCCGCGGGTTGTCCAAAGATCTTTATAGCGGGGGATTGTTCCGGCAGCCCGGTAATTGGGGCCCTATAAACGCGGCAAAGCGCCGGCAGCCGGTAGAAGGAAGATGAAGCATTTGCCCGCATCCCTGCAGAAACTTATTGCAAAGACATTCCGTGTCTAGTACACTATTCCCATGTTTCTGACCATCGCTGAACATACAGACAAATATCCGGCTCACGGCTCACGGCTCACGGCTCACGGCTCACGGCTCACGGCTCACGGCTCACGGCTCACGGCTCACGGCTCACGGCTCACGGCTCACGGCTCATATTTTACCCAGAACAGTCCGGCGTGT